>CAZTGV010000041.1:2373-20747 GCA_964613475.1 uncultured Gemmatimonadota bacterium
CTCACCTCGCCCTACCGCTGGATCGAGGGCTCCCTCCGGCTCGGCGGCTACGGCGGATGGCTCTCGAGCGACCGGGGCCCGCTGGAGTTCGGCCCCGGCGCCGCCGAGGTGGGGGGAGGACGCCTGCGGCTGCGGGTGAGCAGCCCCCTCTCCGTCGAGTTCGGCCTCGGCGGCGGGCTGTCCGACCGCTTCGTGATCGACCCGCTCGCCGAGGGCGGGCCGCGCGTGGTGGACACGGTCCCGCTGCGCTGGGCGGTGGTGGACGGCGCCGTGCAGGTGGCGCTCACGGGCGCCCGGACCTGGCACGGCCTGCAGCCCTTCGTCCTCCTCGGCACCGGCCTCATGGTCGGGCTCGACCAGCCCGTCCACCCGCTGGAGGTCCCGCCGGAGCCGCCGGAGGAGGGCGAGGAGGAGAACGGCGAGGCGCCGGATGGGACGGACGAAGAGACCCCGGACCTCTCTCCCTTCCGCTACGAGGTCAACACGGCTCCCATCTTCCAGGCGGGGCTCGGCGTCGAGGTCCTCCTCTCCCGCCGCCTCGGCCTCTCGGTCGAGGCGCGGGACCTGATCTTCCGCCTGCGGGCGCCCGACGGGTTCTTCCAGGCCGAGGTGCTGGAGGCGCTCGAGGAAGCGGGCGCGCGGGTGCCGCAGGAGAGCCAGTGGACGAACAACCTCCACCTCAGCGTCGGCCTCTGGTACTACTTCTGACCCGTCCGGGACGCGCGGGCGCGACGCGGGCGCCGGCCCGGGCCCTCGCGCTGGCCGGCCTCCTCGCCGGCCTGGCCCCGGTTCTCCCCCTCCCGGCGCCGTCCGGCCCGGCCTCGAACCTCGCTCTTCCGGCGGCGTCCGGCTCGGGCACGTCCCTCCCTCTTCCGGCGGCTTCGGGCCCCTCCGGCGCGCGCGGCGGCGGGGCGCTGCTGGCGCAGGAGCCGCCGACCGCGACGGAGGCGGACGAGCGGCGGGCCCCCACCCCGACGACGGAGGCGGACGAGGGAGAGCCGTCCCGGCACCCCGCGGAGGCGCCGGCCGGGCTGGCGGAGCGAGAGCTCGCCCGCCGGCTGGATCGACTGTTCGACGACCCCGCGCTCCTGCGCGCGCACGCGGGCATGGTGGTACAGGAGGCGGGCTCGGGGCGCGTCCTCTACCGGCGCGCCGCGGAGCGCCGCTTCACGAGCGCCAGCGCCGCCAAGCTGGTGACGGCGGCCGTGGCGCTCCAGACGCTCGGCCCGGGGTTCCGCTGGCGTACGCGGCTGCTCGCCGAGGAGCCGCCCCGGGAGGGGGCGATCCCGGGCGACCTCTGGATCGTGGGCGGGGGCGACCCGGGCATCGGGCCCGAGGCGCTCGCGGCCTGGGCGGGGCGGCTGCGCCGCGCCGGCGTGCGGCGGATCGCCGGCGACCTCGTCGGGGACGGCCGGGCGCTGGAAGGCCCGATGTGGGGACGGGGCTGGATGTGGGAGGACGTGGTCGGCGGGTGGGGGGTCGGGGTGAGCGGCCTCCAGATGGGCCCGGCCCGGGTGCGGGCGCGGCTCGTCCCGGCGCCGGACCTCGGCGAGCCGGCCGCGCTCGAGTTTCCCGACGGGCTGCCGCCGCTCCCCCTGCTCCACGACGTGCGGACGGGAACGCCCGGCTCGGAGGCGCGGCTCCGCTGGATGCCCGACCCGGACGAGGGAACGCCGAGGCTGGAAGGCTGGATCCCCCCCGGCGCGCCCGTGCCCCTCCTCCTCGCGCCGGCGGACCCGACCGCGCACCTGCTCGAGCGCTTCCTCCTGGTCCTGGCGGATTCCGGGGTCGCGGTGGAGGGCGCGCCGCGCCGCCCCACGCCCGCGGAGCGGCCCCCCGAGTCCCCCGGCTGGTCGGCCGAGGTCCCGTCGGACTCCCTTGGCGCCCTGCTTCCCCGCATGCTGAAGCCGAGCGACAACGAGATCGCCGAGACGCTGTTGCGGACGCTCGGTCGCGAGGCGGGGGAGGCGGCCACCGACGAGGCGGGGCTCGCGGTGGTCGAGGCGACGGTCGCGCGCTGGGGCATCCCCCCCGGCGCCCTCTCCCTGGCGGACGGCTCCGGCCTCTCCCGGTACAGCGAGGCGAGCCCGGCCGCCCTGGCGCGCATCCTCCGCCGGGTGCGGCAGCTCCCGTTCGGGGAGCTGTTCGCCGCCTCGCTTCCGGTCGGCGGGGTGGATGGGACGCTGGCCGCCCGCTTCCTCGGCACGGCGGGGGAGGCGAACGTCCGCGCCAAGACGGGCTCGCTCTCAGGAGTGCGGGCGCTGGCGGGTTACGTCCACGACGCCCGCGGCGAGCCGCTCGTGTTCGCGCTGCTGCTGAACGGCTACGACGCGCCCGGCGCGGTGGCGCGGGCGCTGGAAGAGCTGGTGGTGGAGCAGCTGGCGCTGTTCGGGGGGCCGGGCTACGTGGAGCCGGAGGCTGGCGCGGACGGGCGCGGCGCCGAGTCTCGCGGGTCCGCCGCCGAATCTCGCGCTCGCGACGTCGAAACGGGCGGGCCGAGCGTCGGGGCCGGCCGCCCGTGAACCGCCGCCGGGCGGCCGACTGGCTCTCCCGGGACGAGGCGCTGGCCCGGATCCTCGCCCGCGTGGCGCCGCTCGGACGGGAGCGCCGCCCGCTGGACGACTGCCTGGGCCGCGCGCTGGCGGAGGACGTCCACTCGGAGGTGGACCACCCCCCCTGGGACAACAGCGCCATGGATGGCTACGCGGTCCGGGCCGCCGATGTGGCCGGAGCCCGGCCGGAGGCGCCGGTCACCCTTCCGGTCTCGGGCGAGGTCCCGGCCGGCGGCTTCCCGGAGGGCCCGCTCCGCCCCGGCACCGTGGTCAAGGTCATGACGGGGGCGCCCGTGCCGGAGGGCGCGACGGGCGTGGTCCGGGTGGAGCACACGGAGCCGGCCCCGGACGGGCGGGTCGCGTTCCTTCGGGACGACGACGCGGGGCGCAACATCCGGGCGGCGGGCGAGGACGTGCGGGCCGGCGACCTCCTGCTGCGGGCGGGCGAGGCGCTCGGCCCGGCCGCGATCGGCGCGCTGGCCCTCACCGGACGCTCGGAGGCGATGATCGGCCGGCGACCCGTGGTGGGCGTGCTCACCAACGGCGACGAGCTCGCCTCCTTCGAGGAGCTCGACGCCGTGCGCGCCGGCCGGAAGATCATGGACACGAACGGGCCGACGCTCCGTGCGCAGGTGCGCTCGGCCGGGGGCGAGCCGGTGGACCTGGGCATCGCCCGCGACGATCCGGCGGACCTCGAGCGGAAGCTGCGCGGTCTGGAGGGGTGCGACGCGCTGGTCTCCGCGGCCGGGGTGAGCGTGGGGGAGCGGGACCACGTGCGCGCGGTGCTCGAGGAGCTGGGCATGGAACCGGTCTTCTGGCGCGTGCGCGTCCGCCCGGGGAGCGCCCTCGCCTTCGGCGTGCTCGGGGGAAAGCCGGTGTGGGGGGTGCCCGGAAACCCCGTGTCGGCGCTGGTCGCCTTCGAGGTGTTCGTCCGACCCGCCCTGCGCCGGATGGCGGGGCACGCCCGCCTCCGGCGGCGGACGCTCCGGGCGCGGCTCGACCGGCCCGTGGAGGGACCCGAGGACGTGACATCCTACCTTCGCGTGCGGCTCTCCCGCGCGGAGGACGGCGCGCTCCGGGCCGCCCTCACGGGGCCTCAGGGCTCCGGGATCCTCACCTCCATGGTCGCCGCCGACGCCCTCCTCGTCTTCCCCGAGGGCACGGGCCGCCTGCCGGCCGGGGCCGACGCCGAGGTCCTGCCGCTCGGAGGGTGGGAGGGGTCGGTCGAGGACGGAGGCGCCGAACGCGACGGGTCGGACCGCGCCCCCGTTGCGTCGTGAGCGGAGGCTCCGGGGCTCCGTCCGCCGAGCCCGTCGAGGAGGTCCTCCTGCTCGTCGGCACCCGGAAGGGCCTGTTCCGCGTGCCCTCGGCCGGAGGCCGCGCCCGCTGGGCGCTGGAGGGGCCGTTCCTCGCCGGCTACGAGGTGTACGACGCGGTCGCCGACCTCCGCCATCCCGGCCGCGCCTGGGCCGCGGCCAACCATCCCGTGTGGGGCGCCCACGTCTTCCGCAGCGACGACGACGGCCGATCCTGGCGACAGGTGGAGGGCCGGATCGCCTCCGACGGGGCGGCCGAGGCGAGCCTGGAGGCGATCTGGCACCTGGAAGCGGCGGACCCGAGCCGACCGGAGCGGCTCCACGCGGGCGTGGCCCCGGCGGCGCTGTTCCGGAGCGAGGACGCGGGCCGCAGCTGGCGCCGGATCGCGGCCCTGGAGCGGCATCCCAGCCGGAGCGCCTGGCAGCCGGCCAAGGGCGGCCTCTTCCTCCACTCGGTCCAGGTCGATCCGTCGGAGCCGGATCGCCTCTTCGTCGCGGTCTCGGCCGGCGGCTGCTACCGGAGCGAGGACGACGGGGGGAGCTGGCATTCGATCAATCAGGGCGTCCGGGCCGAGCACCTGCCCGACCGCATGGCTCCGGCGGGCCATAACCCGCACGCTCTCCGGCTGCATCCGTCTCGCCCGTCCCGTCTGTGGCGGCAAGGGTACGACGGCGTGTACCGGAGCGACGACCGCGGGTCGTCCTGGTCCGAGGTGACCGAGGGGCTGCCGAGCGGGTTCGGCTACGTGGTCGGGCTCGATCCGTCGGACCCCGACCGGTGCTGGGTGGTGCCCGAGGAGAGCAGCCACATGCGGTGCGTGTGCGAGGGGAAGCTCCGGGTCTACGAGACCGGCGACGCGGGCCGGAGCTGGCGGGCGCGGACGGACGGCCTGCCCCAGACGCACGCGTACGTCTCGGTCCTGCGGGAGGCGTTCTGGACGGACGGCGGTCGCCCCTGCGGGGCCTACTTCGGCACCTCCACCGGCCACCTGTTCGCCAGCCCGGACGCCCGGCGCTGGACACTGGTCTCCGGCTTCCTGCCGACGATCCTCTCGGTCGGCGGCCGCCCCCTGCCGGGGTGAGTCAGGCGAGCGCCCGCTGCGAGAGCACCAGCCCGCCGCTCGTGTACCCGCCGCCAACCGCGGTGAGCACGACCAGCGAGGGATCCGGTAGGGGGCCGTGCACCCCGCGAACCGCCTCGTCGAAGCCGACCCCCACCGTCGAGGCGGACATGTTCCCGTAGCACTCGATCGTGTGGAGCACCCGGCCGCGCGACAGACGCAGCTGCTTCTCGAGCCCGCGGGTGATCCGCAGGTTCGCCTGGTGCGGAACCACCAGGTCCACCTCGTCCCAACTCCGACCCGCCGCGCGGAGGGCGGCCTCGCCGGAATCGGCCATCGAGGCGATCGCCTGGCGCAGGATCTGGGGGCCGCCCCCCATGCGCAGCGTGGGCGGCGGGTCCCCCGGCTCGCCCCACGCCTGTCCCACCATGTAGAGCGGGTCGCGGTCGTAGCGGCCGGTGAGGCTCGGTACCCCGAGGATCCCGTCCCCCTCGGCCTCCGTGGGCTCCAGGAGGGCCGCCCCGGCCCCGTCGCCGAACAGCACCGCCGTCTTCGGGTCCGTGTAATCGGTGATCCGCGACAGGGCGTCCCCGGCGATCGTCAGCACCCGCTCCGCCGCGCCGGCCCGGATGAGCGTCCAGCCCATCGCGAGCGCGAAGACGTATCCGGCGCAGGCCGCGTTCAGGGTGAAGCCACCGAGGTGCGGCACGCCCAACCGCTCGGCGACCGTGCAGGCGGCGTTCGGCACCTCGTCGGAGGCGGTGACCGTGGCCACGATGACGAAGTCCAGCTCGTCCGGCTCGCGGCCGGCCATGGCGAGCGCCCGCCGGCCCGCCTCCGCGCACATGTGCTCCGTGTCGAGGTCGCCGTCGAAGTCCAGGATGCGCCGCTCGCGGATCCCGGTCACCTGCAGCGCCCAGCGGTGGAAGACCTCGTCGGGGGGGAGCCGGTCGGCCTCGTCGCCGTCGCGCAGCGAGGCGCGGGCCCGCTCGAGGTCGAAGGCGGCGCGGATGCTCTCCCGCTGGAAGAGCGCGTAGTTGTCGAGTCGTGTCTCCGGCAGCCAGGAGCCGGTGCCCACCACTCTCGCACTGCGCTCGCCCGCCAATCGGCCTCCGGAATCGGGGATCGGGTCCTCAGGGACGCGGCGCGCCCCGGGCGAGTATAGGGCGGGCCGTCGCGCGCTTCAACGCTCGGCGTCCCCCAGGCGCGCCCGCAGGCGCTCCGCCTCGGCGCGGCGCGCCGGGTAGGGCCGCAGGAGCTCGATCGCCCGGTCCAGCAGGTCGCGGGCGTCGTCGGTGCGCCCGGCCGCCAGCCGCGCGCGGGCCAGATGGTAGTAGGCGAGGCCGTTGGAGCCGTCCACCCGGATCGCCTCTTCCAGCCGCCGGGCGGCGAGCGCGGCGTCGCCCCCCTCCAGGGCCTCGACGCCTTCGGCCATCAGGTGCTCCGAGGCCCGGCGCTCCGGGGTGCCGGCGCCGGGATCGGCGGGCGCGGGCGCCTCCGCCTCGGCGGCCTCCGCGTCCTCCGCCTCCGCGCCCGCCGGGGCCGCGCGCTCGGGCGGCTCCGACCGCACCTCGACCGGACGTGCGCCGCAGGCCACCACCAGCGCCGTCAGCAGAAGGGGGACCGCCGCGCGCCCCCACCCCCGGCTCAGAAGATCCACCACCACGGCCGTCTCCTTTCCCGACACGATTCGCTCGGCTCGGTCCCGACCAGGAACGCCTCCGGGCGCGAGGGCCCGCACGAGGGGTGCGCCAGCAGGCCGGTCGCCGCATCCACCTCCAGCTCCACCACGTCGGGCGGCGGCACGAAGTCCGCCGCGCCCCCCGCGGCGGCGTACCCGCGCATGAAGCGCGTCCAGATCGGCAGCGCCGCCTGCGCGCCGGTCCGCCCGAGCGGCCGGTTGTCATCGAAGCCGACCCAGGCGAGCGCCAGCAGCTCCGGCGTGTAGCCCACGAACCAGGCGTCCCGCGAATCGTTGGTCGTCCCCGTCTTCCCGGCCGCCCGCCCGCGGTAGCCGAGAGCCGCGGCGCGCGCCGCCGTCCCCCGCTCCACCACGCCCTGCAGGGCGCGGGTCACCAGGAAGGCCGGCCCCTCCGCGATCCGCCGCTCCACCCGCAGGTCGTGCGCGGCGAGAATCTCGCCCTCCGGGGTGACGACTTCCAGGATCGAGCGGGGCGCGGCGCGGACGCCGCCCGCCGCGAGCGTCCCGTAAGCGGTCGCCATCTCCAGCGGGGTGACCTCGAACGCGCCGAGCGCGAGCGAGGGGACGGGCCGCAGGTCGCTCCGGATGCCGACCCGTCGAGCGGTCTCCGCCACCCGCTCCAACCCGACGTCCAGCGCCAGGCGCGCGGTGGCCACGTTGTAGCTCCCCTCGAGCGCCTCGCGGAGCGTCACCGTCCCGTGGAACACGCCGTCGTGATTCCGGGGAGCCCAGGCGCGACCGGCCACCGTCACCGACAGCGCCGTGTCGGCGACCGGACTGGCCAGGGTGCGCTCGCCGTCGGCAAGGGCCGCCAGGTAGACGAACGGCTTGAACAACGATCCGGGCTGGCGTCTCGCCTGGACGACGCGGTTGAACTGCGAGGCGCGCCAGTCGCGGCCGCCGATCAGGGCTCGGAGCTCGCCCGTGCGGGGATCGAGGACGACCAGCGCCGCCTGGGCCCGGGCCCCAGGATCCTCGGAGTCGGACGAGGCCGGGCCGTCCAGCTCCGCCAGCCCCTCGGCGACCGCGCGCTCGGCCGCCCGCTGGGCGCGCGGGTCGAGAGTAGTGAAGATGCGGTAGCCCTCCCGCGTCAACGCGTCGCGGGAGAACCGGTCCCGCAGCTCCCGAAGCGCGAAGTCGGTAAAGTAGGGCGCCCCGTCCAGCGGGCGAGCGCGGCGCGGGGGCGGGAGCGGCGCGCGGCGGGCGCGGGCGGCCTCCTCCTCCGAGATCCGGCCCTGCGCGACCATGAGCCCCAGCACGGTGGCCCGGCGCGTCCGCGCGCGCTCCGGATGGCGCGCCGGGTCGTAGGTGCCCGGGGCGCGGACCAGGCCGGCCAACAGGGCCGCCTCCGGGAGCTCGAGCTGCGACACGCCACGCGAGAAGTAGTGCCGGGCGGCCTCCTCGACCCCGGCGATGCTCGCCGCCCCGTCCTGCCCGAGGTAAACCTCGTTCAGATACGCCTCCAGGATCTCCTCCTTCGAATGGCGGCGCTCGAACAGGACCGCCATCGCCGCCTCCTTCGCCTTGCGGGCGAGCGACTTCTCGTGGTGCAGGTAGTAGTTCTTGATCAGCTGCTGGGTGAGGGTGCTCCCTCCCTGGGCGTAGCGGCGCGCGCCGAGGTTGGCGAGGGCGGCGGCCCGGATCCGCCGCGGATCCAGGCCCTCGTGCGCGTAGAAGCGCCGGTCCTCCACCGCCAGCACCGCCTTTATGAGCACCGGCGGCACGGCCGCCAACTCCACGGGGGTGCGCCGCTCCATGCGGGCGTCGAAGATGGCCGCCACTTCCTCCGGCTCCAGGCGCGCGGTCGGGAGCTCGCGACCGCGGGAGAGGTCCCGGAGCGAGGCGATCCGGGCGTTCCGCGACCGGATCTCCAGGACGTAGCCCGGGCGCGGGCCCTCGGGATAGTCGAAGTCGTGCAGATGGACGAGCAGACGCCCCGGTGTCCGCGCGTAGGTGCCGGGGGGAAACGCCTCCGCGGCCGCGACCCCATCGAACGCGCCGCCGGATGCGCTGTCGAACGCGCCGTCGGACCCGGACCGCTCCCGGTAGCCGAGGGCCGGAAGGGCCTCTTCCAGGCCCGCCTCGGCCAGCGCCATGCCGGGATAGAGCCGCAGCGGGGCCGAGAATACACGGGAGGGGACGTTCCACTTCCGCGCCGTCCAGGTCTCGGCCAGCTCACGATCGAGGCGCACCGCCCAGGCGGCGAGCAGCGCCAGGGCGAGGAGGATACCAGCCGCGGAGGCGAGGACGACGGGATGTCGGAGGAAGCGCACGAGGGCCGGGTCGGGCGGGGCGCCCGTCAGCTCACGGCCGGAGGTCGCGGGCGCGGATCCGCGCGCGGACGGTCTCGGCGGCCTCCCGGGGGGCGGCGCCCCCACGGACCTCCCGGCGCACCGCGGCCGAGAGCGACAGGAGGCCGTCGCCGCGCCAGCCGGCGGCCAGCGCCTCCTCCACGAGCGCGCGCGCGGCCCCGCCCGGCACGCCCTCTTCGGCCAGGTCGCCGAGCAGGAGGAGCGCCATCGGCAGGTCCGGCGGGCGGGCGGACCCCAGCGCGCGGACGTCCTGTCGCCCCGCCCCCCGCCGGAGCGCCTCCACGGCCGCGACCAACACGTCCGGCGCGGCGGCGCGGCCCACCAGGCCGCGCGCGGCCCGGAGCTGATCCACCCACTCCGAGAGCGCGGTCAGCACCTGCTCGCCCGAGGCGCCCTTCGCCGCCCCCTCCAGCGCCTTGTCGAGGACCAGCCGGCGGGGAATCCCGTCGCGCTCCGCCCGGTCGGCGATCGCCTCCACCCGGCCGGAGATCTGGGGCGAGAAGGAGTCGCGCAGCCGCTCCGCCGCCTGGCCCGCCGCGGGGGCGGCGACCGGAAGGAGGAGCAGGAGCGCCGCGAGCGCCGCGCCGAGCCGCGCCGCCGGCCGCCCGCCGAGCGCGCGCCGGTTCAGGCGGCCGGGGCCGGCGCCGGAGGGTGCCCCCCCCGGCGCGCCCTCACAGCCCGAAGGCGTTCGCCGGCGAGATGGCGAGGACGGCGTTCCGGTTGCCGAACCCATCGTCCGAATAGCGCTCCGCCAGGGGATCCGTCACCCATCGACTTCCGTCGATCACGAACATGTATTCGTGCACCCCGGGTCGCAGGGGCACCCGGGCCGTCCACACGCCTTCGCCGGATGGATCCTGGAGGACGATGGTGGGCCGCCAGCCGTTGAAGTCCCCGGCGAGCGCCACCGACGAGGCCTCCGGCGCCCGGAGCACGAACTGCACGTACACGGTGGGCATCGCCTCGCCCGCCGCGTCTTCCCGCGCCGCCGCGACCTCTTCACGCTCTTGACGCGCGGACGGCGCGGACGGCGCGTCCTCGCCCGCCCGCGCCACGCCCTCCGCCTCGGGCGCCGGCGCCCCTTCCGCGTCCTCCGACGCCTGCCGGGCCGCCGTGACGGTCGGCCCCTCGGCGGGCGCCCGCCGCTGCTCGCCGGAGGGCACCAGGAGGAGGAGCGCCAGCGCCGCGGCCGCCAGGGCGCCCGCCAGCGGCGGAACCGGAACGGGCCGGGGCCGGACCCACCACCGCGCGAACCGCCGCCACCCCGGGTCGCGGCCCACGGCCCCCTCCCGCCGCACCGCCTCCATCACGCGCGCTTCGAGCCCGGCGGGGGCGCCCGCCGACCCCGCGGCGCGCACGTCCTCCAGCAGGGCGCGCCACGCCTCGGCCTCCTCGCGGAGCGCCTCCGGCAGTCGCTCGCCCGCGAGCTCGCCGTCCAGGTGCCGCTGTAGTTCCTCTCTCATCGGTACCGTCGCAACAGGACCTGCAACTCTTCCCGGGCCCGGTGGACCCGCATCTTCAGGGCGGAGACGGACACGTCCAGCCGCTCCGACATCTCCTCGTACGACCAGCCTTCCACGTGCTTCAGGACGAACGCCTCCCGCTGGTCGGGCGTCAACCGCTCCAGCGCCCGCCGGATCTCCCCGGCCATCTCGGCGCGCTCTCGCGATGCCTCCGGATCGCCCCGGCTCGCCCGCACCGCGCCGACCGAGTCGAGCGGAAGCTCCTGGTACGTCCGGCTCTTCAGGCGATCCTTACAGAGGTTCACCGCGATCCGGAACAGCCAGCCGCCCACCTTCTCCGGCTCCCGGCATCGATGCAGGTTCCGGTAGCCCTTGATGAAGGCGAGCTGCACCACGTCCGCCGCCTCGTCCGGCCGCGCCATCATCCGCTCGGCGTACCGGTAGAGCGCGTCCTGGTAGCGCCGCACCAGCAGCTCGTAGGCGTCGCGGTCCCCGGAGAGGACGGCTTCCACCACCTCTCCGTCGGTCGGACCGGCGCCGGGGCCTTCCCCGGCGGGACGCTCGAACCCCTCTTCCGTACCGATAGACGACCTCGTCGCGCGCTGGGTCACGCCCACCGGGTGTCGCCCCCGGAGGGCGCGGTCGTAGGTTGCCGCATGGACTCGCCCGCGAGCCTGGACCGGCTGCCCACCCCGGCCCTTCTGCTCGATCTGGACACGCTCGACGCCAACCTGCGGCGCATGGCCCGGCGATGCGAGCGCCTGGAGGTCGCGCTCCGGCCGCACGTGAAGACGCACAAGTGCCCGGAAGTGGGCCGGATGCAGCGCGACCACGGCGCGCGTGGCATCACCGTCTCCACCCTGGCCGAGGGACGCGCCTTCGCCGATGCGGGCTTCGACGACCTCACCTGGGCCTTTCCCTTCATCCCGAGCCGGGCGGAAGAGGCCGCCGCGCTGGCGCGCCGGGTGCGCCTCGGGGTGACCGTCGACTCGCCCCGGGCGCTCGAGGCCATGGAGTCGGTGGACGCCCCGTTCCGGGTGTGGCTCAAGGTGGACAGCGGATACGGCCGCGCCGGGGTGGACCCCGGAAGCGACGAGGCCCTGGCGCTGGCCCGGGCGATCGCCGCGCGGGAGGACCGCTTCGCGGGAATCCTGACCCACTCGGGACACGCGTACCGGGGGCGCACGCCCGAGGCGATCGCCGCCGCGGTGGAGGAGGAGCGCCTCGCGGCGGTCGGCTTCGCCGAGCGCTGCCGCGAAGCGGGGCTTCCCGTCCCGGCCGTGAGCGTCGGCTCGACGCCCGGCCTGGCGCACGCGCGGACGCTGGAGGGCTGCACCGAAGCCCGGCCCGGGAACTACGCGCTCTACGACCACACCCAGGTCCTGCTCGCCTCCTGCGGGGTGGAGGACTGCGCGGCGACCGTCCTGTCCACCGTGGTCTCCCACCGGCCGGGGGCCGCCCGCTCGGTCATCGACGCGGGGGCGCTCGCCCTCTCCAAGGATACCGGGCCGGAGTGGGGGCCCGGCGGCTACGGTCCGCTCCTGGATGTCGGCCAGCCGGGCGAGCCGCCCGAGCTCGACCGGGAGGCCCGCGTCGTCTCGGTCAGCCAGGAGCACGGGATCGTGGACGCGCCCCTGCCCGTCGGCGCGCGCGTCCGGATCCTCCCCAACCACTCCTGCCTGACGGTCGCCTGCTTCGACGAGTTCCAGCTCGTCCGGGGCGGCCGCGTGGTCGGCCGCTGGCGCATCCGGCGCGAGCGGTCCTGAGGCGGACGCCGCCGGGATCCGCCGCGAGAGGTCCTGACGCGGACGCCGCCGGAATCCGCGAGCGGTTCCGACCCGGTCACGAGTTCCTCGTCCCTGGCCCGCCTCTTGCCCCCTCCGAGCGCTCGGCGGGACGCCCGCAGCGCCCGCCAGCCGATGCCATCCGGCGGCGCGGGCGCGCCGCCGAGGCCCGGAGGAGCGGAAGCGAGGAATGGCCCAGACTCTCCAGCACGCGATCTTCCTGGTCGCGGTCGCCGCGACCGCCGCCGCGATGTGGTACGCCGGTCCGGAGAGCGAGCTCGCGATCGGCACCGCGTTCGCCGGCCTGGTGCTCGTGCACCTGGGCGGCGTGTGGGCGGGCGCGCGTGGACGGGCCGCGGCCGCCGGGGTCGGTCGCTCCACCCCCGAGGCCGAGACTTCCCGGTCTCGCGCGCCGAAGACCTCCTCCCCGGTCGCGGCGGCTCCCCGGACGCACGTCCCGGAGGCGAGCCCGCGCGGCCCCGAGCCACCCGAGCGCGCGCCGGCGGTCGCGGCAACTTCCGCCGGCTCAAGCGGTTCCGTGGCCCCCGACCCCACTCCGACGGCCGCGGCGAGGGCGCCGGATCCGGACGCGGTGCCCGAGCGGCCCGCCTCCTCCGTGGCGTCCCCCCGGAACGGCGACGCCGGCCCCCGAGGCGGCCCGGACGCAGTGCCCGGACGCGCGGGACCGCCCCCATCCGGCGACGAGACGGCCGGCCGGCGCGCCTCCGGCCGCGAGCGCGACCGGGGGTCGGACATGGAGTGGCTCGACGGGCAGATCGCGTCCGACGTGGAGGAGGTCTCCTTCCTGCCGCCCTACGCGAGCGGCGCCGAGGCCGAAGCGGCGGCGGCCGAGGACGATGACGACCTGGAGAGCTGGGCGCCGCCCGAGATCCTCGAGGCGGTGCAGGCGGCCCCCGGAGAGGAGGCCGCGGAGGCGGTCGAGGCATATCGCAATGTGCCAATCCCTCGGCATTTTGCACTCGGCACGGTCGCCATCATTCGCGACCTGATGAAGCCCGCCGAGGTGGCCGAGGTGCTGCTCGAGCAGCGGCGCCAGCCGAAGCGGAAGTTCGGGGAGACGGCGGTCTCGATGGGCTTCCTCACCGAGGGGCAGCTCGAGGAGCTCCTCCTCGCCCAGCAGGAGGGCCTGTTCACCGACGAGGAGATCCAGGAGGCGCGGCGCCGACTCCGCGCCTACCGCCACTCGGGGGTCGCCTCCGGAGGCTGAGGCCCGTCAGCCCGCGGGACCGCCGCCCGACTCCAGCCGCCGCGCCGCGGCCGCGTACGGTCCCCAGGCCGCCGCCGCGCACACCACCAGGGTGACGAGCACGGCGAGCGTCAGCTCCCCGGCGAAGGGCTCCCGCGGCACGCGCCCCGGCAACCCGCTCCTCAGGTACCCGCGCAGGATCCAGAGCTGCGCCCCGAGCACCGCCGCCAGCGTCCCCAGCGCCCCGACCATGTAGAGCAACCCGCCCAGCGAGGTGGGGATCTGCGCCGCGTTCTCCGCCTCCGGCTTCGGCATGGCGATCCCCCAGGCGAGCGCCTGCGCGACGGCGGCCAGCGTGAACGCGGCGACCGTCCCCACCGAGAGCGCGAACAGCGCGGGCTCGACGCCGAGGATCGCGTTCGTCACCCCGGTGAGGAGGCCGGCCAGGGCGAGCAGCGGCAGCGCGCCCGTCCAGTACTTGGACCAGAGGAGCACGCGCGACGGGAGCGGCGACGACCGGAGGAGCCACAGGGTGGGTCCCTCCAGGCTGTAGGCCGGGAAGACGAAGCGGGCCGCCACGGCCGAGAGGATGAACCCGGCTAGCGCCACGTTCAGGAAGACGACGACCGAGACGAGGAGGCGGCCGATCGCCTCGCTCGAGCGCAGCGGCAGAATCTGCATGTTGTACACGTAGACGACCAGGAGGACGGCCAGGATCAGCAGCTGCGACCACTGGGTGTTGTCCCGGAAGAAGATCCGGACATCCTTGAGCACCATCTCCCGCCGGCGAGTCCCGAGCCGACCGAGGAGGCGCGACGCGAGCCCCCAGGCGCGGCCGCCGCGCGCCGCCTCGTCCGCGCCTTCCTGCGCGCGGGTGAAGCCGCGGGCGTACAGGCGCCGATGGAGCGCCGCCCCGAGCACGACCAACGCCGCCGCGGTGCTCCAGAGCAGGAGCAGCCAGAACGGGTCGAAGCGGCCCTCCAGCGGCCCGGCCAGGGCCTGCGCCATCCACTCCGACGGCATCCAGGCGGACGCCGGCGCCTGGAGGGCACCCAGGAAGTCCACCAGGCTTCGGAAGCCCTCCGGCCGCACCAGCCGCTCCGGGCGGAGCAGCCGCAGGCCGGCGACCAGCAGCGCGGCGCCGAGCAGGGTCACGATCCCGAGGAGATCCCGGGTCCTGCGGGCGGGCAGCACCCGCACCATGAGCAGGGTGAGCGCGCTCCCGGCCGCCGCCGGGATGAGCAGCAGCGGCACGAAGGCGGCGAGGGCGAGCGGGTAGAAGGCGAGCCCCGCCTCGAACACGGTCTGGTAGGCGGCGAGCACCGGCAGCAGCAGCAGGGCCACCATCCACGACGAGCTGGCCAGGGTTTCCAGCAGCCGCGCCAGGTAGAGGGCGAGCCAGTCGACCGGAGCCGAGAGGATGCCGGGCAGGTCGCGGGCGAGGAAGAAGGAGGAGAGCGCCGCGATCAGGTTGGAGAGGAGGAGGATGGCCAGGAAGAGCAGCAGGGCGAGGCCGAGCAGCCGCCCGGCCAGCAGGGGCCCGATGTCCGGGACGTCGCGCACCGCCTGGAGCAGCCGCGCGGTGACGTAGTAGACGAGCGCGAAGCCGGCGCCCCCGCCCAGCAGGAGGAGCAACGGCCGGCCCGCCGCGCCCCGCCCCCGCGTGCCCCGATGGAGCGCCGCGAGGAGCTTCGGCCGCAGCAGGGTGGCCACCGCGGAGAGCGGGAGGACCGTCACGCCGGCCCCTCCCCCTCCAGGACCCGCGCCAGCTCGCGCTCCGCGCTCCCGCCGGTGAGCCGGAGGAAGATCGGCTCCAGGCCGCCCTCGTCCGCGCGGGCTTCGCGGCGCAGCTCGGCCATGCTGCCCCGGGCGACGATGCGGCCCCGGTCGATCACCGCCATCCCGCCGCACAGCGCCTCGGCGAACTCCAGCGTGTGGGTGGAGACGAGGACCGTCCCGCCTCCGTCGGCGAAGGCGACGAGCAGGTCCTTCAGCAGCCGCGCGGAGCGCGGATCCAGCCCCACCATCGGCTCGTCGATCACCAGAATGCGCGGCCGGTGAACCAGGGCGGAGGCGATGATCAGCTTCTGCCGCATACCGTGGCTGTAGGACTCCACGAGCTGATCGGCCCACGGCTGGAGGTCCCAGAACGCCAGCAGCTCCGCGATTCGCGCCTCCACCCGCGGCCCTTCCTGCCCGTGCAGCCCGGCCACGAACCGCAGCAGCTCCACCCCGGTGAGCTTCTCGTACACGAAGGGGCGGTCCGGGATGAAGCCGAGCAGCGCCTTCGCCCGCTCCGGCGCCGCTACCACGTCGTGTCCGCCCAGGAACACCCGGCCGGCGTCCGGCTGGAGAATGCCGGAGATCATCCGCAGGGTGGAGGTCTTGCCGGCGCCGTTCGGGCCGAGCAGGCCGAAGATGGCTCCGGCCGGGACGTGGAGGTCGATCCCGTCCACGGCGGTGAAGTCACCGTAGCGCTTCGTGAGGCCCTCGAGCCGGATCACGGCGTGGCTCCGTCCGGCATGGCTCCGTCCGGCGCGGCTTCGTCCGGCGCGGCTTCGTCCGATCTCCCTCGATCCGGCTTAGCTTCACCCGGCCCGCCTCCGTCGGCCGCGTTCGCGTCGCGGCCGAAGAAGGCCAGCTCGAACGCCGTCCGCTCCAGCCGGATCCCGCCAGGCAGGCGCGCCTCGAGCAGCCGGCCGTCGCGGCCGACCCAGGCGCGGAGGGGCATCCCCGCCAGGTCGTGCTCCAGGAGCCAGGCCTCGAGCGTGTCGGCCCGGGCCGGGCGCCAGTCCCCCCCGTCCGCCCGGACGGCGCTGTCCGGGTAGCTCCGGAGGCTCCGCTCCACCACCCGCAGCTCCGCCCGTCGCGTGCCGAGGGCCAGGGGGTCGAACAGCTCGATGCGCAGGCGGTCGCCGGCCCGGAGACGGCCGCTCGCCACGGCGCGGAGCGGCCAGGCGGCGGTGGGGACGAGCGGGGCGGAGAGGGCGACGCGGACCGAGTCCCACGCTCCCGGCCCGGTCCGGAGCCGCGCGAGGAGCAGGGAGTCGCCGCGCACCTCGCCTTCGGCGGCGAACTCCCCCGGCGCCCCTCCCCCGGCGCCCGGGCCGCCGCCCCCGAGCGCGCCCGCGGCCAGCCCACCGAGGCCTCCCGCACCCGGCGCCGCCGCCTCGTCCCCGGGCGCCGCGCCGCTCCGCGCGCCCTCGGGGATGCGGCCGCTCGCCCGTGCCGCGAACCGCCGGAGCGTCAGGGCGGCGGAGAGCTCGACCTCCGTCTCCAGGAGGAGGCGAGCCTCGGAGCCGGGTACGGGATGGAGCTCGATGAGCTCCAGGAGGCGGAAGCCGGCGGACTCGGGAAGGGTGTCGACCTGGCTGCGGGCCCAGCCGATCCGGCGCTCACCCTGGAAGACCGCGTAGTAGGCGTCCCCGGGCGGTAGGCCGCGCGCGGCCTCGGCGAGCACCTCCACCGCGGGACGGAGGTACTCCCGCTTCACGTGCCAACCGAGCACGACCAGCCACAGGCCGAGCACCGCGGCCGCGATGCCCCGTCGAGACATCGACCTCCCCTCCCTTCCCGTCCCGCTCCGGCGCGCCGACCTCGCGATCGGCCGCGCCCGAAAGTCTACGCCTCCTCTCCCGTTCCCGCCACGTCGCCGCCGCCGGGCGCGCCGGGACCCGGTGTTCCGGAGGCCTCGGGACCCCGGCCCCCGGAGCTCCCTCCGCGCCGCGCCGTGTCCGCGCCGCGCTCCGGCGTCGTCTCCCCCCCGACCGCCTCGATGTCGCGCCCGCCCACCTGGATGAGCCGGAGCAGGGTGACCAGGGAGAGCCCGCCCACCATGTTCGCCAGCGCCGCCCAGCCGGCCGTGGCGGCCCAGGCCTCGTACCCGAAGGGCGCCGCGCCCGTCTGGATGGCCGCGAACATCTCGACCGAGACGACGATCACGTGGTTCAGCGGCGTCCCGGCGAGCAAGAACCCGATCGCGATGGCGGCCACGATCCGGCCGAGCTCGCTTTGGCTGCTCCGCTCCATCCAGGTCATCACAGTGATCGCCACCCCGGCCAGCATGCCGAGGGAGAACGACTCCCAGCCGATCCCGAGCTCGGGGACGAAACGAGCGGTCTCCACGGCGGTGGGCCGTAGCCGCGGGAGGGCGCTGATCAGGAGCCAGGCGAACACCCAGCCGCCCGCCAGGTTCGCGGCGGCGGTCCCCGCCCACAGGCGGAGGAGGGCGCGCGGACGCGCCGCCCGGGCGACGACGGATGCCACCGGGACGAGGAAGTTCTCGGTGAACAGCTCGCTGCGGCCGAGGGTGAGGGCGATGAAGCCGATCGAGAAGCCGAGCGCCCCCAGCTCGCGCGAGCCGGTCGCGTGCTCGATGACCAGGAGGGCGAGGACCCCGAGGCTCACGTCGATCCCGCCGACCAGCCCGGTGGCGGCCAGCCCCGACCAGGAGCGGCCGAGCCGCACCTGCCCCTCGCTCACCGAGGCCCGGAACGCCTCGCGGAGCTCCGGATCCTTCCCTTCCGGCATCTCCTCACCGGCCGGGTGGCGCCGGGAGGCGCGCGTCATCGGCCCCCCCGCCGGGCGAGGAGGGCCCGGTAGTCGGCCGGCCGGTCCAGGTCCGCCGGCGCGGGCCGGTCCACGCGCAGCCGGGCCACCCGATCGCCGAGTGCCTCGAGCAGCCCGGCCGCCCCCTCGTCGCCCGTGAGGTCCCGGAGATCCGGGAAGAGCGCGCGGGCCAGGACCACGGGATGGCCCGGACGGTCGCGGTACCAGGTGCGGAGCGCCGGCTGGCCGGAGGCGCGCCACGCCCGCACCGCCCCGCGGATCACCGGGGGCGCGATCTCCGGCTCGTCGCCGAGCAGGACGGCCGCGCCGAGCACCGGGCCCGCGCGGGAGCCCTCGGCCTCCCCGCCCCGTTCCGTCGCCTCCGGACCCGGCTCGGTCGCTTCCCGATCCGCGTCCAGCGCCTCCGCT
>CAZTGV010000042.1:0-6324 GCA_964613475.1 uncultured Gemmatimonadota bacterium
GACTTCGGTCGGGAGATCCCGGTCGGCTTCGAGCCGTTCCAGTTCCGGGCGCAGCTGGGCATCCGCTACCGCTTCTGACGCCTCCGCCTCCGGGACGGGTCCGTCCCGGGGGCGACCCACGGCTCCAGGAGCGCGAGCCGCCCAGGGCCCCGGAAACGCACCGCCAAAAAAACGAGCGCCCCGGTCGGGATCCCGACCGGGGCGCTCGTCTTGGTGGGCGACGACCGCAGCACCGCCGATCGAGAACCGGTAAGGGCTAGAAGGAGTAGCGCAAGCCGAGCTGCATCTGCCACCGGGAGCCGTAGGTCCCGAAGTCCAGCAGCTCGGTCCGCCAGAACTCGTCCATGTCCTGGATCCCTGGCTCGTCGTCCGCGCTCGAGAAGCTCGGGAAGCGGAACGTGTAGATCGGGGTCAGGTTGTCGGCGCTCACGAAGCGCTCGAACCGGAGCAGGTCGACCGTCCGGAAGCCGGGGTCGTAGCGGAGCCCCCATTCCGAGTTCAGCAAGTTCGTGAAGTTGAAGATGTCGAGGGTGACCTCGAGCGTGTTGCGCCGTCCCCCGAGGTTCGTGAACAGCTCCTGCGACAACTTCAGGTCGACCACGTGCTCGAACGGGGTCCGCAGGGCGTTCCGCTCAGCGTAGTCGCCGCGCCGCGAGCGCAGGTAGTCGTGCCGGTCGATGAACGCGTCGAGCGCGGCGGCCTGCTGCTCGGGCGTGTACGTCACGCCTCCGCTGGTGAACTCCGTGAAGGTGAGGTCGCTCGCGCTCTGCGGGATGTAGGCGAGCGGCGAGGTGCCCGCGCCCTCCCCCGTGAAGCCGAAGTTGTTGCCGATGATGAAGGAGTACGGGCGGCCCGACTCGCCGACGTAGACGGCGCTGATCGTGGTCCCGAGGTGCTCCAGGAACTCCCTCCGGAACGTGAACACCCCGAGCACCCGATGTCCGATCGACCAGTCCGAACGGGCGAGCTCCAGGTTGTTGAGCCCGTTCACGTTCTCGTTGAACCGGAAGGTCGAGGAGATCTGGTCCGAGGTGGCGTCGTTCAGCGACCTCGAGTCACCGTACGTGTAGCCCAGACGGGCCGACACCTCCTCGCCGAACGTGCGGGACAGGCTGGCCGAGATGTCGTACGCGTAGCCTTCGCTGGTCGAGCCGACCTTGTAGATCCCGTTTCCGTAACGGGGATCGATCAGCGTCGCGTTGACGTCGAAGCTGCCGAAGAAGTCGTTGAAGCCGTAGTTGTACACCGGCCGGTTGTCCGGCCCGTCCAAGTTGTCGTTCTGCGGTCGGTAGTTGACGTTCTCGATCAGGATGTTGTCGAGGTTCTTCGTGTACTGCCCCTCGAGGGTCCCGACCAACCCGCCCCACGGAAGCTCCGCGTCGATGCCCAGGCTGGTGCGGAGAACCCGCGGATAGCGGAAGCTCTCCGTGAACATGTCCAGCTCGCCGGACGGCCGGTCGGGCAGGTCGAAATCGGTCGCCGTGAGACCGTTGGCGGGATCGGCGATGAAGGGCACCGGCTCACCGTCCGGCAGCGTCGTCCGGCTGACGAACCCGGTGGTGACCCCGTTGTTCGTGTACATGGCGCCCGGATAGACGAACGGGACGCGGCCGGTGAACAGCCCGATCCCGCCGCGCAGCTGAGCCTGCCGGTCGCCGGAGAGGTCGTAGTTGAAGCCGAGCCGCGGCGCCACGTAGGGCAGCGCGTCCGGCGTCTCGCCCGGCGTCGCCCCCTCCAGGTCGTAGCCCGCCGCCACCACGTCCGGGATCGTCGTGTCGAAGACGTCCTCGGAGAAGCGCGGCTGGGTGGTGATCTTGGGAATGTCGACCCGCAAGCCGGCCGTGACCCGGAGCCGCTCGTTCACCTGGAACTCGTCCTGGGCGTAGAATCCGAGCTGGTACGCCGAGAAGGCCGCCGCCGCGTCGGAGTCGTCCCCAAGGACGTTGTCCACGAGCGAGTAGCCGCGCTGGAAGCTCCCCGGCTCCACGAACGGGATGTCTCCGCCGAACTGGGCCGCCAGGTCCTGGCAGTGGCTCGACGAGCCGTTCCCCGCGGCGCACACCGACTGCAGGAAGTCGTCGATGCTTTCGTAGTCGTAGTCGCCGAAGTTTTGCCGAATGAAGAGGTTGAAGATGTCGTAGTGCTCGAAGTGCGCGCCGAAGGTGAAGGTGTGCTCGTCGCGGTACCAGTTCAGGTTGTTGGTGAACGACAGGATGTCCTGGTTCAGGATGTTCCCGGTCGAGAACGGCTCCGAGCCCATGAAGAGCGATCCGCTGCCGTCCTCGATCTCCACCGCCGGAAACGGGTCTCCCGCGAAGTCGCGGTCATCCCGGACGAACGTGGCGCCCACCATGAAGCGGTTGCTCCAGTCGGCGCCGAACCGGCTGTTGAGCTCGAGTGCCGTCGAGTTCGTCGTATTCGGGAAGACCTCCTGGTTGTTCACGTAGTTGATGGCGCCGCCTCCGCTCCCGAAGGCGTCGATGTTGTCCGATTGCGAGTAGCTGTGGCGGACGGAGAGGCGGTGCCGGTCGCTGATCGTCCAGTCCAGCTTCGCCAGCAGCTTGTCGTCGTCCAAACTCGAGGCCTGGTCACGGAAATCGCCGGGGTTGTAGCCGAGCTCCTGCTCCACGATGTCCCGGATCTGCGCGGCCACCGTCTCGATCTGGTTCCCCGCCTCGCCGCGGTACGGGGACGCCAGGAAGGGCCGCGGCGTCTCCGAGCGGAAGAGCTCTCCGCTCACGAAAAAGAACGCCTTGTCGCGCACGATCGGTCCGCCGAGCCGAAACCCGAACCGCTCCGCCGTGAAGTCGGGGAGCGGCGAGCGTGGGTTCTGATCGCTGAACAGGAAGTCGGGGCCGGGCGTGTCCCCGGCGAAGCTCTGGTTGCGGAGCTGATAGTAGGCGGAGCCGCGGAACTCGTTCGTGCCGCTGCGGGTGATCGCGTTGATCGCGCCGCCCGTGAATCCGCTCTGCGTCACGTCGAACGGCGAGATGGCGATCTGGAGCTGCTCGATCGCGTCGAAGCTGATCGGCGGGGCGCCCGTCTGACCGCCGTTGGTGCCCTGGGCCGACAGGCCGAACACGTCGTTGTTGACGATCCCGTCGATGAACAGCCCGTTGTACTCGGCGTTCTGGCCCGCGATCGAGATGGCCGCGCCGTCGTCATCCTCGTTGGACACGAACGCCTGCGGCGTGAAGCGCGCCAGGTCCACGATCTCACGGTTCAGCGTCGGCGAACGGTTGATCGCGTCCTCCGACACGAGGGTCGACACACCCCCGGAGATGTCCGCGCCGACCCGCTCGCCGATCACCTCGATCGCCTCGACCTCGACCGCTTCCACGTCCAGCCGGAAATCTACCGCGCGCGTCTCGCCCAGCGTCAGCCTCAGGTCCTCGACCGTGTCGGACCGGTAGCCGATGCTCTGGACGGTGATCCGATACGGGCCGCCGGGGCGCAACGCGGGCATCGAGAAGCGGCCGCTCGAGGAGGTCACCGTCTCTCCCGACCAGCCGGTGGCCTCGTTGGTGACCGTCACCAACACGCCGGGGAGCGGTTCCCCCGACTCCGCGCTTACGACGCGGCCGGTCAGGACCGACGTCGTCACGCCCTGCGCCGCGACCGGCGCCGAGGGCAGGAACAGCCACATCCCGAACAACGTCGCGACAAGTAGGAGCTTACGGACCAGACGTGTTCCCATCTCCACCACTCCTTCGTTCAACCGCACCGTGGGCCTCCTACCGGATAAGGCCCGAAAATCCGATGAGCGCCGCCCTCCGTCAAGTCGATCCCGAGACGCGCCGGGCAACCCGCTCCGAACGCCCCGACTCCGCCCACGGATCACGACCCGACCGAGCGCTCGGCCGTATGATGAACGCCAGGGGTCACGTCGCCGTGACGGATGTCCAGCGAACGGGTCACGGCGGGGAAGGACTACGCGCCGGCGGCCGCCGGCTCGCGCTTCTGCAGGAAGTCGGTCGCCATCTCCACGTGCTGGCGGCTCCCGATGTACAGGGGCGTCCGCTGGTGGAGGTCGGTCGGCTCGATCTCCAGGATGCGGCGCCGGCCGTCGGTGGCGGCGCCACCCGCCTGCTCGCAGACCATGGCCAGGGGCGCGCACTCGTAGAGGAGCCGGAGCTTGCCGTGGGGGGCCCCCTCGGCCGCCGGATACATGAACAGGCCGCCGTACAACAGGGTGCGGTGGAAATCCGCCACCAGGGAGCCGATGTAGCGGCCGGAGAAACCCCTTCCGCCATCCTCGCCGCGGAGCCGGCGGACGAGCGCCCGCTGGCCTTCCGACCACTTCGTGAAGTAGCCCTCGTTCACGCTGTAGATGCGTTTCCCGGGCTCGGGGATCCGGATGTTGGGATGGGAGAGGAGGAACTCGCCGATCGACGGATCCAGCGTGAAGCCGTGGACCCCATTCCCGGTCGTGAAGACGAGCATGGTGGCCGAGCCGTAGACCACGTACCCGGCGGCGAGCTGCCGGTCGCCGGCCTGAAGCAGGTCCTCCATCGTCCCGTCCCGTCCGCCGCGTGATCGGCGCCGGTGGATCGCGAAGATCGTCCCGATCGAGACGTTCGCGTCGATGTTGGAGCTGCCGTCCAGCGGGTCGTAGAGCAGCACGTAGTCGCCCGCCGGAAACTTCTCGGGGATCCGGATCGGCCCTTCCCGCTCCTCGGAGCCCATGATGCAGAGATAGCCGCCGTGGTCGACGGCGTGATAGATCACGTCGTCGGCGAAGTCGTCCAGCTTGCGGACGTCCTCCCCGTGGACGTTCTCCCGGCCCGCCCTGCCGAGGATGTCCACCAGGCCGGCCTTGTTCACGGCGTTGCTGACCAGCTTCGCCGCGAGGGCCAGGTCGTACAGGATGTTGGAGAAGGCCCCGGTCGCCTTGGGGAACTTCCGCTCCTGCTCGATGATGAAACGGTTGATGGTGACGACGGATCGTTCCACGACGGCCTCCCGGACGATCGTTCCCGCCGGCCACGCCCCCCGGGCGCCCGGCCCTCCGAGGCCTCCGCCCCGGCCGCACTCGCCCACCATCCCTCGGGAAAACGGTAGGCGCCGGGCGGGAGCCGCGTCAAGTTGCGTGCCGCCAGGTGCCGTCCGGAGCGATCGTGATGCAAAGCGTCCCATCGCGGTCCGTCCGCCACACTTCCGTCACACCGGCAGAATCCAGACGGGCCAGCGTGACGGGGTGCGGATGGCCGTACCGGTTGCCCCGGCCAGCCGAGACGACCGCCACCGTCGGCGCCGTCGCGCGGAGCCAGGCGAGGGCGCTCGAGGTGCGGCTGCCGTGGTGCCCGAGCTTCAGCAGGTCCGCCCGGAGAGAGTCGACGGGCCAACGGGCGAGGAGGTCGGCTTCCAGGGCGGCGGATGCGTCGCCCGTGTTCAGGTAGGCGAAGGCGCCCACCCGCAGCCGTAGGGCGACGCTCGCCTCGTTGAGGTCCTCGGGCGCCGCGATGCGCGACAGGTCCGGCCCCAGCACCAGGAGCTCGAGCTCGTCCAGCCGGAGCCGCGCGCCTTCGCGCGCCGGAAGCCACACCGCGCCCTCCTCGGCCACCGCGTCGAGAAACGCCAGGTAGGCCGCGCTCGGGGCGGGGATCGCGGCATCCAGCACCCGGCGCACCGGGAAGCCCTCGAACAGGGCGGCCGCCCCGCCCAGATGGTCGAGATGCGCGTGCGAGAGGGCGAAGAGCTCGACGCCCCGGGCGCCGCGGGCACGAAGAAACGGCCCGACGACCCGCCGGCCGGCGTCGCCCGGGGGGCCGCGGCCACCGGGCTCGAAGCCCCGACCCGGCCCGGCATCCAGCACGACCCACCGGCCTCCGCGCGTCCGGACGACCGCCGCATCGCCCTGCCCCACGTCGA
Source organism: uncultured Gemmatimonadota bacterium (assembly GCA_964613475.1). GTDB lineage: Bacteria > Gemmatimonadota > Gemmatimonadetes > Palauibacterales > Palauibacteraceae > CAZTGV01. The sequence goes on from CAZTGV010000042.1 coordinate 5,872, forward strand.
GGTGGCACAACAGGGTCCCGCCGGCGGCCGAGAGGGCGGTGAGGGCGGGGGCGCCCAGCCAGACGCCGAGCGCCCCGGCGGCCGGCACCAGCGCGCGGACGCGGCGGGCGGCCGTGACCAGGACGGCGAGCGCGAGCAGGAGCAGGAGCAGGCACGCCCAGCCCGCCGCATCCGGCGCCTCCACCCGTCCGTGCAGCGGCAGGGCCGCGAACCGGGCGGCCACCCCGTCCAGCAGGCGGAGGGCGCCGGCCGCCGCGTCGCCCGCCAGCCGGGCGATCGGGCCCGGAAGCAGGAGGACGCCGGCGAGCGCGGACAGGGCGAGACCGAGGAGCGGCGCGCCGGCCAGGTTGGAGACGATCGCCGCCGGCGCCACCCGCTCGAAGTGGGCCGCGGCGAGCGGGGCGGTCAGCAGGAAAGCGCCCGTTCCGGCCCCGAGCGCCCGCGCGGCCGTCC
>CAZTGV010000042.1:6424-20581 GCA_964613475.1 uncultured Gemmatimonadota bacterium
CCGCCCGCACCGCGCGCGCCGCTTCGGCCCGCGGCCCGGTCGCGCCCGTTCGGCTCCAGCAAGCGGCGGGCGGCGCGGTCCCCCGCCACCACCCCCGCGAAGCCGGCGAAGGAGAGCTGAAAACCCGGCCGGAGGAGCACCGTGGGATCGACGAGGAGCGCGGCCGCGGCCGCCACCCCGGCCAGGTCTCCGAGCCGCGCCGGCGCGCCCCGCACCCGCGCCGCCGCGTAGCCCGCCAGGAGCAGCGCGGCACGCACCGCGGAGGGCGGCGCGCCGATCGCCACCACGTAGACGGCGGTGAGCCCCGCCGCCGCCAGCCAGCGGGCGCGGCCAGGCCCGAGGGCCAGGCCCACCGCCCAGACCGCCCCAGCCGCGAAAATGCCGATGTGCATGCCGGAGATCGCCAGCAGGTGGACGAGCCCCGCATCGGCGAAGCGGCGCACGGTGGCGGGATCCAGGTCCCCGCGCTCCGCCAGGGTGAGCGCCCGCGCCATCGGCACGGCGTCCGGCGGCAGCCGGGCCTCGAGCCGCCGGGCGGCCGCCGCGCGGAAGCGCCGGAGCGGGGCGCCCGGCGACGGCGCGGCGGTCGCCCCCACCCTCCCGCGGAGAGAGCCGACGTTCTCCAGGGGCCGCGGCACGGCGCGCGCGGCCGGCCCCCGCCCCACGCTCCCGTAGGCCCGCCATCGTCCCGTGACCGCTACCCGCGTTCCGGCCGCCAGCGTCGTATCGGGCCGGTCCAGGCGGGCCACCAGGAGCGGCAGTCGACAGCGACGGCCCCCGTGGGCCAGCGTGGCGTCGCCGAGCGTGACGCGGGCCGTCCGCACGGTCGGGGAGGCGCTCGCGGCCCGCGAGGCCGACGAGCCGAGGGCGGACCGCGCGGCCGGGAGGGCACCCCTCCGCTCGGGAGACCTCAGCCACGGCGCGTCCCGGCCGGCGAGCGCCGCGTCCAGGGTGCCGGCCGCGGCGACCGGCTCCCCGTCGGCGAGGGTGTGGACACAGGAGGCGACGGCGGACGCGCCGGCGTGCGCGCCGCCGGCCCAGCCCGCCAGCCCGCAGGCCGCGAGCGCGCCCCAGGTCGCGACGGCCGGCGAGCCGAGCCGGCCGGCAGCGCGGATCCGGCGGAGCGCGCCCGGCGCCTCGCCCCGCCGCGAAGCGGACTCGCGCGCGGCGGCGATCGGCTCCGCTCCCAGGGCCAGCGCCGCCGCCGCGGCCGCCGCGAGCCACGCGACCGCGACTTCCGGCGCGGGGCCGCCCGCGAGGGCCTCCGCCCCGCCGCCCGTCCGCGTCGCGCGACCCGCCCACCGGAGGCCCGCGGCGATCCCCGCCGCCACCCCCACGGCCGCGAGCAGCACCGGCGGCACCCGCAGCGAGGGCTGCACGGTCCGGACTCCTCTCCCTCGGACACGACGCGAGGGTACGGCCCCCGCTCAAGGAAAGGTCAAACGACCGTAAAGAAGGTGCGATGGCCGATCGGGGAGAGAGCGCGCCACGAGGCTCCGGCGGCGCGCCTCGGCGTGAGCGCTCGGGGGCGGCGGGTCAGCGCGAGCGCCCCGGCGCCTCCGGACGCGCGTCGGCCGGCGCGGCCGTATCCGCGGAAGCGTCCGCCTCGCCCGACGCGCGCGGGGTCCCCCACCGCCCCGCGGCGCCGGCCTCCCGCGATCCCGGCCCGAAGCCCGGCGCCGCCCCGCCGCGGTAGCGCTCCAGCGCGCGGCGGGTGCGGAGGTCGGCGCGTAGGCCGACCAGGAACACGGCGAGCATGCCGGCCAGCACGGAGAGGAAGACGAGCAGCGGGACGGAGGTCCGGATCTCGAACAGCAGGAAGTCCACGCGCACGCGCTGGGCCGCGTTCTCGATCGTGAACCAGAAGGCGAGCCCGGCCACCAGGACGAAGGAAAGGACGCGGGACCACCCCTGGACGTTCACGCGGCGCGCTCCGCCCGCTCGCCGCGGAAGGTGGCGCCGGTGGTCGCGGTGAGGCGGACCCGGAGATAGCGGCCGATCCACGCCGGCGGGCCCGGGAAGGCGACCACCTTGTTGGTCTCGGTCCGACCCAGCACGTCCCCGGCCGAGCGGGCCTCCTTCTCCACCAGCACCTCGCGCGTCGCGCCCACCTCGGCCTCGTTCAGCGCCCGCTGGATATGGCGGTGCGCCTCGATCAGGCGCTCCAGGCGGTGCTGCGCGACCGGCTCGGCCACGAAGTCCTCGGCCGGGAAGCGGGTGGCGGGGGTGCCCTCCCGCTTCGAGTACCGGTACAGGTAGGCGTCGTCGAAGCGCACCGTCTCCATAAGGCGCAGGGTCGCCTCGAAGTCCGCCTCCGTCTCGCCCGGAAAGCCCACGATCACGTCCGTGCTGAGGGCGATGCCGGGGACGACCTCCCGCGCCAGCGCCACCTTGTCGAGGAACTCGGCCGCCGTGTAGCGGCGGACCATCCGCTTGAGGATCCGATCGGCGCCGGACTGGACCGGCAGGTGAAGCTGGCGGCACACGGCCGGCTCCTCCTCCATGACCTCCAGCAGCCCGCGCGTGACGTCGTTGGGATGCGGCGAGGTGAAGCGGACCCGCCGCAGGCCCGGGACCCGGGCCACCGCGCGCAGCAGGCGCGCGAAGTCCCAGTCGTCGTACCGGTACGAGTTCACCGTCTGACCGAGTAGCGTGACCTCCGTGTAGCCTTTCTCCGCGGCGCGGGCCGCCTCCGCCAGGATCTCGGTCGGCCGCCGGTTCTTCTCCGGACCGCGCACGTAGGGGACGATGCAGAAGGTGCACCGGTGGTCGCAGCCCCGCTGGACGGTGATCCAGGCCGTCACGCCCTCGCGCCGCAGGGTCCGCACGTCCTCGTAGTTCTCGGAAGCGTCCAGTTCGAGCAGCGCCTGGCCCCGCTCGATCGCGCCGCGCTGGAGGTCCTCGATGGCCGCCCCGAGCCCACGGTACGCGTCCGGCCCGGCCACCAGGTCCACGCCCGCCGACTCCTCGAGCAGCCGCTCCCCGATCCGCTGCGCCATGCAGCCGGTCACGCCCAGCACGAGGTCCGGCCGCGCCGCCCGGTACTTCTGGAGCTGTCCGATCCGCCCCCGGACCCTCTGCTCGGCGTGCTCGCGCACCGCGCAGGTGTTCACCAGGATCACGTCGGCCCGCCCGGGGTCGTCCACGGCCAGGTAGCCGCGCTCGGCGAGGATGCCCGCCATGAGCTCGGCATCGTTGATGTTCATCTGGCAGCCGTACGTCTCGATGAAGACGCGCCGACCCACGGGCCGGGGCGCCTTCCGCGCCGCCGGCCCGGGCCGCTCGCGGGCCGCTTCGCGGGACGCCTCCCCAGCCGCCTCCGTGGGCGCCTCGGTGGGCGGCTCCTCCTCGCGCCGGCGGCGGCGCGGTCGCTGCAGGGATACGAGTCGGGACAACGTCGGCTCCTGCCGAATCCGAGAGGACGATGACGCGAGTTTCAGGACGCCCGGGCGCCCGCTCGCGGGCGCCGCGGACGGTTGCCGCTCCGCCGGAGGGCCGGTACGATCCCGCCGTGCCGCGGATCGAGACCTTCGCCTTCGACGGGCTCCGAGTGCCGGTGGAAGTTTGGGGCTCGGGGTCCCGGATGCTAGTGTTCTTCCCGGGGATGGGCGTCCATCCCGCCTACTACCGCGCCGGCGTCCGGGCGCTCGCGCGACGCTTCAAGGTCTTCGTCCCGGACCTCTCCTTCCGCACCCATCGCACCCTGTTCGAGGAGGTCGCGGGGTACGTCCAATTCGCCGAGGCGTTCGCGGAGCGATACGCGCCCGGCGCGCCCCGCGCCGGCCACTCCTTCGGCGGCCTGCTCGCGCTTCTCGGCACGGCGCCGGCGATCGCCTGCTCCCCCCTGGTGCCGCTCCGCATCGGCTGGCTCCGGCTGATTGGTCGGGCGGCCCGCCTGCAGGTCCGGGAGTACCTCGGGCGAGAGGGGCTGCCGGGGGTGCGCTGGGCCTGGGGGATCCTCCGGGATTATCTGGCCGCCGCGGTGCGGTCGCCGCGCGCCCTCTTCCCCGCCCTCTCGCGCACCCTGTCGGGGCTCAGCCGGGCGCTCCTGCCGCGGACGGGCCGGGCGCACGTGATCCTCGCACGCCACGACCTCCTGTACCTTCCCAGGGAGTCCGAGCGGTACCTGGCGCTCCTCCCCGAGCGCGGGCTCACCGTCCGCCGGCTCGACACCGGGCACGACTGGCCGGTCACCCGACCGGACCTGCTGCTACGGGAGGTGGACCGGGCCGCCCGCCGGCTGGCCGACGGGGCCGCTACTGGCGGATGGAGAAGGTCAGGGTAAAGCGGCGGAAGGATTCCTCGAGCCCGCTGTCCGCCAGGTCGCCCCGGCTCCCCACCTCGAAGCCCGCCCCCAGCTCGGCCAGGCCTCCGCGGAACAGCGCCCCGACGCCGACGGTGAGCGCCCGCTCCACGGCCGCCTCGGCGCCCTCCGGCGCGAAGGGGAGCTCGGCGACGCGCCCGCCGAGCCGCACCGGGACCGAGACGCCACGCGGACGCCAGCCGTGGATCTCGACCCCGGCGCCCGCCCATCCGGCGTCACGCCCGGTGATCCCCGCCTGCACCTCGCCCACCGAGGACCAGCCGGTCCATCCTCCGGCCGCGGTGAGGAGGAAGGTGGGGCCGAGATGGGCGCTCCCGCCGAGCTCGAACCCGATCGGGAGGTCGAACGAGCCCGCCGGCGCCGTCTCGGGCAGCTCCGTGCCGCCGACGGCCGAGGTGCCGGGCGAGATGACCCCGCCCAGGTCCCGCACGTCCAGCTCGGTGGCCAGCGACACCGCGCCACCCAGGAGCACCCGGCCGGTCGGGCGGACCGAGGCGCCCGCCTTCAGCCGCCAGCCGCCGTAGCTCAGCCGCCGCTCCGCCCGCACGCCGGCCAGGGTGTCCGGCACGTCCTCCACCGGCTCGAAGCGCCGGGTGAAGCCCTGGCGTAGCGAGCCGGTAAGGCGCTGCCCGGAGATCCCGAGCGACAGCGGGCCGAGCCGGCGGGCGAGCGAGAAGTCCACGGCGCTCAGGCCGCCGTCGTGCTCGCGGGTCTCCTCGAACGGGAGCCGTCCGGTCGACAGGTCCAGGGTGTCCTGCACGACCAGGTTCCACCCCTGGTCCAGCTCGCCGCCGAACCCCACCGCGACCGACCATTGCTCGAAGGGGACAATCGCCCGGATCACCGCGTGCCGGGTCCGGCCGGTGGAAGAGGAACCGCCGGGAGACTCCACCGTCAGGGCCTCGGGGGCGAGCGAGCTGCTGATCGCGACCGCCCGGTGCTCGGTGATCTCGGCCGGGTTGCGTAGCGAGAAGCTGCCGTAGAGCAGCCCGACGCCGGTCCCGCCGAGGGCGGCGGCGCGCGCGTCCAGCGGGGGCACGGGATAGCCGAGCCCGAGGGCGGTGGACGGCTGCTGCGCCGCCGCCGGAAGGGCGACCGCCACGAGGCCGAGGGCCGCCAGTCCGAGGACCGCCAGGGCCAAAGCCGCAGGGGCTCCGGCCGCCCGGCCGGTGGCGAGCGACGAGCCGCGCCGGATCACGGCGACCCGAAGCCGGGTGGCGGGGTGAGGACGACCCGAAGCACCGGGGCCAGCCCGGCGGGCGCCTCGCTCGACCCGAACTCCCAGTAGCCGAGCGTCTGCCCGTCGGGCTCGGCCCGGACGCCGATCCGGATCGGCGCCACCGTGTCCGGCGGGAAGGATGTCTGCTCCTGGACGAGCGGCGTCACGTCGATCCGGAGCGGCCGCCCGGTGGCGAGCGAGTCCGGGTTCAGCGAGAGGGTCCCCGGGGCGGGCGGGCCGATCGGGGTACGACGGCCGAGCTCGAACGGATCCCCGACCAGCTCCATCGGCCGTCCGGTGACGCTCCGCTCCAACGCGAACGGACCGGGGGGCGGGGCGAGCGGGAAGAACCGGAGCTCGGCGCGGTTCACCCGGGCGCCGTGCAGGGGCACCCCGCCGATCGTATCGGGGAGCTGGAAGGTCAGGTAGAAGCGCGCGGCCGGCACGCCCCCGACGCGGAGCGACTCGTCCGTCTCCGGCTGGGGCGGATCGAAGATGAACGTGCCCGGGGTCGCCTGGAGGGTCTGCACGACCGGGTCCTCGACCGGCTCGATCTCCGCCTCGAACCGGAGCCGCACGAAGGTGACCCGCAGCCGCACGTCCGGATCGACCAGGACGAGCGCGACCCCCGGCTGGCCCGCGGCGTCCCGCCAGCGAGGCAGCAGGGTGTCGGCGCCGGGCAGCTCGATCGCCACGCTGTCCAGCCCCGCTTCCAGCGCCCCCTCGCCGATCAGGGTCCCCAGGTCGCCCCCCGGCGACCCCCAGGCCTCTCCGGGCCGCCGCTCCGTCCAGGTCGCCTCGGTCGCCTCGAAGTCCTCGGCGAGCGCGTAGAGCTGCACGGTCACCGGCCGGGACGGGATCACCGAGCGGGCCGTGTCCACCCGCACGCTCACCGCCCCGGAGACGTAGCTCTGGATCTCGGCCGTGTCGGTCGGCGAGCGGGCCGAGTCCGGCACCGGGAAGCGGGCCAGGATGCGGGCGCGCAGCTCCGGCAGGGTGGACAGCACGGCGAACCCCGCGTCGCTCGGGAGCGCGAAGCCGAGGAAGGTCGTGTCCCGCCAGCCGGGAACCTCGCCCGCCTCCAGGATCGCCTCCACCGTCGGCGCGCTGGCGCCCGGGCCGTCCGGGCCGGTGATCGGGTCCTCGGTGCACCCCACGGCCCACCCGCCGAGGAGGATGGCCGCGGCCGCGCCGAGCGCGCCGGTCGCGCGCCGGCCCCTCGCCGCCCGAGGCCGCTCCGGGGCGGGGACCGCACGGCTCACGCCCCGCCCTCCCCGCGCGCGCTCGCCCCCTCGCGCTCCCGCTCCTCGTGGTCCTCGAGCGTGAAGCTCTCGGGAAGCAGGGCCTCCAGCGTCCACTCGGCGGCCGCGCCGTCCGGCGCCACGCTCACCACCTCCAGGTCGGTCCCGAACTCCGCCAGCGCCTGGCGACACATCCCGCACGGAGAAGCCGGCCGCGGGCCGCTCGCGCACAGCGCGAGGCGCCGGAAGCGCCGCGCGCCCTGGCTGACCGCCGCCCCGAGCGCCACGCGCTCGGCGCACAGGGTGACCGGGTAGGAGGCGTTCTCGACGTTGCAGCCGACGAAGGTGCGACCGTCCTCGGCCTCGAGGGCCGCCCCGACGGAGAAGCCGGAGTAGGGCGCGTGCGCCCGCCCCATCGCCTGGCGGGCGAGCGCCACGAGCGCATCGGCCGAGCCGGACACGGCCGACCCGCGCTCAGCCTCGGGCACCCAGCACCTCCGATCCTCCCTCCACCGCCGCCGCGTCGGGCCCTCCCTCCGGGGCTTCCGGGGCGGTCGAGCGCACCTCGACCCGCGGCAGGCGGGCGCCGAAGCCGGTGAGCAGCTCGTACTCGATCGTCTCGCAGAGCCTGGCCATCTCCGTCAGGCCGATCTCCTCGTCGCCCTCGCGGCCGAGCAGGGTGGCCACGCTCCCCGGGCGCACCTCCCCCGCCCCGGTCACGTCGACCACCGTCACGTCCATGCACACGCGCCCGACGATCGGCACCCGCCGGCCCTCGATGATCGCGCTTCCGCGGTTCGAGAGGGCGTGGGGCAGCCCGTCGCCGTAGCCGATCCCCAGGGTCGCCAGCCGGGCGGGCCGCGGGGCGGTCCAGGTGGCGCCGTAGCTCACCGTGGCCCCCGCCTCCACCTCCCGGACATCCAGGACGCGCGCCCGCAGCCGGGCCACCGGCTCCGGCGCCGGCGTGGCGTCCGCCATCCGTCCGGGGGCGCCTCCGTACAGATAGATCCCGGGACGCGCGAGGTCCGCCTCCAGGGGTGGCCCGAGCACCGCCACCGCGCTGTTCCCCGCGTGGACCAGGCCGGGGTTCAGACCCTCGGCCCGCATCCGGTCCAACACGGAGCGGAACCGCTCCCACTGCCGACGGGTCGCCTCCGCATCCTCCTCGGCCGAGTGGAAGTGGGTGAAGGTGCCGACCAGCCGAAGCCCATCCGTGCCCAGTCGCTCCGCCACCCGCGGGATCCAGGTCTCGGCGGACCGGTCGGGCAGGCCCGAGCGGCCCATTCCGGTGTCGATCTCGAGATGGAGCGTCAGCACGCCGCCGGACGGCCCGGCCGCCGAGGCGTGCTCCGCGTACGCCTCCAGCGCGTCAAGGCTCGAGACCGCCCCCTCGAGACCGTCTCGCGCCAGCGCGGGCGCGTCCAGGGCGGCGCAGGGAAAGAAGACGACGATCCGCTCGGCGACGCCGGCCGCGCGCAGCTCCGCGCCCTCCTCGGCGGTAGCGACCCCGAACCCCCACGGCTCCACGGCCCGGAGCGCCCGGACGGTCCGGAGCGCGCCGAGGCCGTAGCCCTCCGCCTTCACCATCGGGAGCAGCCGGGCCCGCCCGATCCGCTCGCCCAGCACGGCGGCGTTCCGGGCGAGCGCCGCCACGTCCACCTCCAGCCAGGCGCGCCGGGTTCCGGCGCGAAGCTCCGCCATGGACCTCCTCGTCGCTGGGGACACCCTCGAGCCCGCGCAGTATATCCCCGGCCTCGGCGGCCGCAAAGCGAGCGAGGGAACGTCGGCCCTATGTACTCGCGCGGCGATCGGAAGTTGCCGGCACGACCGCGTCGGGCCCACGATGCGCGGGTTGCCGCGGCCGGCGGCCCGGCGGCACATTCCGCGCGCCGATGACCGCCTCCGATCCCTCCTCCGATCCGCTGCACGCCGGCCACGCGGCGCCCGACGACGCCGCGATCGGTCGCGCCCTGGCGCTCGTGCGCTTCCTGCGCGAGCGCTGCCCGTGGGACGCCCGGCAGGACCCCCATAGCCTGCGGCCCTATCTGCTCGAGGAGGCGCACGAAGTGGCCGAGGCGATCGCCGCCGGGGACGAGCCGGGCCTCCGTGACGAGCTCGGGGACCTGCTGCTGAACCTCGCCTTCCAGATCGTGCTCGCCGAGGAGCGGCAGGCGTTCGACGGCGCCGCGGTGGTGGAGGGAATGGAGGCGAAGATGCGCGCCCGGCACCCGCACATCTACGGCGGGGCCGATACGCCGGCGGATTGGGAGGCGCTGAAGGCGCGGGAGCGCGCGCACGCCGCCGCCGAGCGAGGGACCGGGGAGCCGGCGGGCGACGGCGAGGAGCGCGGCCCGGCGGAGGCCGAGGGCGCGCCGCCCGATCCCTTCCACGGCGTCCCGCACGGCCTCGAGCCGCTGAGCCGCGCCCTGCGCGTCCAGGACCGCATGGCCGCGCTCGGCTTCGATTGGCCGGACGCGTCGGGACCTCTGGCCAAGGTGCGCGAGGAGACGGACGAGGTGGAGGCGCGACTCGGGACGGGCGAGCCGGGGGCCGACGCGCTGCGCGAGGAGCTCGGGGACCTCCTGTTCGCGGTCGTGAACCTGGCCCGGCTGGCCCGCGTGCACCCGTCCGACGCGCTCGTCCGAGCCACGCGGAAGTTCGAGGCCCGCAGCCGCGCCATCCGCCGCCTGGCGGCGGAGCGGGGGCTTGACTGGGAGGCCGCCGACCTGGAAGCGCTCGACGCGCTGTGGGACGAGGTCAAGGCGACGGACGAATCGGCCGATTCCTGATCCCGGCTCGTCCGGGATCGCGGGGAATCAGGTGGCGTGAAGGCCCTGGCGGAGCGCGCCGGCGCCCTCCGGGCGCGCGCCGAGCGCCTCGAGCTTCTTCTCCAGCATCGCCAGGGTGGTCTCGATCGTGTCCAGGTGCGTGCGGAAGGCCAGCGCCGCGAGGCGCAGCACGAACCGACCGTCCAGGCTGGTCGAGGAGAGGAAGACGCGGCCGTCCCGGTGGATCTCGTCGAGGAGGCCCCGGTTGAAGGCGTTCACCGCCTCCGGCTCCGCGCCCTCCTGCACCCAACGGAAGGTGGTCACCGACAGGTCCGGCTCCGGCCCCATCTCGAAGCCCATCGCGGCCGCCTCCCGGTGGAACCATCGGGTGAGCAGCAGCTTCTCCTCCAGGCCGGCGCGGAACGGCGCCACTCCGTGCAGCATGAGCGGAAGCCACAGGCGCGGCCCCCGGAAGTTCCGGCTGAGCTCGGGCGACAGGTCCGCCGGCGAGCCCATGTCCACGACTTCCTCCTCGGGCCGGTCCTGCAGATAGGCGGCCCCCGCGCGGTGGGCCCGCCAGAGCGCCTCCCGGTCGCGCGCCAGCACGGCCCCGGACCCGTAGGGCAGGAAGAGCCCCTTGTGCGGATCGAGCACCACCGTGTCCGCCTCGGCCATGCCCGCGAGCAGCGGTCGGCACGCCTCGACCAGCGCGAAGAAGCCTCCGTACGCCGCGTCCACGTGCGACCACAGGCCGTGCGCCCGGGCCACCTTGTGGATCTCCTCCAGCGGGTCGACGGCGCCCACGTCCGTGCTCCCGGCGGAGGAGACGACCATCCAGGGGATCCGACCGGCCGCGCGGTCGTCCAGGACCGCCGCCTCGAGCGCGTCCGGCCGCATTCGGTAGCGGTCGTCCAGCGAAACCTTCCGGCGCACGCACTCGCCGAGCCCCGCCACCCGAAGCGCCTTGTCCACGCAGTGGTGGGTCTGGCTCGAGACGTAGACGACCGCCCGCGGGTAGTCCCGGGCCCGCAGCCCCCGGGCCTCCCGCGCGGTGACCACCGCGATCAGGTTCGCGATGCTGCCGCCGGACGCCAGGTTGCCGCCCGACCCCGGGGGAAAGCCCACGACCTCGGCCATCCAGTCGAGGAGGACGTTCTCCATCTCCACCGCGCCGGGGCCGGTGAAGCGGATGCCGGCGTAGTTGTTCGTCACGTCGGCCAAGTAGTCGCCGAGGGCCGAGTAGTAGAGCCCCCCTCCGGGAATATAGGCGAGGTGACCGCCCGAGGCCGGGTTGAGCCCCGGAGCGTCGACGCAGCGGGCGAGCGCGTCCAGGACCTCCTCGACGGGCGTCGGTTCCTCGGCGATCGGCAGCGCCCGGAGCTCCCGCGCGACCTCCTTCCGGTGCTCGTACGCCTTGAGCTCGTGGATCCGGTCGACGAACCCCTCCGCGTAGCCGACCACCGACTCACGCACGGCGGTCCGCTCGGCGGGAGGGGGCTCGAGCTTCCGCGCCTCGGCCTCGAGCGCCCCGATGCGGGCGAGCAGGGGATCCGACGCCATGCCTTAAGGCGTGATCCGGGTCATCATGCGGGGGAACGGAATCGCCTCGCGCAGGTGGTCCAAGCCGCAGATCCAGGCGATCGTCCGCTCCACTCCCAGCCCGAAGCCGCTGTGCGGGAAGGTTCCGTACTTCCGGAGGTCCAGGTACCACCCGTAGGCGTCCTCGGGCAGCTCCTCCTCCCGGATCCGCTCCAGCAGCCGGTCGTGATCGTCCTCGCGCTGGCTCCCGCCGATGATCTCCCCGTATCCCTCCGGCGCGAGAAGGTCGTTGCACTTGACCGTGCGGGGGTCCTCCGGGTTCTCCTTCATATAGAACGCCTTGGCGGTCTTCGGATAGTCGAACACGAAGAGCGGCCGGTCCCGGCCCTCGGTGAGCATCACCTCGTCGGGCGCTCCGAGGTCCTTCCCCCACTCGACCTCGCTGCCCCGCTCCCTCAGGACGTCGACGGCCTCCGTGTAGCTGATCCGGTCGAACGGCGTGCGGACGCGCTCGAGCGGCGCCAGGTCGCGCTCGAGCGCCCGCAGCTCCCGGCGGCGGTTCTCGAGCACCCGACCCAGGATGTAGCAGATAAACTCCTCCTGGAGCCGCATGTTGCCCTCGCTGTCCAACCAAGCGACCTCCGGCTCGACCATCCAGAACTCGGTCAGGTGCCGGCGGGTCTTGGACTTCTCGGCCCGGAAGGTGGGGCCGAAGCAGTAGACCTTCCCCAGCGCGGCGGCCGCCGCCTCGACGTAGAGCTGGCCGGTCTGGGCGAGGTAGGCCGTGCCGAGGTCGAAGTACTCGGTCTCGAACAGGGTGCCCGCCGACTCCCCGATCGCGCCGGTGAGGATCGGCGTGTCGATCAGCACGAAGCCGCGGTCGTGGAAGAAGTCCCGAATCGCCCGGACGACCTCGTCCCGCACCTTCAGGATCGCGATCTGGCGCTCGTGACGGAGCCACAGATGCCGCCGTTCGAGGAGGAAATCGACGCCGTGCTCCTTCGGCTGGATCGGATAGTCCTCGGAGGGTCCGACGAGCTCCGCGTCGAGGACGGCGATCTCGTAGCCGCCGGGCGCCCGCTCGTCCTTCTTGGCCTCGCCGGTCACGAACACGCTCGCCTCGTAGCCCACCCGCTCGGTGAGCGCCCAGGCGCGCTCGGTCACGGTGTCGCGCGCGAACACGCACTGCACCTCCCCGGTCCCGTCGCGGAGGATGAGGAAGAAGATCTTGCCGCTGGAACGGTGGTTCCGAACCCACCCGCGGAGGGTCACGGTCTCGGCTACGTGGTCGTGGAGTTCCCCGATCGAGACGATCGGCGGCGCGTCGGGGGGCGCGACTCCGGTCGCGTACTGTCCGTGCTCGTGCTCCTTCTCGGCCACTGCGACCCTCGTGTCGTGTGCTGGGCGGTCCCGGGATCGAGTCCGTCATCCTCGCCCGTCACCCGGCAAAGCGAAAGGGCCGGCCCCCTGCGGGACCGGCCCTGTTCGAAGTCGTACCGACCGGACGCACGAGGACCGCGGCCGGCCTGCCTGTCAGGAGCGACGTGGCGCGCGAGGCTCCGCCCCCCGAGACGGCGGGGAGGACCGATAGGACGGCGCCTCGTCGCCGGGTTCCGACGCGCCCCCCGACGGGTTCGTCCGCTCATCGGCCTCGTCCACCTCCAGGCTCGCCGCGTCGCCGGCCGACACGGTGCCGGACTCTTCCACCAGATCCGTGTCCGGACCGTTCGCCGTTCGGGCGGTTTCGGCCGCCGGGGAGCCCGCGCCAGCGCCCGTCGCGCCCATCTCCTCGGGGTCGGGCTCCATCATCGGAGCTTCGGGGCCGACGCCCTCGTCGTCGGAGCCGTTCGCGCTTCGGGGCTCCGCCCGCGGGGTGTCCGCCGGCAGGACGATGTCGACTCCCTCGAACTCGGCCTGTACCGCCTCGCGAACCTTCTCGGCCGTGAACGGATCCATGGCGCCCGCCGCCTGAACGGCTCCCGAAGCGGCCGCCGAAGCCGTCCGCGAGGCCGGCAGCCCGCCTTCCTCGGCCGCCTCCACGGCGCCTTCCATTGCCCCGCGCGCCACGGCGGCCACATCCGCGCCCACCGACGCCGCCCCCTCGACCAGTCCGCGTGCCGCTTCTCGCGCTCCGACGGTCGTGTCCCCATCCACCTCCGCGGTCCCCTGGAGGATGCCGCGGACGGTCCCGCGCGCGGTCTCCACCAGATCGCGTCCGACCTCGCTCGCGCCCTGCATCGCGCCGCGGGCCACCGCGACAGCCGCTTCCTGCAGCTCGAGTCCGACCTGAATGGTGGTGGAGATCGCCCCGGCCGCCGCGCCGCGGGCGATGGAGCTCGCCTCTTCCGTCACTTCGCCCGCGCCCTGGATAGCCGCGCGGACCGCATCGGTGAGGACGCCGACCGTGACGGTCGTGACTTCCGCGAGACCCCGGAGCACCCCCATCACCGTGCCGCGCACGACGTCGAACGCTCCGCTCCCGAGCCGCCCGGCCGTGCGAGCCGTGCCCGAAATCGTCTGGGATACCACGTCGGACGTGGCGCCGGCCACATCTTCGGAGCCGCGGACCGCGGCCACGGTGGTCTCTCGCGCGACCCGGATGGCGGCCTCCATCGCGTCCCCCGCGGCCTCGATCGCCTTCGCCAGCCCCTCGCCGAACGACGGCCCGGGCCCTCCGCTCGCATTACCGGACCCGGCGCCGGACCCGGCGCCGGATGTGGCGCCGGACGGGCCGCCGACCTCTCCGCCCGCCGCTCCGAGCCGTGGGCGCCCGGTCTCATCGCCCGCCGCGCCGAGCGGGGCTCTCTCGGCCTCGCTCCCGGCGTCGAGCTTCCTGTGGGAATCGTCGGTTGCCATGGGTCCTCCCGGCGGGTCCGTGGGATGTCCGAATGTCGGGCGGACGCTGCGCGCCCACCCGTGCGTGCTTCAGTGTCCCGAGCCGCCCCTGCATGCTTCGGTGCCGCGCCACCCGTGGACGCTTCAGTGCCGCGCCGCCCGTGCGCCCCCGTGCGTGCTTCGGTCTGCCGGAACGAGGTGCAAGCAGCGTTCCCGGATGGGGAGGGGCCC
>CAZTGV010000043.1:0-20241 GCA_964613475.1 uncultured Gemmatimonadota bacterium
GGTCGTCGCCGCACTGGTCGTCGCCGCGCTGGTCATCGCGCCTGCGGCGGCGGCGCAGGACACCGGGGATGAGGCGATCCGGGAGCGCATTCGGGAGAGCCAGGACCGCCTGGGGCAGATCCGCGGCGAGCGGGACCAGCTCCGGCGGCAGCTCGACGACCTCACCAGCCAGGTGCACACCGTCTCCGAGGAGATCCGCAACATCGAGCGACAGATCGGCACCTCGTCGAGCGTGGTCGCGGAGCTGGAGGTGCAGATCAACGCGCTGCTGGAGCAGGTCTCCCTCACCACCCGCGACATGCTCCTCACCCGCGACCGCCTGACCGTCCGCCGGATCGTGCTCCGGCAGCGGCTCCGGGAGATCTACAAGCGGGGGCCGCTGGCGCCCGTGCAGGTGCTGCTGGCCGCCGACTCCTTCTCGGACTTGCTGAACCGGTACAAGTACCTGCACCAGATCGCCCTGTTCGACCGGCTGCTGGTGCGGGAGGTGACGCGGCTGGAGGAACAGCTCGAGAGCCAGCGCGACCGCCTGTCCACCGAGCTCGAGGAAGTGCAGCGGCTCCGGGACGAGAAGGCGCGCGAGCTGCAGGACCTCGAGCAGCTGGAGCGGCAGCGCCAGCGGCGGCTCGCCAGCTACGCCCAGCGACGCAGCCAGGCGCAGTCCCGCCTGGCGCGGCTCGCGGAGGAGGAGCAGCGGCTGCGGAACACGATCGCCGACCTGGAGCGGGCGCGCCGCGAGGCGGAGCGGCGCGCCGGCACGGCGAGCGTCTCCACCCTGCGCACCTCGGACATCGGGCAGCTCGACTGGCCGGTGGAGGGGACGATCGTGTACGCCTTCGGGCCCGAGCGGCAGGGGAGCTCCACCACCATGCGCGAGGGGGTGGGGATCGGAGCGCCCGTCGGCACCCCCGTCCGGGCCGTGGAGGCGGGCCGGGTCCTGTACGCCGGCCCGCGCAACCTGTACGGCCAGTCGGTGATCCTGGGGCACGGCGGCGGCTACTACACGGTCTACCTCTACATGCAGGGACTGCGCGTGGCGGAGGGCCAGGCGGTGGAGGCCGGACAGGTGATCGGCACGGTCGGGGGAGAGGCGTCGCCCGAGGGGCCGCACGTGGAATTCCAGATCCACGAGCCGAGCGGCGGCGGCGCGCCGCGCGCCGTGGACCCCGTCCGCTGGCTGCGGGGCCGCGGCTGATGGCGGACGTCCTCCCCGTCCACGGCCACGCCGAGCTCCAGGACCGGCTGCGGGGCGCCGTCCGGCAGGGGCGGCTCCCGCAGTCCCTCCTCCTCCACGGCCCGGAAGGCGTCGGCAAGCAGCGGCTGGCGCTCTGGATGGCCGCCCTGCTCGAGTGCGAGGAGGCGGGGCCGTGCGGGCGGTGCCGGAGCTGCCGCCTGGCCGCCCGGCTCGAGCACCCGGACATCCACTGGCACTTCCCCCTCCCCCGTCCGAAGCGCGCCTCGACCCGCGCCAAGGAGCGCGAGAAGCTCGAGGAGGCGCGCCTCGAGCGGATCGCCCGCTGGCGCGAGAACCCGCTCGCTCCGCCCGAGGCGGAGGGGCCGACCGGCATCTATCTGGCGGCCGTCGAGGAGATCCGGGCCCAGGCCTCGCGCCGCCCCGCCATGGGGCGGCGGGCCGTCTTCGTAGTCGGGCAGGCGGACGCGATGGTCCCGCAGGCCGCCAACCCGGAGGCCGCCAACGCCTTCCTGAAGATGCTGGAGGAGCCGGCCCCCTACCTGCACCTGATCCTCACCTCCGCCCGGCCCCGCTCGCTGCTCGCCACGATCCGCTCCCGCACGCTCGCCGTGCGCGTGCCCCCGCTCCCCGCCGCGGAGGTGGAACGCTTCCTGACCGCCCGCACGGAGGTCGGAGGGCGGGAGGCGGCGCGGCTCGCTTCGCTCTCGCAGGGCTCGATCGGACGCGCGCTCCGACTCGCCTCCGGGGCCGGCGCCGAGGAGCGGAAGCAGGCGGAGGCGTTCCTCGCGGCCGCGCTGACGGGCGACCGGGCCGCGCGCCTCCGGCTCGCGGCCACGGTGGGCGGGCGGGGTGCCCGCGGCGCCTTCTCCGACATCCTGGAGGGCCTGGAGGCGTTGCTGCGGGACGTGGCGGCCGCCTCCTCCGGGCGGCCGGAGCTGGCCTGGGACCCCGAGGCGCTCGGCCGGGTGTCGCCGCGGCCCGGAGGCGCGCCGGACCCGCGCGGGGTCGTGCGCGCGATGGACCGGCTCCAGGACGCGCGCCGCGCCGCCGCGGGGAACGCGAACCCCCAGGCGGTGGCCGCCGTCCTGCTGGCCGACCTCCAGCGCAGCCTGCGGAGGCGGCGCTGAGCGCCCGCGCCCGCCGCCGGGCCGGGAGCCTGCGGGCGCGCCCGGCCGGGCACCCCGAAGAAGGCGGCGAGGAACATCCCCCCGGGGCCGGGTTATCTCGCTGTCTGTCCAGACGGACGTGACAGGGGAGGCGCCAATGGAAGGCCCCACGCCCGAGCGCCCGACGCACCTGGACGAGCAGGGCCGCGTCCGCATGGTGGACGTGAGCGCCAAGCCGGTCACCCGGCGAACCGCCGTGGCGGAGGGACGCATCCGCATGCGGCGCACTACCTTGGAGGCGATCCTCGGCGGGCGGGTCGGGAAGGGCGAGGCGCTCGCGGTGGCGCGGCTCGCGGCGATCGGCGGGGCCAAGCGCGCCTCCGAGATCGTGCCCCTCTGCCACCCGATCCCGCTGGACCGCCTGGACACGGAACTCACGGCCGAGCCGGAGCTTCCCGGGCTGCGCCTGACCGTCCGGGCGTCCGCCGAAGCCCGGACGGGGGTGGAGATGGAGGCGCTGGCGGGCGTCGCGGCGGGGCTGTTGGCGGTATACGACATGTGCAAGGCCATGGATCGGGGCATGACGATCGGCCCGATCCGACTGCTGGAGAAGATGGGCGGGGCGTCCGGTGCGTGGCGTGCCGAAATGGCGGATGAATGATCCCCGGACGGCATGTCCGTTGCATGCGGGAGCGCCGAGCCGCCGGCTTCGAGCCGCGGCGCAACCTGGGAGCGGGGACGATTATGAGGGGAAGCCGACGAACCCGGATCGCGCGCGTCGCGCGCTGGCACGGGCTGCGTCTGCGCGCGGCGTGGCGGCGCCGGCTCCCGGCCGGCGTGCGTCGGCTGGGCGGCGCCGCGGGGCTCACCTCGCTGGCCACTTTCCCGCTCCTGCTCGCCGTCTCGCTGGCCGCCGCCTCCGGAGCGCTGGAGCGGCTGATCGGGGCGCGGACCGCGGGCGAGGCGCTGCACGGGCCGATGGCGGAGGCCTGGACGAGCGAGGCGGAGAAGGCGCTGCGCCCTCTGCGGGAGGCCCGGCGCGAGGCCGCATCGGCGTACGCCGAGCGCTACCGCGTCTCCACGGACGTGGCCGTGCTGATCCTGGACGCGGCACGCGCGGAGGAGCTGGACGAGGATCTCGCCTTCCGGCTCGTCCGGGTCGAGTCCTCGTTCCGGCCGCGGGCGGTGGGCCCGACGGGCTCGATCGGCCTCACCCAGGTGCAGCCGGCCACCGCCCGGTGGCTCGACTCCACCCTCACCCGCGAGCGGCTGTTCGAGCCGGAGACGAACCTGCGGGTCGGCTTCCGCTACCTGCGGATGCTGCTGGACCGCTACGACGACGACACCCGCCTGGCCCTGCTCGCCTACAACCGCGGGCCCGGCACGGTGGCGGGGCTGCTCGCGGTCGGCGAGGACCCGGGGAACGGCTACGCCTCGCGCGTGTTGGGCTCGGGCGCCGGCCCGCGGCTCGCGGCAGCGGATGACTGAGCCGGGCACGGGCGGAGGGAGCCACAAGGGCGCGCTCCTCGAAAAGATCCGCGCGCACGACGCGCGGGTGGGCGTGCTCGGCCTCGGCTACGTCGGGCTTCCGGTCGTCGTGGCGTTCGGCGAGGCCGGGTTCCGCACCGTCGGCTTCGACGTGGACGAGGGGGTGGTGGACGGGATCCGCGGCGGCGGCTCGCACATCCGGGACGTGGAGGGCGAGCGGGTGGCGCGGCTGGTGGACGCGGGAACGCTCGAGGCCACCATGGAGTTCGGCCGCCTGGGCGAGCTGGATGCGGTCATCATCTGCGTGCCGACCCCGCTCTCCAAGACCGGCGATCCCGACGTCTCCTTCATCGTGCGGGCCACCGAGGACCTCCTGCAGCACCTGCGGCCCGGACAGATGGTGATCCTGGAGTCCACCACCTATCCGGGCACGACCCGGGAGCTGCTGCAGGGGAAGCTGGAGGAGACCGGGCTGCGGGTGGGCCGGGACGTCTTCCTGGCGTTCAGCCCCGAGCGGGTGGATCCGGGGAACCCGGTCTACCACCTGGTGAACACGCCGAAGGTGGTGGGCGGCGTCACCCCGGACTGCCACGAGCTGGCCGTGGCGCTCTACGAAGAGGTGATCGACACGGTCGTCGAGGTCTCCTCGCCGGAGGCCGCCGAGCTCACCAAGATTCTCGAGAACACCTTCCGGGCGGTGAACATCGGCCTGGTGAACGAGATGGCGGTGATCGCGGACCGGCTCGGGATCGACATCTGGGAGGTGGTGGACGCGGCCGCCACCAAGCCGTACGGCTTCATGCGCTTCACGCCCGGACCGGGGCTGGGCGGGCACTGCATCCCGATCGATCCGCAGTACCTCGCCTGGAAGATGCGGACCCTGCAGTACAAGACCCGGTTCATCGAGCTGGCCTCCGAGGTGAACGCGGAGATGCCCCGCTGGGTCGTCTCCAAGGTCACCGAGGCGCTGAACCGCGAGCGGAAGCCGGTGAACGGGAGCCGGGTCCTCCTGCTTGGGATCTCCTACAAGGCGGACGTGGACGATACGCGCGAGAGCCCCGCCCTGGACATCATGGAGCTGCTCCGCGGGCTGGGCGCCGACGTGTCTTATCACGACCCGCACGTCCCGTCGGTGCGGCTGGACACCGGAGAGGCGTTCTCCGTGCCCCTGACGGCCGAGGCGCTACGCGAGGCGGACGCCGTGGTGGTGACCACGGACCACGAGGCGGTGGACTACGACCTGGTGGTCCGGCACGCCGGCGTGGTGGTGGATCCCCGGAACGCGCTCGCCGGGCGCCGGGGCCACGCCACCGTGTATCCGATCGCCGGACCGCCGCGGCCGGGGCGGGAGGCGGAGGAGGCGGAAGGGTCCGATCGGCCCGCCGCGAAGGGTGCGGGAGGCCAGGGGATCGCCGCCGAAGCGGGCGCGTCCGAAGAGGCGACCGCCGAAAGCCGGGCGTCCGAGGAAGGCACCGCGGAACGCCGCGCGTCCGAGGGCGCGACCGGCGAGGGCCAGTCGGCCGGCGAGCGGGCGGAGGCCGGCGCCGCCCGAGGCCTCTAGCTTCCGGCTAGCTCTCGGCGCCGGCGGTCGCCGGCGGCCGCAGCCCGCGCGGGCTTCCCAGCTCGCCCACCCAGCGCACCGCCTTCAGCCCCACCGAGGCGACGTGAGCGGTCGGACCGGCGGTGGAGCGCCCGACGGCCCGCGCGTGAGGCAGCGCGCGCCGGAAGCCCTCCACGTCCCGGAAGGCCGGTAGCTCCGTCCACGCCCGCCCCACCTCCAGGGGAAAGTGCGCGTCCGAGCCCGCGGCCGCCGGGAGGCCCCGTCGGCCGGCCGCGGCGCGGGCCCGGCGGTTCCAGTGCGAGAGGAAGGCGCGCCCGTTGAACGCCTCCACCAGGTCGGCCACGGCCAGCGCCCGCCGGGCCCGGCGGCGAGGCCGCCAGGCGTAGGCGTAGGGATGGGGCGCGTAGACGAGCCCGTCCTGGTCCCGGATCCGCTCGACGACCTCCTCCAGCGGCCGTCGCTCCGGAATCCGCTCGGTCAAGAAGAGCCCGATGAGCTCGGTGCCGCAGCGGCAGCGCACCTCCTGCCCGACGATGACGCGCCCCGGCGAGAGCTCCCGGGCCTCCAGGGCGCCCTCGATCGTACCGTGATCGGTCACGGCCAGGCGGTCCAGGCCCGCCGCCACGGCGCGCTCGACCAGCTCCGCGGGCGGCGTGGTGGCGTCCAGGGAATGGTGGGTGTGGGTGTGGAGGTCCACGCGGAAGATCGCCCGCCGATCCGCGCCGCCGTCCGTGATCCCCTCGCGCTCGTCCGCCCGGTCCCGCATCGCTCCTTGCATCCTTCGACGTCCTCTCCTCCGCATCCCCTCGTCTTCCCCTCCCCGCCCGCCGGGGCGAGGCCGCCGTCACGAGTGCAAGGGCCGGTCCAGCGGAACCGCTCCGCCCTCCCCGCTCAGTTCCGGATCGTGAGCCGGTCCCCCGGCCGGATCAGGGTGGAACCGAGATCGTTCCAGGCTATGAGCTGGCGCGTGGTCACCCCGTGCCGCCGGGCGATCGACCACAGCGTGTCGCCCCGCCGGACCACGACGGTCACGGGGCCCCGGCGGCGCGCCTCCTCCGCCGCCCGGCTCCGCTCGCGGGACGCGACCGCCGCGCCGCCGGAGGCGCGGCGCACGATCAGCGTCTGGCCGATCTGGAGGCGCCGCGGGTTCACGTTGTTGTTGGCGGCCCGGAGCTCGGCGACGCTGGTGCCGTACCGGGCCGCGATCCGCGACAGCGTCTCGCCCCGGGTGACCGAGTGGGTGAGCCAGCTCACCCGCCGCTCGGGCGGGATCCGCTCGTAGGCGGCGGCGAACCGCTCCCCGCTCCCGCGCGGCACCCGCACCGTGACCCGGCGGTCCGGCGGCGTCACCGCGCGGACGAACTGCGGGTTCATCGCCTTGATCGTTTCCTCGTCCGTACCGGCGGCCTCCGCGATCACGTCCAGGCTGGTGGCGTCGGGGACCTCCACCTCCTCGAACGCCAGGGACGGCTCAGCCTCGATGTCCGTGAAGCCGTACCGCTCCGGGTCCGCGCCGATGATCGCCGCCGCGAGGAGCTTGGGCACATAGTTCCGCGTCTCGGCCCGCAGGGTCCGTCCCGAGGCCAGGTCCCAGAAGTTGTCCGTCCCGGTCGCGGCGAGGCCCCGGCGGATCCTGCCGGCGCCCGCGTTGTAGGCGGCCGCCGCCAGGTACCAGGAGCCGAACTCGTCGAACAGGTCGCTCAGATGCGCGATCGCCGCGTCGGTGGCCTTGATCGGGTCGCGCCGATCGTCCACCCAGTGGTCGGCCCGAAGGCCGTACATCTGCCCGGTGGAGCGGATGAACTGCCATAGCCCGACCGCGTGCGCCCGGCTGTACGCGTTCGGGTTCATGCCGCTCTCGATCAGGGCCAGGTAGAGGAGGTCCTGCGGAAGGCCCGCCAAACGGAGCTTCTGGCGGATCATCCCCTCGTACCGACCCTTGCGGGCCAGGTACAGCGCGAAGCGCTCCGGGACCACGTTCTGGAAGTAGTCGACCCACGCCTCGACCTGCTCGTTCATCTCGAGCGGGATCTCGTAGCGGGAGGCGTTCTCCGGGAAGCGGGCGAGCCCGAGCGGGTCGGGGCCGAACAGGGCGCGGAACTCCCGCTCCTTCTCGGGATCCAGCTCCTCGACCCGGCGCTCCGCCTCGCGCTTCTGCTCGACCACGAGCTCGGGATCGAGGCCCTGGTCCTCGGCCGCCTCGGCGACCACCTCGTCGGGGACCGTGTCCGCCGGGGGCCGCTCCGCGGCCGCGGCCGGCTCGGGACCGGTCGATGGGGCCTGGAAGGCGGCGCACCCGGCGCTCACCGCCGCGAGGAGCGCGCCCCCCGCCAGCAGCCCGAGAACCCTGCACGACCGCCCGCTGCCGTTGCCCATGTGCCCTCTCCTCCCGGGGCGCGAACGACGGTCGACGAATCGCCGTCTCCGTCGTGCGAGCCGCTCCGCTTCTTCCTTCCGCCCGACCCGCGCCGGCGCCGCCGGGGATCCGGTCGGCGGATCCGAATGGCGCGCGAGGCGCGCCTGACCGGCGGCGGGCGCGGCGACCTGCGGTTCTACCACCGCGAGCAACGCGTGTGCCGTACTCCTTGACGCCCGCGCGGCGTCGGGCGCCGTCCGGGGGCGGGCGTCCCCGCCCGGGGGCGGCTCGTCCCCCGAACTCTCCTCAGAGCCGGTAGTTCGGCGCCTCCCGCGTGATCACCACGTCGTGGGGATGGGACTCCCGGAGGCCGCCGGACGTTACCTTCACGAACTCGGCCTCCCGTTGCAGGCGGTCCACGCTGTCCACCCCGCAGTAGCCCATCCCGCTCCGCAGACCGCCCACGAGTTGGAAGATCGTGTCCTCGACGGGACCCTTGTACGGGACGCGGCCCTCGATCCCTTCGGGCACGAGCTTCCGCCGCTCGGCCCCGTTCTCCTGGAAGTAGCGGTCCGCCGAGCCTTCCTCCATCGCCGAGAGCGAGCCCATGCCGCGGATCGTCTTGTAGCGGCGGCCCTCGAGGAGGAAGGACTCGCCGGGGCTCTCCTCCGTCCCGGCGAACATGGAGCCCATCATGCACGAGCTCGCCCCGGCCGCGAGCGCCTTCACCAGGTCGCCGGAATGCTTGATCCCGCCGTCGGCGATCACCGGGACCGCGTCCTCCACCGCTTCGACCGCGTCGCGAATGGCGGTGACCTGGGGAATCCCGACCCCGGTCACCACTCGCGTCGTGCAGATCGAGCCCGGCCCGACGCCCACCTTCACCGCGTCCACGCCCCGCTCCAGCAGGGCGGCGGCGCCGTCCCGGGTGGCCACGTTGCCCGCCACCAGCGCCGCGTCCGGCAGCGCCTCGCGCGTCCGCGCGACCGCGTCCAGCACGGCTTCGGCGTGTCCGTGCGCGGTGTCGATCACCACCACGTCGCAGCCGGCGTCCACCAGGGCCCGCGCCCGATCCAGCTCGGCGCGCGCCGACCCGACCGCCGCCCCGACGCGGAGCCGGCCGTGGTCGTCCTTGGAGGCGTTCGGGTGCTGGCGGCGCTTGAAGATGTCCTTCACGGTGATCAGCCCCTCCAGCTTCCCCTCCGCGCCCACCACCGGGAGCTTCTCGATCTTGTGCCGCCGCAGGACCTCCTCGGCCTCCTCCAGCGAGGTGCCGCGCGGGGCGGTGATGAGGTTCTCCGAGGTCATCACCTCGCGGATCGGCCGGTCCTCATCGTCCTCGAAGACGAGGTCCCGGTTCGTGATGATGCCGACCAGCCGCCCGTCGTCCTCGACGATCGGGACGCCGCTGATCGAGAACTCCCGCATCAGCCGCAGCGCGTCGCGGAGCGTCCCGTCCGGGCCCAGGGTGATCGGGTTCAGGATCATCCCGCTCTCGGACCGTTTGACGCGGTCCACCTGCGAGCACTGTGCCTCGATGCTCATGTTCTTGTGGATGATCCCGATGCCCCCCTCGCGGGCGATCGCGATCGCCATGCGGTGCTCGGTGACCGTGTCCATGGCGGCCGAGACGAGCGGCACCGAAAGGCGGATGTTGCGCGTGAATCGGGTGGAAACGTCCACGTCCGCCGGGTGGACGCGCGCGCGCCGGGGAACCAGGAGCACGTCGTCGAAGGTGAGGGCTTCTCTGAGGGGGCCTTCGGTCATTCGGTCAGGACTCGCTCGGGAGAGACAGGAAGGGTACCGCAGAATGCAAAAAATCCGCATGCTCGCGGAGCCGCCTCCGGGCGGTCCTTCGCATGCGGATCGTCACTCTCGGGCCGTTCGGCCCCACCACCGCCACCATGCGGGATGGTAGGCGGAGCGGACGCGAGCGTCAACCGGAAGCGAAAGGGCTCAGCCGAAGGGGCTCGGCCGAAGGGCTCAGCCGGAAGGGCTCAACCGGCCTCCACCAGCCGCCGGGTCCACCAGGGCGCCGCCCCGACGGCCCGGTCCAGGAGATCCTCCAGGACGAGCAGGGGCTCCGCGTCCTCGCCCCAGTGCTCGAGCAGCACGTCCCGATCCGTCCGGTGCAGCAGCCGATACAGCGCCAGGATCACCAGGAGGAGGTCGTCCACCCGGCCGAGCCCCGGCACCCAGTCGGGCACGAGGTCCGCCGGAACGAAGAGGTAGGCGAGCGCCGCCCCGAACAGGACCCGGTCGAGGCGCGAGACCCGCGGGTCGCGCATCAGGCGGCCCAGCAGCACGGCGAAGCGGGGGATGCCCCGCGCCACGTCCACCACGGTGCGGAAGGAGAGGTCGGCGCGACGGCGTCTGCGCCGGCGAAGCGGCGGGCTCACGCGGGCTCGGGGTCGCGGCCGAGGGGAAGGCGGCTCACTCGATCACCACCTCGCGGCGGCGGGGCGGCTCGCTCGGACGCGCCGCGGGCTCGGGCCGGCCCTGCTCGAGCTCGGCGAGGAACTCCCGCCCCGCCTCCCGGAACGTGCCCAGGACGCGGTCCGTCGCCCCGAGGACCTTCATCGTCTCCCGCAGGGCGGAGACGGGCAGCCGGGCCTTCCGCGCCCGGTCCTGGAACAGCTCGGCGAAGCGCTGGAAGCCGCGCGCCTCCGCCGACCCCGAATCCTCGCGCGCCTCCAGGAACTCGATGAAGTCCAGGACCTCGTACGCCTTGTGCTCCGGCAGCGCCTCGAGCTTGCGCCAGATCCGCTTCCGGAGGATCTCGTTCATCGGCATCGTCGCACCCCTCGCGCGCCTGGCCGGCCCGGATCGGCCGCCTGTCGGCCCCGGACCGGCGGTCCTCTTCGCCTCCATCCTACCCTTCGTCCCCGACGCCCGAAAGTTTCACGCCCGATTTCCACCCCGCTCCGCGCCGGGTTAGATTCGGCGTCCCCCTCGGCGTCGCGACGCCCGTCGAGGCCGAGCCGAGCGGACCGACGCCGCGGGATTCGCGAACCGAGATGACCGAACCTCGAGCGAGGCCTCCATCCATGGTGCACCGTCCCCTCCGCCCCCTGGAGCCGGCCGGGAGAGCGGTCTCCCGTTACGACGCCTGGCTGGGCGAGATGCAGGAGCGGCTTTCGGATCCCGCCACGGATCGAAACGCGCTCTGCTTCGAGCTGCTCCGGGACATCTACTACCCGTCCCTGCCGGGCCCGGCCGCCGACCCCGAGAACCCCGAGCTTCCGTGGGCCACGCGGGCGGCGCTCGCGAACCTGGACCCTCGCAACGTGACGCTGGAGCCCGAGTACTACCACGACATCGACCCGGAGCGGTACTATCCCCGAAAGCCGATCATCTGGCTGTGGCAGATGTTCGACCGCTCCCCGCTCGGCGGAAACGTGCACCTGGGCGTCCGCTTCCGGCGCCTCCTGGCGCCCCACGTCTTCAAGCGGGTGGGCCGGAACTTCAAGTGCTTCCACTTCGTCGAGGTCTCCTTCGGCTACAACCTCGAGGTGGGGGACGACGTCGTCGTGCACCGCAACGTCCTGCTCGACGACCGGGGCGGGATCGTGCTGGGAGACCGGGTCTCGATCGCCGACTACGCGGCCGTGTTCAGCCACACCCACTCCATCAACGACATCGAGGACGTGACGAACGCGGCGACCGTCCTGGAGGACGGCGTGCGCATCACCTACGGGGCGACCGTGCTGGCGGGCGTGCACGTGGGCGAGCAGGGGATGGTCGGGGCGAAGGCGGTCGCCACCCGGGACGTCCGGCCGTACCACGTGAACGTAGGGATCCCGGCCAAGTCCGTGCGGGTCAAGTCGATCGCTCCGCCCGACGTGGTCCGCGACACGGCGGTGGACGGGGAGGCGAAGCCGCAGGAGTAGACCGCCCGCTCCCCGTGGCGCCTACTCGCCGAAGAGCGCCACCCGCGCCGCCCGCGCGCCGTCCAGGACCCGGGCCGCGGCGTCCTCCGACGCGCCGCCGGTAGGCGCCGGCAGGCCCCGCTCCAGCGCCTCGAGGCGGCGGCGGAAGGCCGCCAGCGCCCGGCCCACCTCGTCCCGGTTCGCCGCCAGGATGTCCGCCATCAGCGCCGGGTCGGAGGCCGCCAGCCGGGTCGTGTCCCGGAGCCCCGGACCCGCCAGGGAGGCGGCGAGCGTCCCCGCTTCGGCCGCCTCCAGGGCGAGCGCGGCGGCGGCCAGGTACGGCAGGTGGCTCGAGTGGGCCACCGTCCGGTCGTGCGCCGCCGCGTCCAGGTGGACGGCCCGGGCTCCGAGCGCCGCGACCAGCGCCTCGGCGGCGCCCCGCGCCCGGGAGCCGGTGCGCTCCGAGGCCACGATCGCCCACCCCGCCCCCCGGAACAGGTCCGGCCGCGCCGCCCCGAAGCCGCGGCGCTCGGAGCCAGCCATCGGATGCGTGCCGACCGCCTCGACCTCCGGCGGCAGCGCGTCCATCGCCCGCACGACCTCGCGCTTGGCGCTCCCGACGTCGAGCAGCACCCGGCCGGGGCGCAGCGTCGAGCCGTGGCGCTCGATCCAGGCGAGGATCGCGCCCAGGGGCAGCGCCAGCAGCACCGTGCGCGCCTCGGTGAGCAGCGGCTCCAGCGCGTCGGAGACCTCGGCCACCGCGCCGGCCGCCAGCGCCCGCCGCCGCGCCTCCGGGTCCCGGTCCCACCCGAGGACGGGCCCGAACCGCCGGCTCCCGCGGAGCCCCAGGGCGATGGACCCGCCGATCAGCCCCAGACCGCACACGAGCAGCGGCCCGTAGGGCTCGCCACCGGGCTCGTCGGCTCCGGCCTCCTCTACCGGAGTCGCCAGGTCGGGGCGCATGGCGGCGGCCTCGCCCAGGTAGACGTGCCGCGCGGGCCCGGGCGCGTCGACGTGCAGGAGCACGCGGATCATCCGGTCCGGCGCCCCGGACACCGGCGTCTCCTGCGCCCCGAGCATCGGCACGCCCGTCCATCCCATGATCCGCGCCGCGTGGGCCGGAAAGTCCGCGTCCAGGTCCGGCGTCATGGTGAACAGCGCCGACACGACCTGCGCGGCCTCGAAGCCGTTGCGGCGGCGGATCTCCACCAGCAGGCGACGGGTCGCCTCCCGGATCGCCACACCGTCGTTCCGATCCGCCCGCACCGCCCCTCGGATGCCGATCATCCGCCCCGCTCCGCGTTCTCCGTGGTCCGGGACCGGGCCCGGCCTTACACTCGGATCCATGAACTTCGACGCCGAGGGACGGCCGCGCGAGGCGGAGCCGGGAGCGGGCGGGACGGATCGGGCCGAGGCGAGCGGACCGGCGGCGACGAACCGGCCCCGGAAGAGACGGTCGGCGGCCCGGGGGACCGAGGCCCCGCGCGCGCTGGTCACCGGGGGCGCCGTGCGCGTGGGCCGGGCGATCGCCCTCGCGCTCGGCCGCGCCGGCTACTCGGTCGCGCTCCACTACCACGCCTCCGCCGAGGCCGCCGAGTCCGCGGCGGCCGCGATCCGGGACGAGGCGGTCCGAGCCGGCCCCCGCGACGAGGCGGAAGATGCCGACCGGGCCGAGCCCGCCGACCGGACGGAGCCGGCGATGGCCCTTCCGCTGCAGGCCGATCTCTCGAAGCCCGAGGAGGTGCGACGTCTCTTCCAGCGGATCGAGGACGCCTGGGGGCGCCTCGACCTCCTGGTCAACAACGCGGCCGTCTTCCCGCGCGCCCGCCCCGGGGAGGTCCGGGTCGCCGACTGGGACCACGTGTTCGCCGTGAACCTCAGGGCACCGTTCCTCTGCGCCCGGGAGGCGGCGCGGCTGATGGGCGAGGCGGGGGGCGCGATCGTGAACATCGCGGACGTCGCGGCGTTCGAGGCGTGGCCCGCCTACGCGCCCTACGCCGCCAGCAAGGCGGGGCTCGTCAGCCTGACCCGCTCGCTCGCCCGCGCCTGGGCCCCCCGCGTCCGGGTGAACGCCGTCGCGCCGGGGGCGGTGCTGCTGCCGGAAGGCACGGACCAGGAGGCGCGTCGCGCGGCCGCCGGGCGCGCGGCGCTCGGGCGGGTCGGCCGGCCGGAGGACGTCGCGCGGGCGGTCCTCTACCTGGCCGAGGCCGAGTACGTGACGGGCGACGTCCTACGCGTGGATGGCGGCGCGCACCTGCTCCGCGGCACGTCGGAGCCGTAGCCGCACGTCGAAGCCGTAGCCGCGAGTCGGAGCCGTAGGCGCGGGTCGGAGGCCTAGCCGCTGCTCGGAGCCGCAGCCGCGGGTCGGAGGCCGGGCCGGGGCGCCGTCAGAGGCGCGGGAAGGGGAGCTCCACCGAGAAGGTCGTGCCCTCGCCGGGCGCGCTCGTCACGTCGATCGACCCGCCGGCCGCCCGCACGAGCCGCGAGCTGATGGACAGCCCGAGCCCGTGGGTCCAACCAGCCTTCCGCCGGGTCGGAAAGCCGGCGGATTCCTCCGCCATAAGGGCGCGCAGCCGGCCCTCCTCCTGCCCGTCGCCGTCGTCGCGCACCTGCACGCGCAGGCCGCCGTCCGCGCCTTCGATCGCCCGCACCTCCACCTCGCCCTTCTCCCGCGCGGCCTGGATCCCGTTTGTGACCAGGTTGATGAGGACGCGGGCGAGGAGCTGCCGGTCGCCCGAGCGGGGACCGAGGGTCTCGAGGTTGAAGCGCAGCCGGATGCCCCGGTGGGTGGCGAGCGGCCCCAACAGGCTCTCCACGTCGTTGAGGACCGCCTCCATCGAGAAGGAGACGTGCGACACCGGGATCCCCCGGCCCTCGCCGAGGCGGCCGGCGTCGATCAGGTCGTTGACGAGGCCGACCAGCGTCACCGCGGCCGTGTAGAGGACGCCCACCTGACGGCGCTGCACCGGGTTCAGCTCGCCGCTGTGCTCGTGGAAGAGCGTGTCGGCCAGGAAGAGGATCGAGTTCAGGGGCGAGCGGATGTCGTGGGAGACATCCTGGACGAGCTTTCGGCTCTCGTGGACGATACGTTGGAGGAGGCGCTCCGCGCTCCGGCGGGCCTCCGCGTCCAGGCGCGCGTGCAGGCGGCCACGCTCCCCGCTCGGGGCGCCGCGCGCCTCGCCTTCGAGGATGCCGGCCCGAAGCGCGTCGATCGCCTCCCACAGACGGTCTGGTTCCAGGTCCGCGGGGAGCGCCGGCGGCCGGTCGGCGGCATCGTGGAACAGGCGGCGCAGCAGGCGCTCCGCGACGGGTCGCGACTCGGCGGGAAGACGGAGCAGCACCTCGCGGTCGCTCCACCAGCCCGGCCGGCCCGCCCCCGTGACGCCCTCGGACGCCGGCGCGGCATCCTCGGACGCGGGCGTGGCGCGGCGCGCCCCCGCCGCTCGTTCGTCCGTTCCCCCGCCCGCGTCGCTCAGCTTACGAACGCCTCCTTGGACAGCTCGTGCTTGTCCATCAGGCGGTACAGCGTGGTCCGGTCGATCCCCGCCTGCCGCGCCGCTTCGGACATGTTGCCGCCCGTGCGCGCGATCATCTGCGCGATGTACTCCCGCTCGAACCGGCCGATCAGCGCGTCCTTCGCATCGTGGAAGGAGTTGTGGACGTCGATGAGCTGCGAGAAGGAGACCCCCGACCCGCCGCCCTCCGACGAGGGGACGCTTCCCGCGCCGCCGTCGAGGATGGAGAGCTTCTCCGGACCGATCACCTCGTTCGGGTCCGAGAGCACCACCAGGTGCTCGATCACGTTCTGCAGCTCGCGCACGTTGCCGGGCCAATCGTAGGAGACGAGCGCGTCCATCGTCTCCGGCCCGAGTCGCGGCGGCAGCCGTCCGGGGAGCTGGTGGCGGCGCCAGAAGTGGTCGATGAAGTGCTTGATGAGGACCGGAATGTCCTCGGCCCGCTCCCGCAGCGGGGGGAGGTGGATGGGCACGACCCGCAGCCGGTAGTAGAGGTCGTTCCGCAGGTGGCCCTCCTCGAGCGCGGTCTCCGGATCCCGGTTCGTCGCGGAGATGAAGCGGACCTCCACCGTGGCGTCCTCCTTCTCGCTCCCCACCCGCCGCACCTTCCCGTCCTGGAGCACCCGGAGGAGCTTCGCCTGGAGCGGCAGCGGCATCTCGGCCAGCTCGTCCAGGAAGAAGGTCCCCTGATCGGCCATCTCCAGGAGCCCGGGCTTGTCGCGCACGGCGCCGGTGAAGGCCCCGCGCCGATGCCCGAACATCTCCGACTCGAGGAGCTCGCCCGGCAGCGCGGCGCAGTTCACCGCCACGAACGTCTTCCGGGAGCGCCGGCTCTCGGAATGGATGTACTGGGCGATGAGCTCCTTGCCGGTCCCGCTGTCCCCCGTGATGAAGACCGAGGCGTCCGTCTTCGCCACTTTGAGCGAGGTCTGGACCGCCGCCCGCATCGCCTTGGAGACGCCCAGGATCTTCACCTTGCCGTCCACCAGGATGCCCTCGCGGCGGGAGGCGTCCGAGAAGCTCCGGACGCGCACCAGGGTGTACGCCGCGCGGCCGATGACCACCAGCAACTGGGTGGCGGTGAACGGCTTCGGCAGGTACTCCCACGCGCCGGCCTGAAGCGCCCGGATGCTCGCCTCGGTGGTCGCGTGGCCCGTCATCATGATGGCGATGGTGCTCGGAGAGCGCTGCCGCACCTCGGCCAGGATGTCCAGGCCGTGGATCTGGGGCATGCCCTGGTCGATCAGGACGATGTCGTAGCTCTGCCCCTTCAGGCGGTGGAGGGCCTCATCGGCCTTACGCTCCACCTCCACCTCGTAGCCTTCCGCCCCGAGGACGGACTCGCAGCTCTCCAGAATGCTGACCTCGTCGTCGATGACGAGGATCCGGATCTCGGCCCGTTCCTCGGGACCGAGCAGGGGAGCGGCGAAGTCCTCGACGTCGGCTTGCTCGACGTCGAGGTCCCGCAGCTCGTCGATCGTCTCCGGTGATTCGATCCGCACCTGGCGCCTCCGGACTGGGTCCTAGATCGAGCGAGCGCGCTCGCAAGTTGCCGACACCTCCCGCATCCTGCGCCACCGAGCGTGCAGGTCCGCCACAGCGTCCGACGATCACCGACCGCTGTTGCGGGACCGAAGCAGCGCCCCGCGGAAGATGCCGAGAACCCGCAGCAAACTCGCCGTTCCGACCGGTTCTCGACACGTCTGGATCACGAGCCGAGGCGCGGAAGAAAAGCGCCCCATCGTAATCACGGGGGTGCAATATTGTCAAGAAATGCGCCATTTGGAGGGGGGAGGAAGCGGGAGCGTCCCGGCCGCGCCACGGCTTCGGATTCTGTTCGGTTCGGTGTCGCGGCACCACCACGAACGCTGGCCGGTGCCAAGCGAGCGGGACGGCCCCGCGTCCCTTTCGCCTCGCCCGGCCTTCGCGTCAGCCGGAGGCGAGCGCCTCTTCCGCCGGGCGGGACTCCTCGGCCGCGGGGGACGCCTCGGCTGCCGGGGCCGACGAGGCCAGGGTGATCTGCACGATCCGGTCCGCCGCCTGGCCGTCCCACAGCTCGGGCCGGCAGGGCCGGCGCTTCTCCAGCAGGGCCTGGCCCACCACCTCGGGCAGGCCGGTCAGGTCGCCCCGGAAGAGCCGGTTCGTCCCCTCCACCAGCGTGATCGGCCGCTCCGTGTTCGGCCGCAGGGTCACGCAGGGCACGCCGAGCACGCTCGTCTCCTCCTGGATGCCGCCGGAGTCCGTGAGCACGGCCCCGGCGTGGTCCATCAGGCACAGGAACTCGAGGTAGGGGAGCGGCCCGAGCACCTGCAGCGGGGCCAGCGCGTCGTCCAGGCCGAACTTGCGGACGTTCCGGGCGGTGCGCGGGTGGAGCGGCAGCACGACCGGCACGTCGTGCTCGTAGACGACCTGCCCGGCGGCGCGCAGCACCGCGCCCAGCCGGGTCGGCTCGTCCACGTTGCCCGGCCGATGGAGGGTGGCGAGCACGTAGCGGCCCGGCTCCAGGCCGAGCGACCGATGGCTGCCGACCTGGGCGGCGCGGGTCCGGTACCGGTCCAGCGTGTCGATCATGACGTTGCCGACGTAGTGGATCCGCTCCTCGGGGATCCCCTCGGCCCGGAGGTTCTCGTTCGCCGCCGGCTCGGTCGTGAACAGGGCATCGCTCAGCCGGTC
The DNA here is from genome assembly GCA_964613475.1 of uncultured Gemmatimonadota bacterium. Lineage (GTDB taxonomy): Bacteria > Gemmatimonadota > Gemmatimonadetes > Palauibacterales > Palauibacteraceae > CAZTGV01. Next base: position 17,764 of record CAZTGV010000043.1, read on the forward strand.
GGTGAGCACGCGGTTGATCTCCTCCGGCATCGTCCAGTCGCGGCTGCGGAGACCCGCCTCCACGTGGGCGACCCGGATGCCCAGCTTCGCGGCCACCAGGGCGGCGGCGACCGTCGAGTTCACGTCCCCGACGGTGAACACCCAGTCCGGCCGCATCCGCTCCAGCACGGGCTCCAGGGCGATCATGATGCGCCCGGTCTGCTGCCCGTGCGGCCCGGAGCCGACGCCCAGGTCCAGGTCCGGCCGGGGGAGCTCCAGGTCGTCGAAGAAGCTCGCCGACAGCTCGTCGTCGTAGTGCTGGCCCGTGTGCACGAGCGTCTGCTCCACGCCCGAGCCCCGGGCGAACGCCCGCATGATCGGCGCGATCTTCATGAAGTTGGGGCGCGCCCCCACCACGTGCAGGATCTTCATCGCTCGTCTCCCTCGTCCCTCCGCGAACCCACTATCCCTCCTACTCGACCGTCACGCTCTTGGCCAGGTTCCGCGGCTTGTCCACGTCGCAGCCCCGCAGCACGCCCACGTGGTACGCCAGGAGCTGCAGCGGCAGGCAGGTGAGGACGGGAAGCAGCGGGTCCACCGTGCTCGGCACACAGATCACCTCGTCCGCCAGCTCCGCCAGCCCGTTCGGCTCGGTGGTGACCGCGACCAGGTAGCCGCCGCGCGCCTTCACCTCTTCCATGTTGGACAGCACCTTCTGGTAGGCGCCGTCCCGGGGCGCGACCACCACGACCGGCATGTTCTCGTCGATCAGGGCGATCGGACCGTGCTTCATCTCGGCCGCGGACATCCCCTCCGCGTGCACGTAGCTGATCTCCTTCAGCTTCAGGGCGCCCTCCAGGGCCACCGGATAGCTGTAGCCGCGGCCCAGATAGAGGGCGTTCTGATGGTCCAGGAGCCGCTCGGCCAGGGCGCGGATCTCCGCCGCCCGGTCCAGCACGCTGCGCACCTGGCCGGGAAGCTCGGTGAGGGCCCGGATGACCTGGCCGGCCCGCTCCGCGCCCAGGCCGCGCTGCTGCCCCAGGTAGAGCGAGAGCAGCGCGAAGGCCACGATCTGGGAGGTGAACGCCTTGGTGGAGGCGACCCCGATCTCCGGCCCGGCGTGTAGGTAGATGCCGCCGTGCGTCGTCCGTGCGATCGTGCTCCCCACCACGTTCACGATCCCGAGGGTGGTGAAGCCCATCTCCCGCGCCATCGAGACCGCGGCCAGGGTGTCCGCCGTCTCGCCCGACTGCGAGACGCCGATCACCACCGTGCCCTCCTCCAGCACCGGGTTCCGGTAGCGCCACTCCGACGCGTACTCCACCTCGGTCGGGATCCGGGTCAGCTCCTCGAGCATGAACTTGCCGATCATGGCGGCGTGCCAGGAGGTGCCGCAGGCGGTGACGATCACCCGTCGCGCCTCGGCCAGCTCGGGCGCCAGGTCGCCGAGGCCCCCGAGGCGCACCGCCGGGCGGTCCCGGAGGATCCGGCCGCGCATGGTGCTCTCGAGCGTCTCGGGCTGCTCGTGGATCTCCTTGAGCATGAAGTGCTCGTAGCCGCCGCGCTCCAGGGCGGGCAGGTCCCACTCCAGCTCGGAGACCGGCTTGTCCACCTTCACCATGCGGTCGAACTCGACGATGTCGCACCCTTCGGCGTCCAGCACCGCCATCTCGCCGTCGTCCAGGTAGATCACCCGCCGCGTGTGGCCGATGATCGCGGCGGCATCCGAGGCGGCGAAGGTCTCCCCGTCGCCGAGCCCGACGAGCAGCGGGGAGCCCCGGCGGGCGACCACCAGCCGCCCCGGCTCCCGCGCGCTCACCACCGCGATCCCGAAGGCGCCCTCGACCACCGACAGAGCGCGGGCGACGGCGAGGTGGAGCGGGGGCACCCAGGTCTCCTCGATCAGGTGCGCCAGGACCTCCGTGTCCGTCTCGGACTGGAAACGATGGCCCTTCCGCTCCAGCTCGGCGCGGAGGACGTTCGCGTTCTCGATGATGCCGTTGTGGACGACCGCGATGTCACCGCTGCAGTCCAGATGGGGGTGCGCGTTCTGGGTGGTGGGGGCGCCGTGGGTGGCCCAGCGCGTGTGGGCGACCCCGGAGCGGCCGTGTACCGGCGCGTCGCGAAGAAGCCGAGAGAGCTCGGCGATCCGGCCTTCGGTGCGGCGCGTCTCCAGGCCGCGGCCGTTCTGGACCGCCAGGCCGGCGGAGTCGTAGCCCCGGTACTCGAGCCGCTCCAGACCTCCCAGGAGGATCGGCGTCGCCTCCTGCTCGCCCACGTAGGCGATGATTCCACACATGTTCGCTACCCGCTTTCTATGTTGGCGCGTGGTGGTTTCCACGCGTGGTCACGTCCCGTTCGTCCGCCTCACCGCACGTCCGCTCCGCCGCGCTTCCTTCCGCCCGGCGGGCAGCGGACCGGCCTCGTGACAACGGGCGCAGGAACGGTGCCCGGTCATCGGCCGCCGGAAACGGTGCCCGGTCATCGGCCGCCGGAACG
>CAZTGV010000044.1:0-20026 GCA_964613475.1 uncultured Gemmatimonadota bacterium
CGCGTAGAGTCGCAACTTCTCCGCCCGCTTCGGGGTTGGATCGGCGGGGTTGGATTTGGCTTCCGTGCGCTTCGGCACGCTGGCGACCGAGATGCCCTGAAGACCCCCCGGTCGTACATGTACCATCAACGATCGATCAAGTCGGGGAGCTGAGGGATGAATCGCCGGTGAGCTCCGATTGTAGATGTACAACCAGGTCCTCCGGAGCGGGTATAACGGGCCGGGCATGGTGACGAGCGGAAGGACACGACGTGGAACATCGTATACGCGAGATCGGCCAGGCGATGGAGGCGCACGGCTACGTGGCGGACCGCCCGATCGCCACGGCCGTCCACCTGCTCCGCACACTTGGCAAGCCGCTCCTGGTGGAGGGGGAGGCGGGGGTCGGGAAGACGGAGATCGCCAAGGTGCTGGCCCGGATGCTGGAAGCGGAGCTCATCCGGCTCCAGTGCTACGAGGGGCTGGACGTCCACACGGCGCTCTACGAGTGGAACTACCAGAAGCAGCTCCTGCGCATCCGGATGGAGGGGATCGCCGCGGGCGACCGGAACGCCCCGAGCCCCGCCGGCGGGGACCGGACGACCGAGGAGGCGCTGGAGCACACGATCTTCGGGCCGGACTACCTGCTGGAGCGGCCGCTCCTGCGCGCGATCACCCGTGAGGAGCCCCCGGTCCTGCTGATCGACGAGATCGACCGGGCGGACGAGGAGTTCGAGGCGTTCCTGCTGGAGCTCCTCTCGGACTTCCAGGTCTCGATCCCCGAGCTGGGGACGGTGGCGGCGACGAGCCGCCCCTTCGTCGTCCTCACCTCGAACGGCACCCGCGAGCTGAGCGACGCGCTCCGGCGGCGCTGCCTGTATCTGTGGATCGACTATCCGTCGTTCGAGAAGGAGCTCCGGATCCTCCACTCACGCGTGCCGGAGGCGTCCGAGACGGTACGGGAGGAGGCGGTGCGGTTCATCCAGCGGCTGCGGGGCGAGCGGCTGTTCAAGACGCCCGGCGTGGCCGAGACGCTGGACTGGACGCGGGCGCTGGAGGAGCTCGGCGCCGGCACGCTGGACGCGGCCGTCGTGCAGTCCACGCTCGGCTGCCTGGTCAAGGATCGCCACGATTTCGCGCGGCTGGACGAGAAGGCGGTGACTCGGCTCCTGGAGGAAGCGCGCGAGGAGGGGCATGGGGGTCCGGGGGGCGGAGATGGCGCGCGGGACGCGGCCACGGGCGGGACCCTCCACGCGAGCGGAGCGGGAGGAGAGGAAGGCTGAGCGGCCGATGAAGCCGGAGGAGGAAGGGTGAGCGGCCGGTGAAGCCGGGGGAAGATCTCCGCGACCGCCCGCTCGAGTGGACGGCCCGGCTCGGACGGGCACTGCGGGAGGAGGGCGTGGCCTGCTCCCTCACCGAATCCTTGGCGGCGGCCGAAGCGCTGGCGCACCTGGACCTCGCCGACCCGATGGACGTCTATCTGGGGCTCCGCCCGGTCTTCCTGCTCGAGCGGCGGGACGAGCCGGCGTTCGACCGGGCCTTCTGGGCGCTCTGGGGTCAGCGCCAGCGCGGGACGGACGCGTCGCCGGACGCGCTGGAGGTGGCCCGGCGGCTCCGGCGCGCCACCGGCGCCCGCCACCCGCCGGCGGCTCCCTTCCCCGCGGGGCGGCCCGGCCGGCGGCGACCGGACGCGCCGGATGCGGACGGCGAGATCTCCCGCCCGCGCGAGGGGAGCGCCCCGGCCGGAAGCGGGACGGAGGCGGAGGACGAATCGGATGAGGCGCGCCGCATCGGGGCAGCGTGGAGCCCGCGGGAGTCCCTCGCACGCCGCTCCTTCGCCTCCCTGGACCCCGCCGAGGTGCGGGAGCTGGACCGCGCCTTCGACGACCTCGTGCTGCGCCTGGCGACGCGCCGGAGCCGCCGCACCGAGCCGGGCGGCCGTCGCGGTCGGGTGGACGTGCGGCGTAGCCTGCGCGGCGCGCTCCGGCACGACGGCGAGCTGATCCGGCTCGCTCGCCGTCGCCGGCGCGTCGAGCCACCGCGCGTGGTCCTGCTCTGCGACGTGAGCGGGTCGATGGAGCGCTACAGCCGGTTCCTGGTCCGCTTCCTGGTGGCCGCGGGACGGGAGCGGAAGGTGGAGACCTTCGTGTTCAGCACCCGCCTCACCCGCCTCACCCCGCACCTGGCCCGCGCCGGGGTGGACGAAGCGCTTTCGGCACTCGGGGAGCGGGTGCCCGGGTGGTCGGGCGGCACCCGGATCGGCGAGAGCCTGGAGGCCTTCCTCGAACGTCACGGGCGGGCGCTGCTCGGGCAGCGCACGGTGGTGGTGATCCTGAGCGACGGGCTGGACCAGGGCGAGACGGAGCCGCTGGAGCGCGCCCTGGAGGGCATCCGACGCAAGGCGCGGAAGGTGATCTGGCTGAACCCGCTGCTCGAGAGCCCGCGCTACCGGCCAGAAGCGCGGGGGATGAAGGCGGCCCTCCCGTTCGTCGACGAGTTCGCCTCCGGCCACAGCCTGGAGGCGCTCCGCCGGGTGGCCGCCCTCATCCGGCTCTGAGGCCTACCAGCCCTCGGTCCAGGTGCCGGGCTGGGTGGCCATGGATCCCATCCCCTGCTTCGCGTGCAGGACGGCGCAGGAGTCGAAGCGGTAATCCCAGGTGCCGTTCCCGAGGCTCGCCTGATCCACGCTCTCGCCGAACGCCAGGTTCAGCCCGGTCATCAGCGCGCCGTCCAGCAGGTTCACGCCGTTGCTGGTGAGCTTGTTCCCCACGAACACCAGACCTTCCCACTGCCAGGCGCCGTCGATCGTGAGGTTCTCCTGCGCGATGACCGTCCCCCGGCCGCTCTGCGCCGGGCTGACCTGGAAGTCGTCCACGTCCACCAGGATGACCGGCCACTCGTCCTCCGGCAGGGCGCTGAAGTCCGGCCAGCCGTCCTGCGAGACGATGTAGTCGGGCGAGGTGACGCTCCCGTTCAGCATGCCCTCCCAGTCGAGCCCGGTGTCGGCGATCAGGTCCTCGCCGCTCTGCGAGTCGTCGATCGGCGGGTCTCCGTAGAAGCCGCCCGGCGAGCCGGGGATGCCGGGGCCGGGCCCGCCGCCGGCCTGCGTGTAGCCGCCCGGCGGCACCGCCAGGCCGGTGATCGCGGCCTGACCGCCCACCGGACACTCTACGGACGTCGCGTCATCGTAGCCGGAGACGGTCCCGGCCACGCCGTTCTTGTGCATGCCCCCGGCGGCGGTGATGGCGGACTTGACCGTAACCTTGCCGGGCACGTGGAGCGTCACCTGGGAGACGCTGCGGCGCGCCGTGCCGCCCCTGGCGGGATCGCGGAGGCCGCGCGCCTGCACGCGGAACAGCGTGCTCCCCTCGTCGGGGTCCACGACCAGCAGCCGCTCCGACCGCACCTCGGCCCGGCTGTCGCCGAGGTCGTAGGTCACGGTGGTCGGGGAGGTGCGGCTCCGGGTCACGTGCTCGGAGAGCCCCGAGTTGGCGGCGTAGAAGGCCTCGACGCTGGCGTGGAAGTTCTCGTTGATCCGGTACTCGGTGCCGGCGTTCACGAACCCCGCCGTGGCGAGCAGGGTGACGATCGCCAGGCTGAGAAGGACCGCCGGCAGCGCGACCCCACGCTCCGTCGCGATCGCCTCGGCCACCGCCCGCCGACTCCGCATCCGTCGCTCCGTCTTCGTATCCATCCCGCGTTCCATCCCTTGTCCGCCCGGCGCCTTGGCGCGGCGCACGCGTTCATCGTCCCGTCGCCTTCGGTCGCCGAGCTGCCCGCGATCCGCTTCTCCACGGGCGGGGAGAGCGCAAGAGGGGAACCGGACCGGGGCCCGGTCGGCCCTGAACGTCAACCGTTTGTATTGCAAACGTTTACGACCCAATGGAAACGCGCTGGGTCGGCGCCGTGTGGGAAGCGCACCACACGATCGCCCTGGCGGAAGGAAAGAAGTGCCGCGGTTCGCAGCGGCGGTGCATCCCCGCAACGCCCGCCCCCGGCGCCCGTCGCCGGGGGCGAACGCGTCACCGAAGAGGCGGGGGGCTCAGAAGGCGTCCCGGCTCCGGATGTGGACGGTCACCGGGTCCGCGCCCATCCGGTCGCGGACCTCTGGATCCCACGGATCCGCGCCGGCGTCCGCGGCGGCCGCGGCGGCCTCCACCTGGAACGGGTCGAGGCCTTCGGCGACGAGCACGGCACGCACGGCTTCGGCCCGGCGCTCCGCGGTGCGGCGCCCCTCCACGCCGGCCTCCGGCGGCGCCGCCGCCTCGACCCGCACGTCCACCTCCGGATGCTGCCGCAGCAGGCCGGCGAGCCGGGTCAGGTCGTCGCGCCCGGCGCGACCGAGCGCGTATCGGCCGTCCTGGAAGAAGCCGCTGCCGAAGCCGACCACCCACCCCTCGTCCGTCTCCCGGACGCCGGTCGACGTCTGCATCCGCCGGTCGAGCTCCACCAGGCCGCCGCGGAGACCGCCGGCCGGATCGCCGGCCTCGATCCAATCGCCCTCGCGCCCCACGGCCCGCCGCCGCTCCTCATCGCGTCGGCGCTCCGCCTCGCGGCGGCGCTCCTCGACCGTGCGGTCCTCCCCGGCCTCCGGGTCGTCAACCTGACCGGCGGGGTCGCGGGCGTCACGCACCTGCCGACGGCGCTCCTCGGCGGCGCGGCGGCGGCGCTCGGCGACGATGTCGTCGTCGCTCCGGTAGGTGTCCGGGCCCCGCGGATTCCAGCGGACCCCGCCCTCGAACGCCCAGTGGCCGATGTTGTTGATCAGGTTGCGGCGGACCTCGCCGGTCACGCCGAACCGCTGCTCCGGGTCCAGGGAGACGAAGGCGCCCGCGGCGAGCTGCGCGCCGATGTAGAAGCCGTCCAGCGCGGCCTCGAGCGGCGGGTCCCCCGGCACGCTCGCTTTCACGCTGTGCCCGGTGAGCGCGCCCACGACATAGGGGCGGACGTCGCCGACCCGGATCAGGTCCCCGCGCGCCCCCACTCGCGCCCCGAGCGCGTCGTAGGACCCGCCCGCCAGTTCGCCGTTCACGCCGCCGTGGAAGAAGTCCAACCCGATCAGGGCGCGGATCCCGGGCTGGTCGACGAAGCCCAGGTCGAAGTCGAGCCCGGCGCTCACCCCGACGTCGCCGTCCACCGGGTTGGCCAGGCCGAAGCGGGCGTCCACACCGCCCATGCCGGGAAACTCCTGGGCGGCGGCATCCGCGCTCGGAAGGAGCATCATCAGCGCGAGCGCGACGCCCGCCACCGGGACCGCGCACGCGAAACGGGATCCGAAGCTCTGTCGCGCCTCAACCATCGAGCACCTCCGGAATAATGAGTACGGGCCGCGCGCCACGGTCCTATGCCTGAAAAGGCCGTGCCGGGACGCCACGCGTTCCCTCACCGACCGGCGGCCCACGCCTCCAGGTCGAGCTCCAGGACGACCCACTCGTCCACGTCCGGGAGGCTGAAGGCGTGCTTCTTCGGATTGGTGCCGACCTTCCGGTAGCCGAACTTCTCGCGGTACCACCGCTCCGTCTCCGGGCGGTCCGTCTCCGTGCGCACCGTCCGGAAGCCGCGACGGCGCATCGTCTCGAGCCGCGCCACCTGCAGGCGGTGGCCGACGCCGAGACCCCGGTACGCCGGGTCCACGGCCAGGCTGGCCGTCTCGGCCACCCCGGGGGCGAAGGGAAGGAAGCTGCAGGTCCCCACGATCCGGCCCTCGTGCTCGGCGACGAAGGAGTTCGCCACCTCGATCCCGCTCCGCTCGGCGTCCGGCTCCTCCGGCCGCGGCGCCATGTTCCAGGCGTCGAGGATGCGGAGGGCGGCCTCGACATCGTCCGGGCGCATGGGCCGGATCCGGACCTCGTCCGCCTCGGGCATCATGCCTCGCCCCGCGCGCCCGGGCGGCCGGCGCCGCTCCCGACGGGTTCGGCGACCGGGCGGCCGTCCAGGGGCCGGCCGTCCAGAGGCTCCACCTCCGAAGCCTCGCCGCCCCCGTGGACCGCGCGGCGGGTGCGCTCCAGCAGGCGCAGAGCGGCGTATACCGCCTCGATCGTGGGGGCGGGCCGCTCCGTGAGGCGCCCGAGCTCCACCACCGCGCCGACGAGCGCCTCGGACTCGAGCCGCCGGCCGGCCTCCAGGTCCTGCAGCATGGAGGTCTTGTGCTCGCCCACCGCCTCCGCCCCCTCGATCCGCCGGTCGATCCCGACCCGAAAGCGGGCGCCGAGCGCGTGCGCGATCTCCTGCGCCTCCTCCATCATGCGCCTCGCCAGCCGGCGGGTGGGCGGGAAGCGGCAGATGCCGGCCAGGGTCGCCCCCGTGAGCGCGCTGATCGGGTTGAAGGAGAGGTTCCCCCACGCCTTCAGCCACGTCTCGGAGCGGAGGTCCTCCAGGCAACGGGCGCCGAAGCCGGCCGACTCCAGGAGCGCCGCCAGGGCGCGGAGCCGCGGGGTCTGCGCGCCGTCCAGCTCGCCGACGGGGACCTTCTCCCCCTCCACGTGACGCACCGATCCGTCCTCGAGCACCTCGGCCGCCGGGTACGGGATGCAGCCGATGATCCGCTCCGGCGCCACATGCCGCTCCAGCGTCCCGTCCGGATCGAGCGACTCCAGGCGACGGCCGTCCAGCGGACCGCCGTGGCGCTGGAAGTACCACCAGGGAATCCCGTTCTGCAGGGTGACGACCACGGTCTCGGGTCCGAACAGCGCTGGCAGCCTGGGCGCCAGAGCGGGCAGGTCGTACGCCTTGACCGCCAACATGACGAGATCCTGCGGCCCGGCCTCGGCAGGGTCCACCACGGCGCGGAAGCCGCGCGTCGTCCGCACCGCTCCGTCCGTGGAGCGGAGCGCGAGCCCGCGGGTCCGGAGCAGCGCCACTCGCTCCGGCCGTTCGACGAGCGTGAGCTCCGCGCCTCCCCGCTCCAAGCGCCCGCCCAGCGCCAGCCGGGCCCCCAGGAGGCCGCCCATGGCCCCCGCGCCGACGATGCAGATCCTCTCGTAGTTCATGGCCCCCCTCGTCCCCTCGATCGTGCGTCCGTTTCATCCACCCGGCCGTTCATCCCGCTCCGAAGCCGCCCCGGAACGGGTCGGCGCCCGACCGGGACCCGCCGGCGCGCGGCCCCGAAGCGGAGCCTACGGACCGTCAGCGCCTCGACCGCGTCCCGATCGACCTCGACCCCGATCCCTCCGGCCGCGGGCCGCGGAACCCGCACGGTCCCATCCGCCTCCAGTCTCCAGGCCGGCCGGACGATGTCCCGCGCCAGATACTCGCCCGGCGGATACATGTCGCCGGGCAGGCCGAAGCCGGGGAGCGATGCGAGCGCCACGTTGTACGCGCGGCCGAGCCCGGTCTCCAGCATGCCGCCACAGAAGAGCCCCAACCCCTCGCGGCGGCAGAGGTCGTGGATCGCCAGGGATGCGCCGAGCCCACCCACCCGGCCGGGCTTGAGGTTCACGACGCGCCCGCTCCCCAGGGCCGCCATATCCTCCACCCGCTCCGGGGCGTCCAGCGACTCGTCCAGGCCGAGGGGCGTGCGAAGGCGGCGCTGCAGGGCCGCGTGGCGCCGCAGGTCGCCCGGCTCGAACGGCTGCTCGAGCACCGCCAGGCCGAAGCGGTCCAGGGCGATCAGGGCGCTCGGATCGGACGGATCGTAGGAGCCGTTCGCGTCGGCGGCCAGCGCGGCGTCCGGCCCCGCGGCCTCCCGGGCCGCGGCCAGCCGCTCGGCGTCCCGGCCGGGCGCGATCTTCAGCTTCACCTTGCGGTAGCCGCGGGCGCGGAGAGCCGCGACCCGTTCCGGGATGTCCGCCACCGCTTCCGCCAGGCCGAGGCTGATGCCCGAGGGGACCCGCTCCGCCTCTCCGTCGAGCAGGGCGGCCAGCGGCCGCCCCTCGAGCGCCGCGGCGAGCCCCCAGAAGCCCATCTCGAGCGCCGCCCGGGCCATGAGGTGTCCCCGCAGGCCGCGGCCCAGGTGCGGACCGACGGCGGCGGGCCCGGGAAAGTCGCGGGCCAACGCCCGGGGGATCAGCCACTCGCTGAGGGCGAGCCAGGCCGTGTCCGCCGTCTCGGGGGAGTAGTCCGGGAACTCGCCCGCCACGCATTCCGACCAGGCGACCGCCCCGTCCGGGTGGGCGAGCTCGAGCAGGAGCACGCGGCGCTCCGCCGTCGCGCCGCTCGCGATCTCGAAGGGGCGGAGCAGCGGGATGCGGATCTCGCGCAGGACCATCCCATCGGCACGGAGGGCGGGAGCGCCGCCGGGCGCCCGGGTCGCCAGCGTGCCCGCGGACCGTCGGATCACGCGGACGGCTCGGTCCGGGAATCGAGCCGGACGGCCGCGGAAGGCGTGGCCGCCACCTCCTCGGCCCGTCGCTTCGGGCGCCAGGCGGGCCGGCCGTCCACCTGGCGCAGATAGGTCTCGAGGGTGAGAACGGCCAGCAGCGTCCGGGGGTCGGCGCCGCTCCCGCCCGGGCCGGCGGGCGATCCGACTTCGCCGGGTCCGCGGCGCCCGTCCTCGTCTTCGCGCGCCGTCCGACCGGCCGCGAAGGAGCGCCCTTCCGCGGCGGCGGCCAGATAGCGCCCGGCCGCGCCGTCCATCCACTCGTCGAGCAGCAGGGGGCCCTCCGGCAGGGCGCGGATCGGCTCGCTCTCCGGCACGATGCGGGCGTAGTCCAGGAAGGCGCGCGTCCGCCGAGGTCGACCGACCGCCCGCCGGAGCCGGCGGCCGAGGCCGCGGGCGACGCGCACCGGGAGCGACTCGTCCAGGCCGCGGCCGGTCTTCTGCCACGCCACGTTCGAGTACCACTCCGGGTAGTGTCGGACGAGAGCCCGCGTGTAGAAGCGCGCCTCCATTCGGCGCTCCTCGGGGACCCCGCCCAGGAGGAGGCAGAGCAGGTCGACCCCGATCCCCGGGTTCACGACCTCGCAATGCGCCTGCAGGGACTGCGGGCCGGTGAGGATCCAGCGACGCTGCCCCTGGGTGAGGGGAAAGGCCGTGGCCGAGGGCCCCAGCCGGGCCGGGGCGCAGTCCTCCAGCGTCTCCTCGAGGATCTCCTCCAGCGGCCAGAAGGCGCTCCGGTATCGCCGCGCCACCTGCGAGGCGAACGTCTGCGGCCAGCGCCCCAGGTCCTCGGGCCGCAGGTTGGAGCCGCCGAACAGCGCGTTCGCGGTGCTGTGCTTGAAGGTGTGGAAGGTCCCGCGCCGGAGGGCCTCGCCGGCGACCGCGGCGTGCAGGTGCCAGGCGTTCACCTGGCCGTCCGTCTGCCAGATCGCCGCCTCGCGCGCCTCCCACCAGCTGTCCTCGTCCAGGGGAAGGATCCGGTGCGGCACGCCGGCGCGTCGGGCGCAGCGGGCGGCGATCCGCACGTCGGGCGAGACGGGATGGCCGAAGGTGACGGCGTGCACGGAAGCTCCCTGGCGAAGCAGCTCCGCGAGCACGGACCGGGAGTCCAGCCCGCCGCTCAGCAGGAGCGGCGTCGTGCCGGGCTTCCGGCGCTGGGCGATCGCCCGCCGCCACAGGGCGCCGAAGGCTTCCAACGCCTCCTCCTCGGGGAGCGGATCCACCGGGATGCGGCCCAGGTCCCACCAGACGTCGCGCCGGACCTCGCCCTCGCGAACCCGCAGCAGGGCGGCGGGCGGAAGCACCCGGATCGCCTTCCAGTGCGTCCGCTCGCCCATCATGTGATCGTAGCCGAAGAACTGTCGAAGGGCGATCGGATCGTGGGGCGGCGTCCGGTCGAGGATGGCGAGCAGCGCCTTCGGCTCCGGCGCGTAGGCGATCCAGTGCTTGGTCTCCGCCCAGCAGAGGGGTCGGAAGCCGAGCCGGTCCAGCGCCACCACGAGTTCCCGGCGAGCCGCATCCCAGCGGGCGAGCGCGTAGCAGCCGTCCACCGGGTCGAGTCCGCGGCCGTCCTGGTGGACGTCCAGCCACTCGACCACCTCCGCCGCGGACGGCGTTCGCCCGGGCTCGTCCGAGCCGGGATACACCTCGCCGTCGAACCAGACGAGGGACCCGTCCGGCGCGCGGAGCGGCTGCCGATCGGGATTCAGGACGCCGAGGTGCACGCGGCCGCCGGCGAACCCCTCGGCGCGATGGAGCTCGGCGCGGAGCCAGGGGCGGGTTCGGAGCGCGCCCGCCATGCGGCGGGCCAGCGCCCCCACGCGCCCCTCCCCTTCCCGCGTCTTCGCCACCACGCCGAAGATCCCCGGCACGTCCCCCCCGTTCCCCGTCGTGAGTCAAGGCAGGCTTGACCCTTGCGCCGCTCGTCCGGCGTTGGCGCGCAAGAGCGATACCGGCATCCGCGGGGTCCGCGGAGCCCGCTCTCGTCCTCTTCCCGCTCCGTGTTCCGCTCGGCTGGGACGACCTGGCGCCGTAGCAGGACGGCCACACGCTCGGCGGAAGGCGAGGCGGGCTCGCACCGACCGAGCGGCGGACCCTTTTGGAGATCCGACAGGAACGAGGCACGTCCGCCGGCGACGCCTCCACCGCCCCCGGGAAAGGAGCCGTCGGATCGCCTGTCACGATGGGCGAACCAGGATTCGAACCTGGGACCTCCTGCGTGTAAGGCAGGCGCTCTTGCCTCTGAGCTATTCGCCCGTCCGTCCCAATCTAGGGACCTCGCTCGGCGCGTGGGAGTTCCGCGCCGCTCCGGGAACGGGGCTTGCACTGCTGGCTGCTCGCGTATCCGCCCTCCGGGTCGCCCGCAGGGCTCCGGAGATGGTTCCGGGTCAAGCGCCGAGAGAGGAGGTCGACCGCGAAGGATGCTTAGTATGATACTCTGGACTCTCGTGACGTTCTGGGCCCTTCTGGTGGGAGGCGCGGGCCTGCTGGCCTGGCGATACTACTCCCGCGAGGAGCCCGCCCCTCGGACCAGCGGGTCCGGGCGGAGCCGGGAGCGCGCCAACGTTCCGGCGCGCGTGGCCATATCCGAAGCGATTCCCGAGTCGAGTTGACACCTTCCCAGGCCGCGGGCCCGGGCCCCGGCGCGGGTCGGAGTCTTCCCCGAAGCAGAGGCTGAAGACCCCCCGATCGCCGGAGGTCCCGCGGCCCGGCGGCCGCCTTTCCTCTCCTTTCCCCCAGCCCTACGGGGTCTCGTCGGTCCCCGGCGCGCGCGGTCGGCTTCCCACCAGCAGCCCGGCGGGAATCAGCACCGCGTAGCCGAGCACGAGTAGGATCGGCGCGGCCGTGATCGAGCCACGGTCCAGCAGCAGGTAGCCGGCCACGATGCAGAGGGCCGCCGCCCCGAGCAGGACCCAGTTCACGAGCGCGAGCCCCGCCGGGCCGCTCCCTCCGGCCTCCCGCTCCGCGGCGGGCGGGCGGCGTTCCTTAGATCGAGACGCGGCGCCAGCGGCCCGGCCTTCACGTCCTCGGCCCTTCGCCGTCCCCGGGGCTGCTCGCCCGCGCTTCGGGTCGACCTCGCTCACGCCGTTTCCCCCCTGTCGTGACCTTCCGCGGATGCGATGCTTCGCGCCGTCCGGCCCGCGGCTCGGAATCGCCCGAACATAGGCCGTCGCGCCGGCTTCGTCACTCCGGACGCGGATCCGGACGCGGCCGCAGGCCCTCCGGCTCGGCGCGTCCGAGGGATTCCCACATCCACGCCTCGCGCCGCTCCTCCTCGCGCATGCGCTCCATCTTCTTCCGGTCGCGCCGGCGGCGCCACCACCCCAGCAGCAGGAGCCCCAGCGTGACCGCCACCCAGAACGCGGTGGCGCGCGACAGCATGTACAGGATGCCGTAGCGCTCGCTCACCCGCTTCCGCCACCGCTCCTCGAACTGGTCCAGGGTGATCCCGAAGGTGCGGCGGATCGCCTCGTCCACCGTGGTGCCCTCGCGAAGACGGGCGAGCACCGCCTGAAGTCCGCGCGGGCCCGACAGGCCGATCAGCTCCTGCACGGCCGTATACGAGAGCAGGTACGCGGTGCGGGCGCCGCTCGCGTCCGCCGGAAAGCCGAGTGTCAGCTCCCGGAGCGCGTCGCCCCCGCCGGTCAGGAAGACGAAGCGGAGCCGCCACGCCTGCTCCGCATCCCAGCTTCCCGCCGCGTACTGCGCGTAGCCCTCGTGCAGCCACCGGGGCGCGTTTCCGCCGGTCGCCTCATCCAGGGCCAGATGGGCGAGCTCGTGGCGGAAGACCCTCGGCAGCCGTTCCAGATCGCCGCGGGCGCCCTCCGCCCGGAGCGCGATGAACTTCCCGCGGTGGCTGGCCACGCCCGCCACCCAGTCCGCCCGCACGTCCGTCACCCCGTGGGCGGCGAGGCAGCCGAGGTCCCGGAGCAGCCAGACGGTCGGAGGCTCCGGTCCCGGGGGCAGCGCCTCCACCAGCGAGCCGATCGCCGGCAGCGGCCGGCGCGGCCACTCGTCCGCCGCCAGCGCCCGCGCGACGCCTTCCAGGCCCGGCTCCGCCCGCCAGCGGAGGAGCGCGTCCTCCACCGGCACGGCGACCGGCGCGGGACACGCGGCTGCCTGCGGCGCAGCCGCCAGCGCGGCCGGCGCAGCCGCCAGAGCGGCCATCATCGCCGCCACCGCGGCGGCGCCACGGAGCCAAGCCTTCACGGGTTCACGTTCGCGGGGTTCGCATTGGGTTGGAAGGCATCGGGCGCGCGGGCTCCTCCCGGGGACGAGCGTGCTTCCCGATCGGGCGCCGCGAGATAGCGGCGCCGACCGGGGCCATAGTCTCGTCTACACGGATCGCCCCCCGAGGGGCCCGTGGCCGGCCGGAACGCCTGCGTCCGGGGATGTCGGACCGTCGGCCGTGCCGGCGCGCGACTGGACGTGTATCATTCCGCGATGACGCACGGATGCGTTCCACGGCGTGCGACGCTCCTCGCCTGCATCGGGGTGCTCCTGGTCGGCTGCGGGTCCGCGAGCGACGACTCGACGTGCCACGGCCTGGCCGAGAGGACGGTCGCGATCACCCGTACCGAGTACGCCCCGTGTGCGGCCGAGATGCTCGCCGCCCTCGACACCCTCGAGCGTCAGCTCGACCGGACCGTCCGGGCCGGAGACAGCACCGCCCTCCGGTCCGCCCGACGCACGTACCGGCACCTCCAGCGACTGATCCGGCAGGTGGATTTCCACGGCGATGCCCGGCGGGAGGTGCGCCAGGGGGCCGGGCGAACCGTGGAGCGGTGGCCGGAGGCGAGCGTGCGTGCGTTCAATGGGGCGCTGATCACGGCCACCGCGCAGTATGGCGCGGTCGTCGACCATCCGAACCCGGACAACCTCGAGGAGGGAAGCCGTCATCATCGAACCGCGCGGGACGCCTTTGCTCGACTCCGCTGAGCGGAGCGAAGCGAGCCGGCGGCCCGGCGTCCCCCTCCCCCGGCGCGCCTCCATCCGGATCCTCATTGGAGCCGGCCTCGTCACAGCGGGCATCACCGGAGCCGCCCTTGCCGTCGGGTGCTCGGGCGGCGGAGACGGAGAATCTACCGCTGTCTTCGTCCGGAACCGGGAGGTGCCCCTCGGTCCGCTCTCCCTCCGCGTGACCGGGTCCGAAGAGGTCACATCTCCGCCGGTGCCCCTGAACACGCTCTACGCCGAGCCCGGACGCCGTGTGTTCGTCGTGTTCGTCAACTATCGCGGCCTGGCCGATCTCGCCGAGTCGGACCGGGACCGCTACGTCGAGAGCTACCTGAGCCGCCGAGCGACGGTCGTGGACAGCGTCGGCGCCGCGCATCGGGCGGTGCACGCCATGCCGCGGCCGTTCTTCACGGGCTCCTATCACCTGTCCCATTCACGGGATTGGGTGGTCGTGTTCCACCCGGTCGCGGACCGCCGGGTGCTCCACGTCCGCTTCGAGCATCCGGATCCCGAGCCGGGAGGCTTCCGGCACGCGGAGGTCGGGCTGCGGTAGTCTCCCCCGTCGCACGGACGGGGCGCGGATTCGATAGGTACTGGGAACGGACGCGCGGCGCTCGCGGAGCCCGCCCGAGATCCGCATCTTCCGCCGCATGGACCTTACGGATCGCCTCCGTATGTATTTCGAGGAGCAGACCCGCTTCGCGGTCGTTTCCGCCTATCTGTTCGGCAGCCACGGGGCCGGCCGCCCCCACCGGGAGAGCGACATCGATGTGGCCGTCCTGCTGGACCGCTCGCGACATCCGACCCGGCAGGAGCGGTTCGAGGCCCGGGTCCGGCTCGGCTCCGACCTGATCGACGTCTTGGACGCGAACGAGGTGGACCTGGTCGTCCTCAACGACGCGCCCCCTCTCCTGGGCCGACGCATCGTGATCGAGGGCAGGCGCGTCTTCCGCGCCGAGCCGGAGGCCGACCTCCGCTACGTCCGGGACGTGCAGCTCCGGGCCGCCGACCTGCGCCCCTTCCTGGAACGGACGCGTCGGCTCAAGTTGGAGGCCCTTCGGAGGTGACGCTCCTCGAGCGACTGGCCGAGCTCCGCCTCCACCTGGCCCACCTGCGGGAGATCCGGCCGCGGGTGAGGTCCGCGGCGAATCTGGAAGGCGACCTGTCGCTCCGAAACGACGTCCTCCACTCGCTCCAGACCATCTGTCAGGTGGTCATCGACGTGGCCGGCGACCTCGCCGCCCGCGCCGGGCTCCCCTTCCAGGACTACACGGAGGCGGTGCGCGCTCTCCCGCGCGCCGGCCCCTTCCCTCTCGAGCTCGCGCGCGAGCTCGAGCGGCTGCCGGGGTTCCGGAACGTGCTGATCCACGAGTACGTCGGGATCGACCTGGAGCGGGTGATCGCCGCGATGGACGAGCTGGAGCCAATCGAGGAGTTCGCCGACCGCGTGGCGGACCACCTGGAGGGCTGAGCGCGTCCCCTTTGAGCTAGCCTTCGAGGTGTCCGCGCGCCCGGTCGACGCTATACTTCATCATGGTCGTTCACAGGCGGTCCACAGCTATCATTGCTCCAGCCCACGGAGACATGCTTCGCCTCCGATGCTTGGGCGGCGCCGCGGTCGAGAGCGATCGAGGCTCGCTCCCGGAGCTCTCGGAACGCCGGCACGCGTTGGCGTTGCTCGCCGTTCTGGCAACGGCGCCCGGGCACACCGCCAGCCGCGGAAAGCTGGTCGGCCTTTTGTGGCCGGACGCTTCGGAGCGCGCGGCCCGCAACCGCCTGAACACCTGCGTCCACTACGTCCGCAGCATCCTCGGGAAGGACGCGCTCATCTCCGCCGGGGACGACCTCCGGCTGAACCCGGGGGAGATCGGCTCCGACGTCGACGAGTTCCGTCGAGCGCTCGATGTGGGCGACCGGGAGCGCGCCGTGACGCTCTACCGGGGCGCCTTTCTCGACGGCTTCGGGCTCAAGGACTCGCCGGAATTCGAGAAATGGCTCGACAGGGAGCGGGATCGGCATCGCCGCAGGTTTCGGGAGACTCTGGAATCCTTGGCGGAGGACGCCGAGAGGCGCGGCGATTTCGAGGACGCCGTCCGCTGGTGGCGGAGGCGGGCGAATGATGATCGCTACGATTCCCGGGTCGCGCGCCGTCTCATGGAGGCGCTCACCGCGGCCGGCAATCCTGCCGCCGCCCTGCGGGTGGGCGAGGTGCACCGAGCGCTCCTCGAGAAGGAGCTCGGGCTGGCCACCAACGCCGGGATTCCGGAGCTCATGGAGCGGCTTCGGAGCGGGGAAGAGCTCTCTGGGACCCGCGGCGGCACCGCGGCCGGTGCCGCGAAGGTGGACGCGTCCGAGCACCTCGGGCCGGGTCCCTCCACCGCGCGGCCGGCGCCGTCGGGAACCCAGGCCCAAGCTGCCGCCGAGCCCGAGGGCGCCGAGCCCGAGGGCGGCGCGTTCGAAGCGGCCGAAGACGGGGCGACCGGTCCGGTGGACACGGTCTCCGCGCCGCTCGGAGCGAAGGCAGAGTCCTCGGTTCGCCTTCGGGATCCGTCGAGGCTGGCGCTCGTCGGCCTGGTCACTGTAGGGGTCGTGGGCGCCGCCATCGCCGGGCTCTGGCATTTACTGGGCGCGGGAGCGCCGGGTCCGGGGGGCAGCGAACACGACCTCGTCGGCTTCGTCGCGGTGCTCCCCTTCGAGACGATCGGCCGTGCGGAGCCGAGCTCCTTCACCCGGGGCATCCAGCTCGGGGTCATGACCCGGCTCTCCAACATCGCCGAGCTCGGCGTGCTGTCCGAGCAGTCGGTCGAGCGGCTCGGCGCCATGGAAGAGCCGACCCGCGTGGCCGCCGCCCGCCTCGGGGTGGATTGGATCGTCCGGGGAGACGTCCAGGAGGCGGGCGATCGCGTCCAGGTCAACGTACGGCTCGTCGACGCGGACCGGGACCGCCAGGTGTGGGCGGAAACCCATGGGGCCGCCCTCACCGCGGAGGAGCTGTTCGAGGTGCAGGCGGAGATCGCGGGTCAGATCGCGCGAGCGCTACGGCTGCGACTGACCCCCGCTCAGGAGGCGCGGCTCGCCTCGGTGCCGACCGAGAACACCGCCGCCTACGAGCTCTATCTGCAGGCGCGCGACATCTTCCGTACCTGGTCGGGACCCGCGGAAGGGAACCTGATCGATGCCCAGATCGAGCTCTACCGGCGCGCGCTGGCCTTGGATCAGACGTTCGCGGACGCCTGGGCGTGGCTGGCCATCGCGTTCGTCGGTCGCGGCTTTCGCGAGCGGGACCCCGCCGCCTGGGCGGATTCCGCCTTCCTGGCCTCGCGCCGGGCGATCGACCTGAACCCAGAGCTCGCGGACGCTCATGTGGCCCTCGGGGCGGCCCACTGGCTGGTGGGCGACGTGGAGCGCGGGATGGCCGCCCATCGCAGGGCCCTCGAGCTCCAGCCCACCCACCCGACGGCTTCGAACCTGGCGATCGGCCTGAGTCGCGACGGCCGGATCGCCGAATCGATGCGCCTGAGGGAGCGCTCCCATCGGCTCTCACCGATCGAAGACACTCACATCCTCGGACTGGCGACGTCGAACGACCTCATCGGCCGACGGGCGATCGCTGACGCCTGGCTCGACGTCGCCCGGGAGCGCGGCCACAGCACCCTGCGGACCGAAGCGGACCGCGCAGTGATCGAAAGGCGATTCGACCGGGCTCGACTGTTGCTCGACTCCCTGGCCGCGCGGGAAGAGGGCGTCGCCGTCACGCGCCGACGCGCCGCGTTGGCTTTATATGAAGGGGACTGGCGCGAGGCCCGGCGGCTGTACGGCAGTCTCTATCCGGGACATCCGTACGCCAGCTCTCCGGTGTTCCTCGGCTTGCTCTGGGATCCGCTCGGGCTCGCCTGGGCGCATCGCGAGCTCGGCGATGAAGCGGAGGCGCGAGGGATCGCGGAGGACGTGGTCCGCGAAGCGACCGAACGGCTGGAGCACGGCGTGGCCGGCCGGGGAGAGCACATCGAGCATCGCCTCGCGGTCGCCCACCTGCTGCTCGGCGATACGACGGCGGCTCTGGACCATCTCGAACGTCCAGGCTTGACCAACATCCGCTTCCTTCCGAAGCTCGAGTCGCTTCCCCTCCTCGATCCCCTCCGCGAGCACCCGCGCTTCCGCGCCCTGATCGACCGGCTGCGTCGGCATCTGGCCGACGAGCGGCGAAAGGTCGAGGAGGGGGGCTGGGGCGTGCCGCCGGGGTGGAGCGGCGCGGAGGATCGAGCCGGGCGTGCGGCGCGGTGATGGGCGGGGACACGGCGGCCACGCCCAGCGAAGCCTGATCCCCCGAGAGGGTGATTCGAGAGGGAAACGGATCGAACGGCCGCGGAAAAGGCGATTCCGCCGGCCAGCGCCGGTCGGTCCGCTCCTTGCCACAGGAGGCCTCCCCACGACCGCTCGACCCGTTCAGCCGGTCAGGTTCCTCGAACGGCTTCTTTCTCTCGCGCTCGTCAGCACGCGCCCGATCCGCGACCTGCACGGAGACCGTGTGCAGCCCCGGCCGCACCCGTTCGGGCGCTTCGAATCCGTCCTCGCCGATAGTGCAACCTCGAGTACCTCCCGAAGCTCGAGACCGTCCCGGTGCTCGATCCGCTCCGGGATCATCCCCGCTTCCGCGCGCTCCTGGCCGGGCTGCGGGATCGGCTGGCGGAGGAACGCGGACGGGTGGATCGGGAGGGCTGGGACCCGCCTCCGGGCGCGGGTCCCTAGCTTCGATCCGCGTACTCCCGAAGGAGCGATCCGACCAGCAGCATCGCGCCGCCGACCACCGCCACGTCCGCCAGGTTGAAGGTAGGCAGCCGGTGGGCGCCCAGCCCCACCGAGAGGAAATCGACCACGCCCTCGGGATGACGCAGTCGGTCCAGCGCGTTGCCCAAAGCTCCCCCGCTCACCAGCGCGATGGCGATCAAGCGGCCGCGCTTCCGCGCCGCGGTGGCTTGATACAGCACGCCCAGGATCGCCAAGGTCGCTCCCTTCAGGGCGAGCAAGAGCGCGCGGGAGTGCTCCCCGAGGTGGATCCCGAACAGCGCGCCCTCGTTGTGCAGGTAGGTGATCCGCACCGCGTCGCCGGCCAGGGAGGAGGTCTGATGAGCGGACCGGGTCGCGATCACCCGGTTCTTCGCGACCTGGTCCGCCATCAGGACCGCGCCGGTCACGGCGACGAGCGCCAGCGGCTTGATCAGCGATCAGCTCCCGGTCCGGACCTGATGCTCGTCGATCGCGAGGGGGAAACCGGTGATGTAGACGAACCAGATGTATCCGCTGCCCAGATCCGACGTCTCGAAATCTCCGGTGGGAACGACGTCGACGCCCGTTGCCGTGAAGTGGAGGAACACCGGAACAGCTTCGGAGGCGATGACTCGACCGCCGTCGAGCACCTCGAACACGACCGCGAGCCGACCGCCTTCGTCGCGGAAGTGATGACGGAAGGTGTACCAGCCCGCCTCGGTGATCTCCTCCCCGGCCACCTCCACAGCGCTTCCCGTATAGACGATGTCGTGGATCGTGTAGCGGAAGTTCGGGAAGGGCTCCTCCACCACCTGGAAGCTGACCGCGTAGCCGAACGCATCCTCCGCCGGCCGGTCGGGATCCAGGTAGATGTCCACCTGGTTCACGAACCCGCTCGCGGGGAAGGTGGCGCTCAGGAGCGCCGGATCGGCGGCGGCGGGTGCGCTCCCGTCCGGGAAGAAGGGAGCGTAGAAGTCGTTGCAGACGTCGTGCTGCACCACCGCGTAGCTTCGTCCCGCGGAGGGCGGAGTGTCGCCCCCTCGCACGTTCAGGTCGCGCCGGTCCACCCGCTCGATCGTCCCGCACCAACCGAACGGGCCCGGGTCCGCGTTGCTGACCCACCCATCGGTGCCGTGCTCGAAGCCTTGCTTCCAGACCTGGAACGGAGCGTTCGAGTTCAGCATCGACGCGGAGGCGGCGGTGAGCGGTCCCACGACCTGGCCCGCCGTCGGTGCCGTCGCCTCGCCGGGCGCTGCGGGCCGCTCGAGCGCTGTCGGAGCCTGATCGCACGCCGCCGGGGCCAGTAGGACGAGCGTCGCGACCGGAAGCGTCAGGTATCGGTTCGAAATCCGCATGGGGTCCTTCCGCTTCTGCATGGGCAAGGAGTCGGATCGTCCGAACGGGAGCCGCCGAGTCGATGGTCACGCATCGCATCGAGAACCCTGGCAGCACGCCCGGACGGGCCGGAATCGCTTTCGACCCAAGCGTAGCCCCACGCTCTAACGGGCTCGTCACAGCAGCCGCACGTATCTCCTAAGATCACGAGTGCGGATACGTAGGGGATGCTGGGAGAGGGATCGCTCGGATGGACCGAGTCCTCACCCGTCATGTTTCGTCCGCTCAGAGCCCTCCCCAGACGTTCGAGAGCGAGCGCAAACCGCTGGCGCACGCCGGTCGGGGCCTTCCGTCCCGCTCGGCGGGACTACGTCCCGGGCTCGCGGCTCCGGGTGCCCGGGGGCGGGGGTGCGCCGCTCATTTCCCGGGCCCAACCGACCGCCGAGGCCAGCGGCTCGGGAAGCTCCGACCGGAAGGACAGCCGCTCTCCCGTCCGCGGGTGCTCGAACGCCAGCCAGGCGGCGTGCAGGAAGAGTCGCTCGGCGCGGGCAGCCAGCTCCTCCGCCCACCGGCCGCCGGCGCCGACGAAGCCCCGCTCCCAGCCCGGCCCGTAGATGGGATCGTTCACCACGGGGTGGCCGAGGTGGCGCAGGTGGACGCGGATCTGGTGGG
>CAZTGV010000045.1:0-6084 GCA_964613475.1 uncultured Gemmatimonadota bacterium
TTCTCGCCCGGCTTCACCCCCTGGCCCTCGAAGACCTCCTTCTTCATCACGACCCCGGTGGTCGGAGCGTGGAGCGTCAACGTCTTCGTCACCTCGCCCGTCTGCAGGAGCCGCTCGACCTGGTCGTCGCTGATGTCCCAGAAGCGAAGCCGCCGCCGCGCCACCTCGAGGAGGCTGTCCCGAGGAGTGGAGTCCCGTCCCGCCCGCGGGTCGTCGTCCAGCCGGCGGCCGGCCCGCAGGTCCTCCTCCAGGCGGCGGGCCAGGAGGAGCTCCTCCTGGGCGGTGACGAGCTCCGGCGAGTAGAGGTCCAGCAGCGGCCGGCCTTTCCGCACCACCGCGCCCTCGAAGGTCACGTGCAGCCGCTCCACCCAGCCCCCCACCTTGGGAGAGATCCAGACCATCTCCGACTCGGGGTACTCCACGACGGCCGCGGTGCGGACCGTCCGGACGAGAGGTCGGGTCTCGGCCGCCGCCCACCGGAGCCCGATCCTGGATGCCTGCTCGGGCGGGATGCGGACGGTCATGCCGGCCATTCCGCCGCTCCCGTCCATCCTGGCCGGCGCTTCGGAGGCG
This sequence comes from uncultured Gemmatimonadota bacterium, assembly GCA_964613475.1. Taxonomy (GTDB): domain Bacteria; phylum Gemmatimonadota; class Gemmatimonadetes; order Palauibacterales; family Palauibacteraceae; genus CAZTGV01. The sequence goes on from CAZTGV010000045.1 coordinate 574, forward strand.
GGCGCCGTGTCCCTCGACTCGGCTCGTGGGCTCCGGGCGGCCTCATCGGCCGTTTCGGCGCCTCCGCCGCACGCGGCCACGAGCAGCGTGCCGAGCAGCGTGCCCGCGCACAGCAGGATCCCCGCGATCACGGATCTCGTGGCGCCTCTCGCTTCCGAGCTCATGGCTGGATCTCCTCCCCCACCGCCCGCTCGAGGTCCGCCCAGGCGGAGAGCAGGTCGGCGAGCCGACGGTGGTACTCGAGCTGCTGGCGATGGAGGCTCGCCTGGCTGTCGAGCAGGGCGAGAAAGTCCTCCGCTCCGGACCGGTAGGCGGCCAGGGTGGCGTCCAGGTTCGCCTCCGCCCGGGTCAGGATCCCGCTGCGGAAGACGGCGAGCTGGCCGTAGGCGTCCGCCACGCCGGCGTACGCCTCCGTCACCTCACGTCGGATCTCGTCCACCATGGCCGCGTGCCGAGCCCGCTCGCGGGCCAGGCCCGACTCCTCTTCCCCCACGAGGGCGTTCTGCTTGGCGCCCAGGAAGATCGGGACGGAGAACGAAACCGTAGCGTTCAGCATGTCGTCGAAGCCGTCCCGCTGCGCGTAGCCGAGGGTCAGCCGGGGCGCCGGCCAGCGCTCCGATCTCGCCAATCGGAGAGCCTCTTCCTGCGCTCCGATTCGGGCCACGTGGGCGTGGAGCGCCGGCTTCTCCCGCAATGCCCGCTCGATCAGGGAGTCGAGAGAGGGAAGCGCCTGCGGCTGGGCGCGTCCGCGCGGCTCGAGCGCCGATACGAAGGCCGAGCCCGCCGGGGCGTCGGCGCCCTCGACGAGTGTCAGCAGGGCGGCGGGGTAGACCGTTCGCTCGAGCGGTGTGTCCGGCCGCCGGTGCAGAAGCTCGTTGAGGGTGGCCAGAGCGGCGCGCCGGCGCTGTTCGAGAGCGACCTGTTGTCGCTGGAGCGCGTCGATCTCGAGGCCCGCCCGGAGCACCGCCGGTTGCGCGCCCACGCCAGTGGAGTAGCGGGTCAGCGTGACCCGTTCGAGCGCCGAGAGCAGGGACCGGTTCCGCTCGGTGATCTCGAGGGCTCGGTCCAGATAATAGAGCTTCGCGAACGCCTCCTTCACGCCGGCGGACACCTCGACCTTCCCCTGCGCGACTCGATGCCTCGCCGCCTCGGCATGGCCCTCCGCCGCCGCGCGGCGGTGCGCGAGCTGCCCCGGCAGAGGGATGCGCTGCCCTACCTGGAGCAGCTTCATGGTCATGAAGTCGTCGCCGAAGTCGAAACTGGTCGTCCGCAGGTTCATGAAGCCGAAGGTGAGGACCGGGTCCTCCCAGGCGCCGGCGGCGGGAACGCGGGCTTCGGTGGCCTCCGCGTCGGCCCGCGCTGCGCGGATTGCGGGGTTTCGCCGGAGGGCCTCCGCCACCAGGACCTCCAGCCCCTCGTTCGTTGGGGCGGTCTCGTCCTCCGCTTCGCGCTCGGGGCTGGGCGCCGACGGCCGTTCCTGGCCCGAGGCGCCTGCCGGCGCGGGGGGCGTGGATAGGAGGGCGGCCGCCAGGACGAGCGTCCGTAGCGTGGGATGAGCGATCATGTCCCTCTCCTCTTCCTGGCCATGCGATGGCTTCGTGCAATGCGGGGGCGCCGTCGCCGGTCCCGGTCCCGGCGAGGCGCCGGGTCGGCCGATGCGCGTCGCTTCCGCCGGTCGGGCCTCCTGGGCCTCGACCGGTCAGCGATGGCTGTGTTTGTGACGTGAAGTCGGGATCAGCGCCTGGGAGGTGGCGTCGGGCGGAGCGCGTCGAAGCCGCCGGGCCGGGCGTCCGCGCTCGGCCGCTCTGCCGCGGCGGCGGTCACGACGGCCGGGGTGGAGAGCCCTGCGGGAGAGAAGAAGAGCGCCACGCAGGAAGACGAGGAGCAGGACATGAGCCCGGTGTCACAGAGTCCCTCCTCGCTGCAGGGCATGTGATGATGATCGTCGAGCGGGTCGGCGGCCGCGGCGTCCACCGGATGGGAGCCGTCGACCCGGCCATGGTCCACGCGCGCGTGATGGTCCATGCCCGCGTGCGCGGCACCGGCTCCCGTGTCGCCGATCGCGCCGGCCCCGGATCCGGATGCGTCGACCGGTCCGTGGGCCGGGCCGGCGGAGGCCCCGAGCGCGCCCGAGAACCCCGCCTGGACAGGCAGAAGGCACAGGAGCAGCAGGGCGGTGGCCGCGCGAGGCGGCGAGATCCGGTCGTTCATCCTAACGGGTCCTCATCATACAGCAGAACAACGGGGGCCGGAAGGCGGTTCCGGCCGACACCGGCGTTGCCGGTCGCGCCGCCGTATGCAGCGGCAGATCGCTCCGACGCGGAGCTAGCGCGCGCTCCCGATCAGGCAGCGGTCGATCTCGCCCTCCCAGTTCATCTCGCACACCAGGCGGCGGGTGAGGAGGGCGAACGGCGCGAGCTGCGGGCTGAGCAGGATGTGGACGAGGTCCCGGGCGGTCGGACGCTCGGGGGGAGGCGTGGCGCGCGTCCACAGGTGCTCGCGGTCCGCCGCTCCGAAGCGGGACTCGAGGACGCGGCGGGCGTCCGCGCTCACCACCACGCGCTGGTCCGCCGCGCGCCGGACCGCGCCGGGCGCCACCTGCTCGGGCACGAAGTAGGTCACCCAGCGCCCCGCCTCGTCCCGCCACACGTAGGTGTAGAAGCGGACGCTGCGGGGCTCGAAGGCGTCGAGCGCGGTGACCAACGCCATGGCGGCCCGGGTGAGCTCCGCGTCCGCCGGCCGGTCCTCCGCGTAGCGCCGGACCTCGAACTCGGCGCTCCCCGGCTCGGCCTGGACGACCTCGTAGGCGATCCCGAACAGCGGACCGCGCAGGTCGAAGGAGCCGAAGTAGACGTGCCAGCGCTCGCCCTCCTTGCGGGCGACGTAGAGCGCCACCCGCCGGGGCTCGGCCCCGGTCTCCATCAGCGTGCGCATGGCGTGGGAGACGGCGAAGTCGTATTCGCTGATCCGCTGGCCCTCGTCCATCGGTGCCTCATCGGCCGGGGTCTCCTCGCCGGAGGTCTCCTCCGCCGGACGCTCGGCGCCCCCGCGCTGCTGGGCCGCTACGCGTTCCGGTCCGGCCGCCAGGAAGGTGATCGGAATGGCGAGAAGCAGGGCGATGAGGCCGCGCGGCGCCGCGGATCGGCGGGTTCTGGAGCGGTTCATGGGGCGCTCGCATCTCCCCCGGGCCGGCGGCCCGGCGTTGCGCGGATGGCGGGACATGTCGCGGCTACACCATAGCAGGGGGTCTGCCCGGCGACAACGCGGGCGGCGGGGGCCGGCCGTGGCGCGCCCGCCACGACCGGCCGGAACGGCTCAGGAGGTCGGCGGGGCGAGCGCGCCCTCCGGCACCTCCCGGGAGGCCCGGATCTCCTCGAAGCGGATGGTGGCCGGGCCCTCCTCGAAGCGGCGGAGGGCGGAGAGCTCCACGGGCCCCACGTCCTGCCACTCTTCCCACCAGATGAGCGGCCCCGGCTGCTCCTGGTTCTGGAGGTGGAAGCGCCAGGCGGCCATGCGCCCCGTCTCGGAGTCCACGTAGCCCCAGTACTCGTCGTTGGTGAGGCCGACGTCGGGCTCGAAGGAGAGGTGGACGACCTGGTACGCCTGTCCGTCGGGAAGCGTGTCCCGCCCCTCGTAGCGGACGGTGACGCCCGGGTCGTGCCACTTGAGCGGCATCAGCAGCCAGTAGGTGTCGTTGATGAACGCGCCGTAGCCCTGCCGCAGGACGCTGTCCCGCGCGGCGCCCTCCAGCTCCTGGCCGTCCCGCCAGGCGCGTCCGGCCGGGACCTTGCCGAAGTCCTCGCGCTCCTCGACCTCGTCCACGTCGAACAGCGCGACCAGGCGGGCGCCCTCCTGCTCTGTCTCGATCCGGTAGGTACCCTCGTGCCGGTCCCAGGCGTGGAGCCGGTCGGAGACGATCTGGCCTTCCCGCTCGACCAGCCAGCGGAAGGAGAGGAAGCGCGTCTCCTCCCACGCCTCCTCGCCGCCCAGCGACTCCATCACCCGGTCGGCCAGGATGCGCGCCGTGTCGTCGGCGAAGATCGCCTCGGCTTCGGCCGGGGACATCGCCCCCGGCGCCTCGCCGGACGTGCCCGACTCCCGGTCCCGGTCGTCGGGGGCGTCGCCCGACGGCGCGGGGCAGGCCGCCAGCCCGGCGACGAACAGGGTGGCGAGAAGGGCGACCGGAGTCCGGCCGATCTGACGGTCACCGAAACGACGGGATCTGCTCATGGCTCGCTCTCTCGCTCCTCGATGTCGGCTTCCCACTCGATCCGCACGCAGGGAAGCAGGGTCTGCGCGACCGGGCACTTGGAGACATGCGCCTCGAGCGCCCGCTCCGCCGCGGCGCGCTTGCCGGCGGGGACGCGCAGGGCGTAGCGGAGCCGGATGCGCCCGACCCGCAGGGTCCCCTCGCGCGCCTCGATCTCGCCCGTGGCTTCGGACCGGAGCCGATCTCCGGTCGCGGGAATTCCTCTGGCTTCCAGGGCACCGCCCAGGGTACCGGTCAGTCAGCCGGCCGCGGCGGCGACCACGTGATCCAGGGTGGTCGGGATCGGCTCCTCGGTGGCGGCGCCATAGTGCTCGGCGATCGGCCCGTGCACGCCGAACGCGAGCGGCTCCTCGAACGGCTCGATCCAGGCGCGGCGGAAGGGGCCGTCCACGCGCTCGATCCGCACGCGGGAGAGGTAGAGGGGATCGCTCATGCCTATGCCTCCGCTGCGGTGCGAGACTCGGCGCGGAGGCGAATCACGAGGTCGGAGCGCCGCCCGGCCCCCGCGCTGTAATGATGCTAGACTTCGGGTGTCGGCCCCTCCCGGGCAAGGCCGGTGCTCTGCCGAAGATGCCCTGGGCCGAAGAGAACCGCCTCCGAAGGGCGTCGAGGCCCATGGAACCGAATCCGAGGTCCACGCGTCGTTCGGATAGACGCCCGGCCGATGGCGCCGGGATCCGACGAGCCGCTCGGCAGGAGCCGCTCGGTCGGACGCAACCGCCGATGACGCCGATGGAGGTCAGCATGTCCCGCTCCCGAGCCCACGCACCGTCCCTCGCCGCCGCCCTGGCGCTCCTCGTCGCGAGCGGCGCCGCGGCGCAGACGAGCCCCGCGAACGGCGGGTCCTCGCCGGAGGCGATCCTCGACGCGCCGATCTACCACGACTCGGAGGAGATCGGCTGGATGGAGGGTCCGCCGTCGCTCCCGGCGGGCGCCGAGTTCGCGATCCTGGAGGGCGACCCGTCCGAGGCCGTGCCCCTCACCTTCCGGCTGCGCTTCCCGCCGGGCTACGAGGTGCCGCCGCACTACCACTCCGTGATCGAGCACGTGACCGTCTTCCGCGGCACGCTCCACATCGGGGAGGGCGCGGACGCGACGCGCGAAGGGGCCATCCCGCTCGGCCCGGGCGACTTCGCGGCGCTTCCCGCCGAGATGGTGCACTGCGCCTGGGCGGGCCCGGAGGGCGTGGAGTTCCAGCTCCACAGCGTCGGCCCCTGGTCGATCACCTACGTGGATCCCGC
>CAZTGV010000045.1:6184-20007 GCA_964613475.1 uncultured Gemmatimonadota bacterium
CCGACTCCGAGCGGCGCGCCTGGTTCGAGGAGGAGGTCTCGGACGTCCTCCCCGAGCTGTACGGCTCGGCCCTGCAGCTCACGGGCGAGCCGGCGGACGCGGAGGACCTGGTGGCCGACGCGGTGACCAAGGCGTGGGCGAACCTCGAGCAGCTCCGGGATCCGGAGTCCTTCCGAGGTTGGATGTTCCGCATCCTGTCCAACGCCTTCGCGAGTCGCCGGCGGGCGCCGGCCGCCCGGGCGGAGATGCAGCCGCTGCCCGAGGGAGAGGACGAGACCGGGCGCGCGTTCTCGCTCTTCGAGCGACTGCACCAGCCGTTCCTCCTCTGGTGGAGCGACCCGGAGCAGTCGTTCCTGAACCGGCTGCTCCGCGAGCACCTGCAGCGCGCCCTGGACGCCCTGCCGGAGACGATGCGGGTGGTCATCGTCCTCTGCGACCTGCAGGGCATGAAGTACCGGGAGATCGCCGAGACGCTGGACGTGCCGATCGGCACCGTACGCTCCCGCCTGTCCCGCGCGCGGAGCCGTCTGCAACGAGCGCTGTGGACCGAAGCCGTGGACGCGGGATTGGTGGGGCCCGGCGGACCGGAAGGAGAGAGCGCATGAGCAGTACAACGGATGATCGCATCGACTGCGAGGAGGCGCTCCGTCTGCTCGCCGACTATCTGGACGAGGAGCTGGGCGAAGCGGGCGAGGCCAAGGTGGCGCGTCACCTGGAGACCTGCCGGAGCTGCTTCTCGCGCGCCGAGTTCGAACGCCGCCTCAAGGAGCGGCTGACCGAGCTCGGCCGTGAGGAGGTACCGGGGACGCTCGAGGGACGGATCCGGACGCTGATCCGGCAGTTCCCCGGGAACGAGAGGCCCGGTGCGGCGCCGGCGGAGCCCTAGGCCCGCCACAAGCCCCGACGTACACGGACGAAGACCAGCGTTGAAGACTGCCTTTGAAGAGTGCTATTGAAGAGTGCTATTGAAGACGAGGAGGACCCGATGGTCGTGATCGACCGATTCCAACGCGACGTGATCCACGACGCCGTGCAGGGCATGTACACCGCCGTGGCCCTGGACCCGGCGCAAGGTTTCCACTTCCCGACCGGCCGCCCGGCGTGCGAGCGGCTCGGCTATCCGGCCGAGGAGCTGGACGCCTTGCCGGAGGAGGCGGTGGCGTCCTTCGCCGGGGTCGGCTACCCCTTCGCCGCCGATGCCATCCGGCCCGGCGACGTGGTCCTGGACATCGGCTCGGGCTCCGGGACCGACGCCCTGATCGCCGCCCGGCGCGCCGGCCCGGAAGGGACGGTGATCGGCCTGGACCTCACCGAGGCGATGCGCGAGAAGCTCCGCCGCGTGGCGCGCGAGGCGGGCGCCGGGAACCTGGAGGTGCGGGACGGGGACGCCGAGTCGCTGCCCCTGCCGGACGCCTCGGTGGACGTGGTCACCAGCAACGGGGTGATCAACCTGGTCCCCGACAAGGAGGCCGCGGCCCGGGAGATCGCCCGCGTGCTGCGCCCGGGCGGCCGGGTGCAGATCGCCGACATCGCGCTCTCCGAGCCCGCCTCCGACGCGTGCCGCTCCAATCCGGAGCTGTGGGCGGAGTGCATCGTGGGCGCCGTCCCCGAGGAGAAGTACCTGGAGACCTTCGGGGAGGCGGGGCTCCAGGACGCCGAGGTGCTCGCCCGCCACGACTACTTCGCGGCCAGCGACAGCGAGTCGACGCGCGAGCTGGCGCACTCGCTCGGCGCGCGGTCGTTCGTGATGCGGTGCCGCAAGCCGGCCTGAGGCGACCTTCCGGACATCGGGGCCGCCGGCTGCGCGGTGTGGTCGGTGCGGCCCGCGGAGCTGAGCCGTCCGCCGCGGGCCGGCCCGCGGGTCAGAGCTCGAGCTCGGCCTGCGAGCCGGACGGCGCGCCGAGCGCCCGCCCTTCCGCCGCCCCCGCCCCCGCCGAACCCACCGAGCCCGCCGCGGCGTCCTCCTCGGGCGCGGCCGCCGTGCCGCCCTGCGGCGCGGCCCGCGCGGGGTGGACGTCCACCACCCACCGGTCCTCGGGCAGGTCCAGCACCCGCCGGCTGGCGTCGCGCCGGTCGCGGGTGAGGATCTCGGCCGCCGGGGTGTCGAACAGCTCGCCCTGGTCGGTCTCCCACACCACCCGGTCCGCCGGGTGCACCTCGAGCAGCCCGACCAGGTCTCCCACCTTGACCCGCTCGGGGAGCATGCCGGTCCCCTTGCCGGCCCGGCCCTGGACCCGGAACTCGGTGAGCGGGACGCGCTTGCCGTAGCCGCGGGCCGTGGCGGCCAGAAGCTCCGCGTCGCGGCGGGGCGCCAGGGCGGCGACGACCACGTCGTCCGGGTCCAGGTCGATCCCCTTCACGCCCCGGGCGCTCCGGCCCATGGGACGGATCTCCTCCTCTCGGAAGCGGATCGCCTGCCCGGCCGCCGTGGCCAGGAGGACCTCGGCGCCGCCCTCGGTGAGGAAGGCGGCCGCCACCTCGTCCCCCTTCTGGAGCCCGGTGCCGATGATCCCGCCGGAGCGGATGTTCCGGTACTCCTCGAGCTCGGTGCGCTTCACCTGGCCCATGCGCGTGGCCACGATCAGGTAGCGCTCCCCGTTCTCCGAGCCGTTCACCGGCAGGAGCGCCACCGGACGGTCCCCCTCCTCCAGCGAGAGGAAGTCCGCCAGCGGCTTCCCGCGGGAGCTCCGGGTGCCGCGCGGCAGGTCGGCGATCCGGACGTCGTGGGCGCTCCCGCGCGCCGTGAGCACGAGCAGCCGGTCGGTCCCCCGGCAGAGGAACGCCTGACGGGCGAAGTCTCCCTGACGCGAGGACATCGCCTCGGCGCCGGCCAGCCCCGTGCCGCCCCGGGCGGGCTGGGCCTTCACGTAGCCGCGGCGGCTCACCATCACCACCAGCGCCTCGCCGCCGCCCCCGGTCGGGATCGGGAAGGGCTCTCCGTCATCCAGGATCTCCGTCCGCCGCGCGTCCCCGTAGCGGCCGATCAGCTCCCGGAGCTCCTCCCGCAGGAACTCGCGGCGGAAGCCCTCCTCCTCGACCAACCGCCGCAGCGCCTCGATCCGGGTCCGGAGCTCGGACAGCTCGTCCTCGAGCTTCTTCGCCTCGAGCCCCGTGAGCTGCGAGAGGCGCATGGCGAGGATCGCCTCCGCCTGCCGCTCCGAGAGGTCGAACTCCGCCCGCAGCTTCCTGGCGGCGGCGGCGGGCGTCCGGGAGCCCCGGATGAGCGCGATCACCTGGTCGATGTCCTCCAGGGCCTTCAGCAGCCCCTCGACCACGTGCGCGCGCTCCCGCGAGCGCTCCAGCTCGAAGGAGGCCCGGCGGCCGATCACCGCCAGCCGGTGGTCCACGAAGCAGGCGAGCGCCTGCTTCAGGTTCAGCTCCTCCGGCCGCCCATCCACCAGGGCGAGGGTGATCACGCCGAAGGTGTAGCGGAGCTGGGTCTTCTTGAACAGGGTGCGGACGAGCTTCCGGACGTCCGTGTCCCGCTTGAGCTCGATGACCAGGCGGATCCCGTCCCGGTCCGACTCGTCGCGCAGGTCGGTGATCGCCTCGGTACGGCCGGCCCGCACGATCTTGGTGATCTGCTCGATGACCCGCGTCTTGTTCACCTGGTAGGGCAGCTCGGTCACCACCAGCGAGCTCTTGCCGTAGCTCCCCTCTTCCAGGTGCATGCGGGCCCGCATCTCCACCAGGCCGCGTCCGGTCCGGAAGGCGGAGTCGATCCCCTCGCGGCCCCAGATGTAGCCGCCGGTCGGGAAATCCGGGCCCCGGACGAACGCCATCAGCTCGTCGACCTCGCAGTCGGGGTGGGCGACCAGGTGATCGGCCGCCCGGAGGAGCTCGGTCGCGTTGTGGGGCGGGATCTTGGTCGCCATCCCCACCGCGATCCCGTCGGCGCCGTTCAGCAGCAGGTGGGGCAGCCGGGTGGGGAGGACCTCCGGCTCGGTGAGCCGCCCGTCGAAGTTCGGGCGGAAGTCCACCGTGTCCTTGTCCAGGTCGGCCAGGAGCTCCATGGCGATCGGCTCCAGCCGCACCTCCGTGTACCGGTACGCCGCCGCGCTGTCGCCGTCCACCGAGCCGAAGTTCCCCTGCCCGTCGACGAGCGGATAGCGGAGCGAGAACTCCTGTACCATGCGGACGAGGGTGTCGTAGACGGCCGCGTCGCCGTGCGGGTGGTACTTGCCGAGCACGTCCCCCACCACGGTCGCGCTCTTCTTGTACGGGCGACCGGGCACCAGGCCGAGCTCCCGCATGGCGTGCAGGATCCGTCGGTGGACCGGCTTCAGCCCGTCCCGCGCGTCGGGGAGGGCGCGCTGCACGATCACGCTCATCGAGTAGTCGATGAACGAGTCGCGCATCTCCTGCTCGATGCCGCGGAGTTCGATCCGCTCGTGCTGCACGGTCGTCTGGGCCACGCGGGTGCCTCGTCGCTGGGTGACCGGCGGGGGTGGCCGCCCGGGGCGGCCTGACCCTTCGGTGGACTTTCGGTATCATGCGGGCCGCGGGAGCGGCCGACAAGGGAGCGGCCGGGCGGCGGGCTGTCGCGGGCGCATTGAGGCGGCGTTGAGGGTCGCGGCTACGGTGGGGCGTCGCAGCGCTTGGACACGGATCCAGGACGCTTCAACCCCGAACCACGGAGGTGCACGATGCTCCGACGACTCGCCACGCGCGCCGGGATGACCGCGATCGCCTTCCTGATCGCCGCCGGCGCCTACCTGTCCGCCCCCGCCCAGCCGCGGGCGCAGTCCAGCGACTGCGGCGCCAACGACGGCAACGTCTGCTGGATGACCCAGGAGTGCACGACCTTCCTGTTCTACAAGATCTGCACGACCCGGTACAAGTACTATCCGGGGGGCAAGGTCGAGCCCATCCGCGAGCCGGCCTGAAGGGGGACGAAGGCGATGCTCCAGGACGGAGGCACGCCGTGAAGGTCGGCCCGGGCCGGTCGGCGGCCGCGCGGGAAGGGCCCCGCGCCGGCCGCCGCTGGGCCGACCGCTGTGGCGTGGCCCTGGCCGCCGCGCTCGTGCTCGGCTCCGGTCTCCGCTGGGGCGAGGCGCGGGGGCGGCCGGAGCCCGAGCGCCTGGTCGCGGCGGCCGGCGAGACGCTCCCGGCCGCCGCCGACACCTCCCCGGCCGCCCGCGATGCGCTCCCGACCCCCGCGTCGGCCGCCCGCTTGCCGACGCTCCTCCTGGTCTTCCAGGCCGGGGACTGCCCGTCGCACGGCTGGCTGCTCGACGCCTGGACGGCGCTGCACGATCGGAGCGCGGTGCGGGCCCTGGCGGTGGGACTCGGTTTCCCGCGGGACACCTCGGCCGCGCGGCGCCTGGCGGAGGAGGCGGGGCTGCGGCTGCCCTTCCGCCCGGACCTCGCCCGGTCGGCCGAGCGCCTGATGCTCGGGCTCGGCTTCCGCCGAACGCCCGTCACCCTCCTCCTCGATCCGGCGGGCCGCGTCCGGCTGGCCCTGCCGGCTCCGGACGGAGCGGCCGCGGGAGAGGCGTGGGTGCGAGCGGTCGAGGAGCACGCGAACCGGCTGCGCGCGGAGGGCGGGGGGCGCGATGTCCCGCCCGCGCCGGGAGCCCGGGGATGAGCGCGCGGCGAGCCGAGTCCGCCGCGCTCGTCTTCGCGCTGTCCCTCGGCGCGGCGGCGTGCGGCGGCGAGCCTCCCGCTCCCTGGGAGGAGGGGCGCCCCCCCGCCGGCGAACGCACCTTCCGGGGGGCCGCCTGGGACACGCTGTTCACGTTCGGCGGCGCGCTCCAGGACACGCTGCTCCTGGCCCCCAGCCGCATCGCGGCCGACAAAGGCGGTGCCTACGTCGCCGACCTCCTGGCCGGACGGCTCCTCCGGATCGACCGCGCGGGCCGGGTGGCGTGGAGCTGGGGTCGGCGCGGGCGCGGGCCGGAGGAGATGGCGCATCCGCGGCATCTGGCGCTGGACGCGAACGGCACGGCGTGGCTCCTGGACGTGGAGAACGCCCGCCTGGTCGGGATCGACCGGGAGGGGCGGCGACTCGGCACGGTGCCGGTGGAGGAGGTCGGCGCCCGCGCGGACGTCTTCGTGCCCCGTCACGACGGCACCTTCGTGCTGCTGGCGTTGGACCCCGATCGGCCGCTCGTCCTCCTCGCGCCGGACGGCCGGGTCCTGGAGCGGAGACCTTTCCCGATCCCCGCCTTCCGCACGCTTCCGCCGCTGGCCACCCAGCTCGTCGCGGCGAACGACCCCGACGCCGACGCGTGGGCGGTCGCCCTCTCGATGGCCGACGGCTTCTTCCCGTTCGAGGGGACGCGCTGGACGGGGGCGCGTGGTTGGTACGTGGAGCCGGTGCCCACCACCCGGGTCCGAACGGAGCGTCGGCGGCTGGCGGATTCGGAGGAGACGACCAGCCGGGTGGTCGCCCCGCACTTCGGCGCGGCGGGCCTCGCCGTCTCGGGCGACCGCCTGCTCGTCCTCTTCCAGGGCGCCTCGGAGCTGGCGAACCGCGTCGTGGACGTGTACCGACGTTCCACCGGGGAGTACGTGGAGAGCCTCATCCTCCCCGAGCCGGTCCTCCGATTCGCCCATGCCGACTCCGTCTACTACGGGGTGGTGGAGAACCCCTATCCGGCGGTGGTGGCCTGGCGCCCGCGTCCGGCCTCCATCGCGCCGTCCCGGTCCCCGATTCGCTGAGAGGTCCCGTGTCCTGGATCACGCCCTTCGGTCTCGTGCTTTCGGCCCTCGCGCTCCTGCTGCTCGGCTGGAGCCTCCTGGATTGGCTCCGGCGGGTCCGCTCCGGCGCGGGCGGGTCCGGCCTGCGGCCGCTTCCGGTTCGGTGGGGCTGGCCGGCGCTCCTGGTGGCCGCGTTCGTGATCGGAACCCTCCGCGGACCGGCGGTGCTAGAGCGGGTCGAGCGGAGCGGCTCGGCGGCCTCGCCCGCGGCGGGATCGGGCGTGGCCGAGGCGACCGCGTCCTTCCTCCGGCTGCCCTTCTATGCGGAGGAGAGCACGCTGCAGCTCGGCTTCGACGGGCGGGCGCTCCCCGGCGGGGTGCGGATGATCCGCCTGCAGGTCCCCTGGACCTTCCTGATCGCCCTGCTTCTCTACCTCCTGATCGTCGTCCGCCCCTCGCGTCGTCGAATCGGCCCGGCTCCGTAGGCCTCGATCGCTCGGCTCCGTAAGCGTCGTGTCGGGCCGGCTCCCGCGGGCTCTCGATGCCGCCTCGCCGCTGGGCGCCCTCCCCCGCGGCGGGCGTCAAGAAGCCCTGGACCGGAGGGACCGGCGGCGCGACCTTCCTTGCGGCGCTCGGGCAGGCGTTCGGGCGAGGGCGACCTGCCGGCCCTGCCGGAGCGCGGTACGGTGTCCAGCTAATCGGCACGGAACCTGCCCGCCCTGATGTCGGGCGGACCCGGGATTCGTGAAATCGGAACCGTGGCAAGGAGGGCTGGAAGCATGGAGACCCTGCGTCGGACCGGAGGACTCGCGCTGCTCGCGGCCACGCTGGCGTTCGCGCCCGCGGCGGCCCAGGAGGCGCACGTCCTGTCCTCCGAGGAGATCGAGGGCCTCGTGGCCGAGCGGGCCGCCGAGGCGGACGTCGACCGGGAGGCGCTTCGCGCGTTCCTGGATCGGCCCGAGGTGCGCCGCATCGCCGACGACGCCGGGATCGACCTGCAGCGGGCGGCCTCCGCGGTCGCGACGCTGGAGGACGGGGAGGCCGAGCGGCTGGCGATCCAGGCGCGGAGCCTCGACGAGGCGCTGGCGGGAGGTCAGGACTACGTCGTGATCTCGACCACGGCGCTGATCATCGCCCTCCTCATCCTGCTCATCATCGTCGCGTCGTGAGACCGCGGGGGGGCGTGCCGCGCCCCCCGCGAACCACACGTTCGGAAGGATGGGAGCGATCGCGCGGGCCGGGCGCGTCCGACGCGGGGCGGCGTGCGCCGCCCTGCTCCTCCTCTGCACGGCCTCGTCCGGCGACGTCTCCGGCCTGACCGCGCAGGGGCCCGAGCCGCTCCTCGATGTGCCCTTCGTCCCGCAGCGACCCGAGCTCTGCGGGGGCGCGGCGGCGGCCATGGTGGCGCGCTACTGGAGCGCCTCCGACGTGCTCGCGGAGGACTTCGAGCACCTGGTCACCGACGACGCCCGAGGCATCCGCGCGGCGGACCTCCGGCGCGAGGTCCGCTCGCGGGGTTGGCGGGCGCTCGCCTTCCGGGGAGACGCCGCGGAGGTGCGCCGACACCTGGCGCGCGGCCGGCCCGTGATCGCGCTCCTGGAGGTCGGCCCCGACCGCTTCCACTACGTCGTCGTCGTCGGCTGGCTCGGAGGGTCCGTCGTGCTGCACGACCCGGCGCTCGGAGCGTACCGCGTGTTGACGGAGGCCGAGCTGGCCCGCGCCTGGGAGGCGGCCGGCCGCTGGGCGATGCTGATGCTGCCGGGGGAGCGCGCGGCGGACGGCGGGCCGGACCGGTCGGTCGGGAAGCGGGACGCGTCGGCGCCCGCCGAGGCCGGGAGCGCACCCGCCGCCTCCCCACCGCCGGCCTGTGAACCGCTCACCCGGGAGGGCGTGCAGCGGGCGCGGGCGGGCCGGCACGAGGCGGCGGCGCGCGTCCTCGAGGCGGCCGCGAGGGCCTGTCCCGCCGCGGCCGCGCCGCTCCGCGAGCTCGCCGGGCTGCGGCTGCGGCAGGGACGCGCGGCGGAAGCGGCCGCGCTCGGCGAGCGGGCGCTCGCCCGGGCGCCCGGCGATGCGCACGCCCTCCGCACCCTCGCGGCGGCCCGCTACCTGGCCGGGGACGCGGCGGGCGCGCTCGAGGCGTGGCACCGGCTGGGCGAGGCGCGCCTGGATCTGGTGCGCGTGGAGGGCGCGCGCCGCATCTCGCAGCCGATCCTGCTCCGCCACCTCGGACTGCGTCCGGGCGAGCCGCTCACCGCGGGGGGCTACGCCACGGCCGCCCGGCGCCTCGATGCCTTCCCGGCGCTCGAGGCGTCGCGGCTCGCCCTCCGCCCGCGCGGCGATGGGTCCGTCGCCCTGGTGGCGGCCGTGCACGAGCTGCCGGCCGGCCCCCCCTCGGGACCGGCCCTGGCCGCGGCCGGGGCGAGGGCGCTCGTCCAGCGGGAGGTCACTCTGCGCATGGCCGGCCTGGTGCGCGGGGGGGAGCGGTGGACGCTCGCCGTGCGGCCGGAGGCCGGCCGCCCACGGGTCCTCCTCGCCCTCGAGGCGCCGACCTCCCTCCCGCCGGCCGGGGCGACCTGGCGCGTGGAGGGCTTCTGGGAGGCGCAGACCTACCGGATACCTGGCGCCGGCGGGAGCGCGGGCGCCGACGCCGCGGACGCCGAGACGCTGCGGGAGGAGCGGGTGCGCGGTGGCCTCTCCGTCGGTCGCTGGGAGACCGGCGCGCTCGGCTGGCGGCTCGGGCTGGCGCTCGACCGCTGGGTCGGCGCCGCGGCCAGGCCGGCGGCGGCGGTCGGCCTCGAGCTGCGGCCGGGCGAGCGGTGGGCGCTGGCGGCCGAGGCGGAGGGCTGGGCCGGGGCCGGGGGGCGCGGCGGCTTCGCGGCCGGCGCCCTGCGGGCGGACTGGCGCTCGGCCGCCGGCCGCGACGGGCTCGTCTGGGAGGCGCGGGCCGGCGCGGCCGGCGCGGGAGCGGGGGCGCCGCGGGCGCTTTGGCCCGGCGCGGGGGAAGGCCGCGCGCGGCCGGCCACCCTCCGGGCGCATCCGCTGCTGGAGGATGGGGCGATCGGCGGGCCGGCGTTCGGCCGGGGCCTGCTCCACGGCGGCCTGGAGGCGACGGCCTGGTGGGCGCCCGGCGCTCCCCTGCGTCCCGCCCTTCCGGTCGACCTCGGGGCCGCCGCGTTCCTGGACCTGGCGTCGGCCGCGGCGCGCGGGGCCGGCGGGGCGCTCGGCCCGGCGCCCGCGGAGGGGCCCGGACCCGGGGACGGGGAGGCGGGGCTCGGGCCGCTACACGGGGACATCGGGCTGGGTCTGCGGGTCGCGCTGCCGGGCCGGCCGGGAGCGCTCCGCCTCGACGTGGCGCGGGGCCTTCGGGATGGGGCGACCGCGCTCACGGCCGGGTGGGAGATCGCCTGGCCGCCTCCCCCGAGGTGACGCGGAAGGGCCCGGCTCGGGCGGAGCTCAGCCGCAGAGCAGCTCCAGGGTGGCCGCCTGCGGGGGGCTCGGCCGCGTCGGCTCGGACAGCGGGATCGCCGGTGACGCCCGGTCCTCCGGCAGGTGCAGGAGCAGGCTCCCGACGGGCGGCGCGCCCTCGACCGGCTCGGCCCGGCCGCTCCGGTTCACCGCCACCACGCGTCCCGGGGCGAGGCGCGCCGCGAGCTCCATCCCGTAGCCCAGCCAGAGCGGCAGGACGTCCTCGCCCGTCTCCAGGGCCGGTTTCAACTCGTCCCGGTAGCGGCGCACCGCCCGCTCGTACGCCTCCTCGTCGGCGCGGCGGAGGCGGAGGAGGATCTGACGGTATCGCTCGCGGATGTCGCGAAGGCCGTGCTCGGCGAGCGCGGCCTCGAGCGGGTCGCTCACTCCCCGGCGGCCATCGAGTCCAGGAACTCCTGGTTCGTCTCGGTCCGCTTCATCCGCTCCATGAGGAACTGCACGGCCTCGGCGGGGGGCATGTCGGAGAGGAAGTTGCGCAGGAGGTACATCCGGTTGAGCTCCGTCTCGCTCATCAGGAGCTCTTCCTTCCGGGTGCTCGAGCGGTTCAGGTCGATGGCGGGGAAGATGCGCTTGTCGGCGATCTGACGGTCCAGCAGCACCTCGCTGTTCCCGGTTCCCTTGAACTCCTCGAAGATCACCTCGTCCATGCGGCTCCCGGTGTCGATCAGCGCGGTGGCGATGATCGTCAGGCTTCCGCCCTCCTCGATGTTCCGGGCGGCCCCGAAGAAGCGCTTCGGCTTGTGCAGGGCGTTCGCGTCCACGCCGCCCGACAGGATCTTGCCCGAGTGGGGGACGGTCGTGTTGTAGGCGCGGGCGAGCCGCGTGATGGAGTCGAGCAGGATGACCACGTCGTGCTTGTACTCGACCAGCCGCTTGGCCTTCTCCAGCACCATCTCGGCCACCTGCGTGTGCCGGTCGGCGGGCTCGTCGAAGGTCGAGGAGATGATCTCGGCCGCGACGTGCTCCTCCATGTCGGTGACCTCTTCCGGCCGCTCGTCGATCAGAAGCACGATGAGCTTGCACTCGGGCTGGTTCTCCAGCACCGAGTTGGCGACCTTCTGGAGCAGGATCGTCTTCCCCGCCTTGGGCGGCGAGACGATGAGCATCCGCTGCCCTTTCCCGACCGGCGCGATGAGATCCAGCACCCGCATGGAGATGTCCCCGTCGGCGCGCTCCAGCTTGATCCGGTCCTCGGGATAGCGCGGCCGCAGGTTGTCGAACGCGATCCGGTGCTTCGCCTTCTCGGGGTCGTCGCCGTTGATCGCCTCCACCTTGAGGAGGGCGAGATAGCGCTCCCCCTCCTTGGGCGGCCGGACCTGACCGAGCACCGTGTCGCCCGTGCGCATGTCGAAGCGCTTGATCTGCGAGGGCGAGACGTAGATGTCGTCCGGGCCGTACAGGTAGTTCCAGTCCTGGCTACGCAGGAACCCGTAGCCCTCGGGCAGGATCTCCAGGACGCCTTCGCCGCGCAGCACGACGTCGGAGTCCAAGAGGTTCTGCTCGATCCGGAAGATCAGGTCCTGCTTTCGGAGGCCGGAATAGTTGGCGATGTTCAAGTCCTCGGCCATCTCGTGCAGCTCGCCGATGGACTTGGACTTCAGCTCGGCGATGTCCACGCGCTTCTCTCCATCTCGTGCATCGTCGGGACGCGGCCCGTCCGGGTCGACGGAAAGCGCTCACGATCGGAGCTGTCGCGTTCGCGTTGGGATCGTGGCGCCAGGATTGCGATCTCGACCGGGCGAAGGGCGCGTCGCGGAATGGGTTGGTGAGTCGAGGATAACCGGGGGCGGGAGCGCGGTCAAGGCACCGCGGTCCCATCGGCGCGCCAGGGTCGGGACCGGTCGGGTCGGGGGCGGCCGCAGCGGTCCGAGTCCAGGGCTTCCAAGGGGGATGCATGGCCCGCCACAATCGCGAGGGTAGGGGGGTCGACCAGCACGGCGACCTGTGGATGATCAGCTATCAGCCGGACTGGCTGCGGCGCGTGAAGATCTCCCGCCGCCTGCCGGACGGTAGGCGACGCTCCACCCTCACGCTGTTCCGCAACCCGGCGCGGCAGGCGGAGGACGAGCCGGGGAAGGTGATCCGCACCCGGATCGCGGCCGCGGACGGGTCGGTGGACATCCAGGTCGCCCTGGAGGACCGCCGGAGCGCGGTCGACGAGGTCGTGCTGGTCACCAGCAAGCCGGTGGGCCGGCGGGAGGAGGAGGTCCGTTTCGTGATCCAGGGAGGCCTGGCGCCGCCCTCGTGAGCCGCGCGGCGCCCAGGCACCTGCGCGTCGCCGCGTGAGCCGCGCGGCCAGCCTCGCGCCCTCCGCTTCGCGGCGTTGGCCCGGGCGGCTTCAGAAGAGCCGGAAGCGGAGCCACCGGAGCGGCTCGGCCACCAGCTCCGCCCGGACCGTGTCGATACGGGCCCGGAGGAGGGCGGCCTGGCGACGGATCTCGTCGTCGTGGAGCGCCCGGCCGGCGGTTCCCCCGCCCGCCGCCAGATGCGCCTCCAGCTCGCCGATCGTGGCCCGGAGCCGCTCGAGCGCCACGTCCAGCTCGGCGAGCGTGGCCCGCGGCTCCGGCCGCGCCTCGGCGCGCGCCGGGGCCTCGGGGGTCGGCGCCGGGGGCTCCGGGGGCCGCGCCGCCGCCTCGGGCGGCGGTGCCGTCCAGCTCCGCATTCGCGCGCCGACCCTTCGCAGCGCCGCTCGCCACGCGGTGTCCCGCGCCAGGCGGCCGGCCGAGCCGCCCGCGTCCGCCTGCAGCAGGTCGGCGAGCCGCCGGACGTCCGCGCCGAGGCGCTCGAGCGGCTCGGGATTCATGCGGAGGGCGGGCAGGGTCCCCTGGCCGTCCCAGAGGCGGGTCGCGGCCCGGAGCGTCGGCTCGGAGCGCCGGAGGGTGGCGCGGAAGGTATCCAGCGCGGCCATTACCCGCTCTCGGGGAGGCACTCCGGGGGCACGCAGGGTGTCGCGGAAGTCGAAGCGCCGCGCCGCTTCGCCGCCCGGTCGGATGGCCAGGACGGCGGGACCGAGCAGGCCGGCCTGGGCGATCTCGGCCGAGGCGTCGGCGCGCAGGAAGGACGCCGCCTCGTGGAGGAGCACCGCCTCCACCACGACCGCCGCCGCCCCTTCCGCGGCCGGCGGGACGAGCCGGACGGCCCGGACGCGCCCGCCCCGCCGCCCGGCCACCCACACCTCGGCGCCGGGCTCCAGCCCCGCCGCGTCGTCGGCCAGCACGACGACCGTCGGGCCTTCGGCGATCTCCCTCCGGATCCGATCGAGGAAGAAGATCCCGAGCGCGACCAGCCCGAGCGCGGCCATCAGGCCGAGCCCGATCCGCACCTCGTTCCACTCCGGCGGCGATCGTCGGTCCCGCATCTCGCGGCAAGCTCCTCGTCCGTCCTCGCGCTGTCCAGCGGTCCCGGCGCGCGGCGTCGCGGGCAAGCCTCGCGACTTTTCCGGGCGCCCGGCGACCCGTACCCTTCGGACGTGCGTGCGCTTCACCCCTTCGCCTGGGTCGGCCGCTCGGCCGCTGGCGCGGCGGCCGGGGCGGGCCGGGCGGCCCGCTTCCTCGGGTCGACCGCCCGCGGGGCCGTCGCGTTCCGGACCTGGCTGCCCGAGCTGAGCCGGCAGGCGCGGCGGATCGGCGTCGACTCGGTGCCGATCGCCCTCTTCATCGCCGTGTTCACCGGCATCGTGCTGGCGCTCCAGAGCT
>CAZTGV010000046.1:0-19337 GCA_964613475.1 uncultured Gemmatimonadota bacterium
AGGATCTCCTGCACCCGGGTGGCCACCCGGTAGTGCCGCTCGCCGAGGAACTGCGCGTCCAGGATCCGGCTGCTCGACTCGAGCGGGTCGACGGCCGGATAGATCCCGAGCTCGGCGATCTGACGGGAGAGCACGGTCGTGGAGTCGAGGTGCGTGAAGGCCGCCGCGGGCGCCGGGTCGGTGAGGTCGTCGGCGGGGACGTAGATCGCCTGCACGGAGGTGATGGACCCCTGTCGGGTGGAGGTGATCCGCTCCTGCAAGTTCCCCATCTCCGAGGCCAGCGTCGGCTGGTAGCCCACCGCGCTCGGCATGCGGCCGAGCAGCGCCGAGACCTCCGAGCCGGCCTGGCTGAAGCGGAAGATGTTGTCGATGAACAGGAGCACGTCCTGCCCGCCCACGTCGCGGAAGTACTCGGCGATCGTGAGGCCCGAGAGGCCCACCCGCAGCCGCGCGCCCGGCGGCTCGTTCATCTGCCCGTACACGAGGGCCGCGGAGCCGAGCACGCCCGACTCCTTCATCTCGAGCCACAGGTCGTTCCCCTCGCGGGTCCGCTCCCCCACTCCGCAGAACACGGAGCGGCCGCCGTGCTCGGAGGCGATGTTGTGGATGAGCTCCATGATGATCACGGTCTTGCCCACCCCGGCGCCGCCGAACAGGCCGGTCTTCCCGCCCCGGACGTAGGGGGCGACCAGGTCGATCACCTTGATCCCGGTCTCGAAGATCTCCGTCTTCGGCTCGAGCGCCTCGAGCATCGGCGGCTCGCGGTGGATCGGCCAGCGCTCCTCCGCCTCGACCGGCCCCAGCTCGTCCACCGGCTCGCCCAGCACGTTCAGGATGCGGCCGAGCGGCGCCTCCCCCACCGGGACCGAGATCGGCTCCCCGAGGTCGCGCACCGGGGCCCCGCGCCGGATCCCGTCGGTGGAGTCCATGGCCACCGCGCGCACCAGGTTGCGGCCGATGTGCTGGGCCACCTCGCACACCAGGCGCCGCTCGCCGGTGTCGTCCTCGACGCGGAGCTCCAGGGCGTTGAAGATCTCGGGCATCGCATCGGGGGGGAACTCGGCGTCGATCACCGGGCCGATCACCTGCACGACCTTGCCGACGCCTCGTCCGTCCCCGCTCCCGTCCCGCGTTGCGTTCGCCATCGTTCCCTTCCTGTCCGTCTATCCCGACAGCGCTTCCGCGCCGCCCATGATCTCGGCGATCTGTTGCGTCACCTCGGCCTGCCGCGCCCGGTTGTACGTGCGCCGCAGGTCGTCGAGGAACTCCTCCGCGTTGTCCGTGGCGTTCTTCATCGCCGTCCGTCGAGCGCCCTGCTCGGCCGCCGCCGTCTCGAGCAGCGCCCGGAAGGCCGCGTTCGTCACGTACAGCGGGAGCAGCCGCGAGAGGATCTCCTCCGGCGAGGGATCGAGGATGTACCAGCGCTCCCCTCCGGCCCTACCCTCCTCCACCTCCACCGGGAGCACCTGCCGGGCGACCGGCGGGGTGCTGACCACGTTCCGGAACTCGGCGAACACCAGGTGGACGGCGTCCAGCTCGCCCGCCTCGAAGCGCTCCCGGGAGGGCCCGATCAGCGAGCGGGCGTCCTCCAGGGTCGGCCGGTCGTGAATGTCCGTCCGGGTGCTCGCCATCGGGATCCCCCGGAAGCGGAAGAAGGAGATCCCCTTCCGGCCGGAGACGTGGAGCTCGACCTCCACCCCCTCGCGCTCGAGCGCGGCCATCCGCTCCCGCGCGCGCCGGATCAGGTTCGCGTTGAAGGCGCCGCACAGGCCGCGGTTGCTGGTGAGGAGGATCACCGCCGCCCGCCGCGCCCGCTCGGGCTGCCGGAGCAGCGGCTGCGCCTCCGCCAGCTCCGGCGTCACCAGCCGGCGGATCACCGCCCCCAGCCGCTCGGAGTAGGGGCGGGCCCGCTGCACCCGGATCTGCGCCCGGCGGAGCTTGGACGCCGCCACCATCTCCATGGTGCGGGTGATCTTCCGCGTGTTGTCGACGGAGCGCATCCGCCGCTTGATGTCGCGAGCCTTCTCCATGCCTCAGCTCAACCGGTGCCGGCCTGGACCGCGGCCGCCGCCTCGTCCGTCTGCGGCCCCGGTCCGGTGCCGGTCGCCAGGGCGGCGGCGCCGGGAGCCTCCTCGCCCTCCGCCGGGGCAACCTCCCCGGCGCGGAAGAGCTCGTGGTACGCATCGATCGCGGCGCGCAGCTTCTCCTCGGTCTCCTCCGACAGCGTCTTCTCCTCGCGGATCGCCCGGCCGATCCCGGGCTCTTGCGAGCGCATGTACTCTAGGAAGCCGGTCTCCCAGTCGCGGATCCGGGGCACGCGGAGGTCGTCGAGGTGGCCCTGGGTGACGGCGTAGATCGCCATCACCTGCTCCTCGACCGGCATCGGGTCGTACTGCCCCTGCTTGAGGATCTCCACCGTGCGCTCCCCGCGGGCGAGCTGCCGCTGGGTCGCCGGATCGAGCTCGGTGCCGAACTGGGCGAACGCCTCGAGCTCGCGGTACTGGGCCAGGTCCAGGCGCAGCCTCCCGGCCACCTTCTTCATCGCCTTGATCTGCGCGGCGCCCCCCACGCGGGAGACCGAGATCCCGACGTTCACCGCCGGCCGCACGCCCGCGTAGAACAGGTCCGACTCCAGGTAGATCTGCCCATCGGTGATCGAGATCACGTTGGTCGGGATGTAGGCCGAGACGTCGCCCGCCTGGGTCTGGATGATCGGCAGCGCGGTGAGCGAGCCGCCGGGCGCGTGGATCTCGGGGTTCCCCTCGATCATCGAGGCGTCCTCGGTGATCTTGGCGGCCCGCTCCAGCAGGCGGCTGTGGAGATAGAAGATGTCCCCCGGGTACGCCTCCCGCCCCGGCGGGCGCCGCAGGACGAGCGACAGCTCCCGATAGGCGTCCGCCTGCTTCGAGAGGTCGTCGTACACGAGCAGGACGTGGCGCCCCTCGTGGTACATGAAGTACTCGCCCAACGCGCAGCCGGCGTACGGGGCGATGTACTGCATGGTGGCCGGGTCGGACGCGTTGGCCGCCACCACGATCGTGTAGTCCATGGCGCCCTCGGCCTCGAAGCGCTCGACCAGGGCGGCCACGGTGGACGCCTTCTGTCCGATCGCCACGTAGATGCAGACCACGTCCTGGTCCCGCTGGTTGATGATCGTGTCCACCACGATCGCCGTCTTCCCGGTCCGCCGATCGCCGATGATCAGCTCCCGCTGCCCGCGGCCGATCGGGATCATCGAGTCGATCGCCTTGAGCCCCGTCTGGAGCGGCTCCTTCACCGGCTGGCGGTACACGATGCCGGGCGCCTTCCGGTCGACCTTCATCCGGGTGACGGAGCGGATCGGACCGCGGCCGTCCCGTGGCTCCCCCAGGGGGTTCACCACGCGGCCGAGAAAGTCGGGTCCGGCCGGGACGTCCAGGACGCGGCCGGTCCGCCGTACGGTGTCCCCCTCCTTGAGCTCCAGGTAGTTGCCGAGGATGACGGCGCCGATGTTGTCCTCCTCGAGGTTCAGCGCCAGCCCGGTCACCGTGTTCCCGGTCTCCGCCGCCTCGAGCTCCAGCATCTCGTTGGAGACGGCCGAGGAAAGCCCCCAGATGCGGGCGATGCCGTCCTTCACCTCGAGGACCTCGCCGACCTCCTCCATGTGGAGGTCCTCCTCGTAGCGGTCGATCTGCTGGAGCAGCGCCTTCTTGATCTCGCCGGCGCGTAGCGCGCCTTCTGAACTCGCCATGTCCCTCGTCCGTTCCTCGGGTCTACGTCTCTGCCGCGCCGTCCGCCCGCGTGAGCAGCTCCCGCCGCAGGTCATCCAGCCGACGCCGGAGCGAGCCGTCCAGCAGCCGGTCGCCGACCCGGACGACCACGCCGCCGAGCAGGCGCGGGTTCTCGCGGAAGTGCGGGACCACGTCCTTCTCCAGCGCGCGCTCCAGCGCCCCCACGACCTCTCCGCGCAGCGGCTCGTCCGGGGCGAAGGCCAGGGCGATGGAGGCGTGGACCCGCCCCGCCCGCTCGTCCGCCAGCGCGGTGTAGGTCTCGCCGATCGCCGGCAGCGCCCGCTGGCGCCGCTTCTCCAGCACCAAGAAGAGGAAGCGGAGGAAGGGCTCCGACGCGTGCGCGCCGAGCACCTCGCGCAGGGCGGCCTTCTTCTCCTCGAGCCCGATCCGCGGCGTGTCCAGGAAGCGGCGGAATGCGGGCTCGTCCCGGTACAGGGTGACGACCTCCTGGAGGAGCTCGCCGAACGTCTCCTCCTCCCCGCTCCGCGAGGCGAGCTCGAACAGCGCCTCCGCGTAGTTGCGGGCCACCGCGCCCGCGATCACGCGCCCACCCGGGCCACCGCGCCGCCGGTCATCGGCTCATCCGACCCGGCCCACGTACTCCCGGACGAGCCGCCGGTTCTCCTCCGTGTCCAGGCGCGCCTCGATCAGCCGCTCGGCGGCCGCCAGGGCCACGTCCACCGCCTCCCGGCGTACCTCCTCGAGGAGCTGCTCGCGCTCCCGCCGGAGCTCCCGCCGGGTTCGCTCGACGAGCTCGCGCTGCTCGGCCCGCGCCTCCTCCAGGAGCTGCTGGCGGAGGTTCTCCGCCGCCTCGCGGGCGCGCTCCACCAGCGCCTGCGCCTCCCGGCGGGCGGCGTCCAGCGCCTGCCGTTGCTCCTCCCGGTACTGCTCGGCCTCGGCGCGGGCGCGGTGCGCCTCGTCGATCGATGCCTGGATCTTCCGCTGCCGCTCCTCGAGCGTCCCGGCGATGAAGGGGAAGACCTTCCAGGCGAGGACGAACAGGGTGAGCAGGAAGAGCACCCAGGTCCAGATGACCAGCCCCAGGTTCACCGAGAAGATGCCGCCCTCCTGGGCCGCCGCGGCGGCGGGCAGCAGGGGGACCAGGGCCGGTCCGAGGATGTAGGGGGTGGCTCTCGTCATGACGCGCGCTCCCGCGGACCTACTTGATGAACCCCGCAATGACGAGGCCGAACAGCGCCACGCCCTCGATGAGCGCCGCCAGGATGATCGCGCCCGTCTGGATCTGGGCCGCGGCTTCGGGCTGCCGGGCCATCGCCTCCGTCATCTGGCCGCCGATCCGGCCGATCCCGATTCCGGCGCCGATCACCACCACCCCGGCGCCGATGATCGCGATCCCGCCGCCGACGTCGCCGATCGCCGCGCCGTTGGCGGCATCCTGTACCAACGCCAACAAGTGAGCCATTCGGTCGCTCCCTCTGTTTCGTGTCGGGTCGTGTCATCCCGCCCGGCTCGGGCGGGCCTTCCGTACGGCCGCGGCGGGAGGACGGCTCCCCGCCTCCCGCGGCTGTCCGCGCCTCAGTGGGCCCGGATCAGCCCGATGAAGACGGCCGTCAACATCGCGAAAATGTACGCCTGCAGAAAGGCGACGAAGATCTCCAGGAACATCACGAACAGGCCGAGCAGGATCGGGCCGAGCACCGCGACCACGCCGGCCGCGTGCTCGAAGCTCCCGTAGGCGATGATCAGTCCCAGCAGGGCCAGCAGCACGAAGTGCCCGGCCGTCATGTTGGCGAACAGACGGACGGCGAGCGCGAACGGCTTCGCCAACTTCCCCAGCAGCTCGACCGGCGTCATGATGACCACCATCACGGCGCGCATGGCCGGGTGCATCCCGTGCGGGGCGTAGAAGATCGTGCCGAGATAGCCCCTCGGCCCGAGCGCCCGGTAACCCGCGTACTCGATGACCACGAACGCGACGGCGGCCAGCGCCCCGGTCACCATGATGTTGGAGGTGGCCGTCGCCCCGAAGGGCACCAGGCCGAGCAGGTTCGCGTACAGGATGAAGAAGAAGAGCGTGATCACCAGTGGCACGAAGCGCTCCCCGCCCGCGCCGATGTTCCGCATGGCGACCTCGTCCCGCAGGTAGAGGTAGAACGCCTCCATCCCGTTCAGCAGCCCGCCGGGGGCGCTCCCCCCCTCCTCCAGTCGGCGGGCCTGCCCGGCCGCCAGCCACATGGTCAGGATCGTCAGCAGGGCGGCCAGGAAGAGGAATAGGACGTGCTTGGTGATCGAGAGGTCGATCTCCAGCGGGCCCACGTGGAAGGGCGGCACGCTGAGCGGCGCCAGGTCCACCGTGGCGAAGCCGAAGTCCAGCACCCGGTCGTCCATCACGTGGTGCATCATCACCGCGGGGTCGAGCGGGTCGTGCGGCGCCCCCTCCGGGGCGTGCGCGGCCTCCTGCGGCCCGTGCGCGGCCTCCACCGTCTGACCAGCGAGCGGGGCGCCGGCGGCCAGAGCCATCGCGAGGAGGAGGAAGATCATCCGCGCGAACGACCGTCCCTTCGCCCGTCGCGGCTTTTCCGTCCCGATCCCGGGTCCATGCGGTCTCACCGATCTAGCGCTCTCGCCGTCTTCCTGGTCCCACGGTCTTCCGTGATCTCACCGGCCCACACGATCTGGCGCTTCCCCGCCATCCGACGGGCTCGCGCGCGTCCCGCGCCGGGCGCCGCTCCGCCGCTCCCGTCGCCGAGCCAACCATCCCGCCTCGAGCAGCAGGAAGGCGAGGATCGCCACCCCGAAGGCGAGGAGGAGCTCCGTCCCGCCCGTCTTCGCCGCCCGGCTCGCCGCGAACGCGATCGCCAGCCCGCCGACGCGCGCCCCGATCCCCAGCACCCAGACGCGGGTCGCGTCCCGCTCCTCCTCCAGCGCCCGGGCGAGCCGCCAGAAGGCGACCGCCTGGATCGCCCAGGCGCCGCAGACGCCGGCGGCCACCGCGGCCGGATCGCCCCAGCCGCCGCCCGCCGCTGCCGCGACGCCCCCCGCGGCGAGCAGGAAGGTGACCGCCGCGTACGAGCGCCGCCCCCGGGCATCCACCGCGCCGGTCCGCGGGACCGCCCCACCGCCGGAGGCGGTCACGGCCCCGGCGCCTCGGGCCCGCCGTCGTCCCCGCGCGAACCGCGCGCCCCCTTCTCGCCCGTCTTCTTCCCGGCGCCCGCGGACGCATCCCGCTCCTGGAGCACGAGCCGCCAGTACATGCTGTAGAAGCCGGCGGCGAAGCCCAGGAACGCTCCCGCCAGGACGAAGGCCGGGGCCGTGCCGAGCCAGCGGTCGAGCAGGGTCCCGAGCCAGGCGAAGAGGGCGGTCGCGGCACCGATCGTCAGCCCGAAGCCGGCGTAGCGGCCGAGCTCCCCGACCGTGCCGGGTGCCCGCTCCTCGTTGCGTCCTCCCCCGTGGGAAGGCGACTGGCTCACGGCGTCCTCCCGGCTCGGGCGCGGCGATGATAGGCGCTTGTGAAAAATTTCGCAAGCCTCCCCGCGACCCGCCGTTCGGCGCGTCGGCGCTTGACGTTGCGGCCCCGCTCCGTACCTTGTGGAGAACCATGACAGACCCTGCTCCGGCGCGTTCGCCGGCCCCGTCGGGCGACTGACGCGGCCCGCCCCATCGCCCCCATCTCCCCGGCGCCGTGATCGGCACGCTTCTGCTCCTCGTGGCGCTCCTCGTCCTCTCCGGCTTCTTCTCCGGCTCGGAGATCGCGCTCTTCTCCGTCACCCAGGCGCGCGGCCGCGCGCTGCTGGAGGAGGGACGGAGCGGCGCCCGGGCTCTGGTGGAGATGAAGGCGAACCCCGAGCGGCTCCTGATCACCATCCTGATCGGGAACAACGTGGCGAACATCGGGGCCGCCTCGGTCGCCACCTACACGGCGACGCGGGCCTTCGGCTCCGCGGGGGTGGGTCTGGCCACCGGCGTGATGACGCTGCTCGTGCTCTTCTTCGGGGAGATCACGCCGAAGAGCTTCGCCGCCGCCAACGCCGTGCGGATCTCGCTGCTCGCGGCGCCCGTGATGCGGTGGCTGTCGCGCGCCCTGTGGATCCTGGTCCGTCCCCTGGAGGCCCTCACCCGCGCCATGCTGCCCGAGGGCGAGGGCGTCCCCGGAGTCACGGAGCGGGAGATCCGCACCATGACCCGCATGGGGCACCTGGCGGGGGCGATCGAGGAGCACGAGCGCCGGCTCATCGAGCGGGCGTTCGCGCTGGACCGCACCCGCGCGTGGGAGGCGATGACGCCGCGGGTGGACATCTTCGCCTGGCCCGATGCCCGCACCCTGGCGGAGATCGCCGGCGAGTTGGCGACGGTGCCGTTCAGCCGCATCCCCGTGTACGGCGACTCGCTCGACGATGTGACCGGCGTCCTGTACGTGCGGGACGCCTACCAGGCGCTGCTGGTCGGCCAGCGGGACGTCCCGCTGCGCGAGCTGGCGCGCGAGCCCCTGTTCGTCCCCTCCAGCGTCCCGCTCATTCAGCTCCTGCAGGACTTCCAGGGGCGGCGGATCCACCTCGGCATGGTGGTGGACGAGTACGGCGGCATCGACGGGCTGATCACGCTGGAGGACATCATCGAGGAGCTGGTCGGGGAGATCGTGGACGAGACGGACATTCCCGAGGAGTCGATCGTCCGCGTGCACCGGAACGAGATCCTGGTGGACGGAGGGGCCGACCTCCGCGAGGTGAACCACTACTTCAACACCGCCTTCCCGCTGCTCGAACACCGGTCGCTGAACGGCTATCTCCTGGACGAGCTCGGCCGCGTCCCGGAACCGGGCGAGGTCATCGAGCGCCAGGGCGTGCGGATCGAGGTCCTGGCGGCCACCGAGACGCAGGTGACCCGGGCGCGGCTCACCCGGGTGTCGGGCGCCCAGCGGGAGGGGGAGGCGCGCCCCGGAGGCGGCGCCGGCGCGCGCGAGCGGGAGTCACGGGCGACCGCGGACGCCGGAGGTGCCGGAGGGCGGCGCGCGGAAGAGCGGGGGCGCGAGGCCGGCGGCGCCGGCCGGTGAGCGCGCGGCCGTGAGCGCCGGCGACGCGGAGTGAGCGCGGCGCAGGCCGCGGGGGGCGCGGAGTGAGCGCGCCGCGCGCGCGGCGGATCGTGGTGGTCGGCGCCGGGGCGGCGGGGTGCGCCGTCGCGCTGGCGTTGCGCGAGCGCGGCGCGCGCGTGCTCGTGCTGGAGCGCGAGGCACCCGGCTCCGGCGCCACCCGCGCCTCCGGCGGCATGCTGGCGCCGGAGTACGAGGCGGGCGCTCCCGGGCCCGGCCTCCGGATCGGGGTGCGGGCGCGCGCGGCCTGGCCGGCCTTCGCGGAGCGCGTCGAAGCGCTCTCGGGCTGGCCGATCGGCTACCGCCGCGGCGGGATGCTGGTGGCCGCCGCGGACGAGGCGGAGGCGGCGCGGCTGCGGGAGGAGGAGGCCGGCCTGCGCCGCGCCGACCTCCCCGCGGAGCTTCTGACGCCGGAGGAGGCGGACCGCCTGCAGCCCGGGCTCGGTCCGGCCCGCGCGTGGCTGTGGCTCCCCGAGGAGGGCCGGGTGGACGCCGACGCCCTCGGCGTCGCCCTCGGCCGGGCGGTCTCGGCCGCCGGGGCCACGCTCCGGACCGGCGTCCGAGTGTCCGGGCTGCGGATCCGCGCCGCGGCCGCGGCGGGAGGCGGCCGGGTGGGGGGGGTCCGGCTGGAAGGTGGGGAGGAGGTCGCGGCCGAGGCGGTCGTGCTGGCCGCCGGCGCCTGGATCGCCGCCCTGGAGGGGCTCCCGCGGCCGGCGCCGGTTCGCCCGGTCCGCGGCCAGATGCTCCGCCTCCGGACGGACGCGCCGGCTCCCGGGCGGCTGCTCGCGGACGCGCGCGGCCACTACCTCGTGCCGCGGCCGGACGGCTCCCTGCTGGCCGGAAGCACCATGGAGGAGGCCGGCTTCGACGCCTCGGTCACCGAGGCGGGCCTCGACGCGATCCGCCAGGCCGCCGTCCGGCTCCTTCCCGCCCTGGCGGAGGCCCGGACCGAGGCGAGCTGGGCGGGCCTCCGGCCGATCACCCCCGACGGGTGGCCGCTGCTGGGACCGGACCCGGAGGTCGAGGGGCTGCACTGGGCGGCGGGCTACGGCCGGAACGGCATCCTGCTCGCGCCGCTCGCCGGCGCGGCGGTGGCGGCGCGAATCCTCGACCGCGCCCCGGTGACCGAGGAGGGGCAGGCGGAAGCGCTGGAGGCGTTCGATCCGGGGCGCTTCGACCGGCGGACGGAGGCGGCGGCCGGCCGTTGAGCCGCGGCGGACCCCCGGACGCGCAGGGGGGTCAGGCGGAGAGCCGGCCCAGGTACCAGTCCATCACCGCGTCCCCCACCACGAAGGTGACCGCGGCGCCGAGCGCGAGGAAGACGCCGAACGGGACCAACTTCCCCGTCTTCAGGCTCACCGGGCCGAAGATGACCGATCCGGTCAGCGCGCCCAGGAAGATGGTCAGCATGGCGCCGACCGGGCCCAGGAAGGCGCCGATCATCGCCATCATCTTCATGTCGCCGCCTCCCATCGCCGGCTTCCTGAAGATCCACTCTCCGGCGACACCGACCCCGAACAGGACGAGGAAGCCGCCGGCCGCCCCGGCGAGCGCCATCCAGAAGGTGGGGCTGCCCGGGAGAAGCGAGAGCGCCAGCCCGGCCGCCAGGCCGCCGATGCTGAGCGGATCGGGGATCAGGTAGTGCCGCGCGTCGGTGAGGGCGATCGCCAGGAGCAGGCTGAACAGCACCGCGCCGCGAAGGCCATCCGGCGTCGGGCCGTACACGAGCGCCATGCCTCCCCAGACGACGGCCGTTCCGAGCTCCACGGCCGGGTATTGCCACGAGATCGTCTCCCCGCAGGCGCGACACCGGCCCCGCAGGAGCAGCCAGCTCAGGAGCGGGATGTTGTCGTACCAGCGGATCGGGATGCCGCAGGTCGGGCAGTGCGAGCCGGGCCGCACGACGCTCTGGCCCTGGGGCAGCCGGGCGACGCACACGTTCAGGAAGGAGCCGATCACGGCGCCGAGCAGCGCCGCCCAGCCGACGAATACGAGATCGACGGTGTCCACCCCTCCCTATCCCCTCCCGTTCACGGGCGCGTCAGTGCGTCGCTCGCCTCGCCGTCGCCGAACAGGCGGTCCATTAGGATCGCCCCGGCCATCGCCACGTTCAGCGACTCCACCCGCCCGGCCATCGGCACGGAGACGGTGCGCTCGGCGGACCGGAGCACCCCCTCCGAGACCCCTTGCGCCTCGTTCCCCATGACCAGCGCCAGCCGGGGAGGGGGCGCGTCGACGCGGCGGACCGGCGCCCCCGCCGCATCCGCGGCCCAGATCGGGACGTCCGCCTCGGCCAGGCGCGCGCGGGCGTCCGGCCACTCCATCGCGAGCATCGGGACGCGCAGGGTGGACCCGGCGGCGGCGCGCACCGCCTTCGGGTTCCAGGGATCCACCGTCCCCGGTAGACGGACGAGCCCGGCCAGCGCCATCGCCTCGGCGGTCCGGGCGAGCGTCCCGAGGTTGCCCGGGTCCTGGACGGCGTCGAGGACGAGGATGCGGCCGCCCGACAGGTCGCGCCACTCCCACGACGGAATCCGCGCCACCGCGACGACGCCCTGCGGCGTCACCGCGTCGGAGACCTCTCGGAGCTGGCGGGGCTGGACTTCGTGCACCGGGACCCCGGCCGTCCGTGCCCGGTCGAGGAGCGGAAGGAGGGCCGGGTCGGCCGCCGCCTCGACGGTGTGGAGCACCGCCTCCAGCCGCACCGGGGCTGGCGGCCCGTCCGGCAGCGCCTCGGCCAGCAGCCGGGGCCCTTCCAGGAGGAAGCGGCCGCTCGCCTCGCGCCCCTTTCGTCGCTGCAGGGACCGCCAGAGCTTCCATTCCGATCGGCTGGGCATCGCCCGAAGGTAGGGGCCGCCGGACGGCCCCGGAAACCTCCGCCGAGGAGTCCCGGTGGCGCGGCATCCACATCCCGCCCGACCCGTGGCGCTCACGATCGCCGGCAGCGACTCCGGCGGCGGGGCCGGCATCCAGGCGGACCTCAAGACCTTCCACGCCTTCGGCGTCTTCGGCACCTCGGCGATCACCGCGATCACCGTGCAGAACACGGTCGGGGTGCGCGGCATCCAGAAGATCGACCCGGAGATCGTCCGGGGGCAGATCGAGGCGGTGGCCGAGGACCTCCGGCCGAGGGCCGCGAAGACGGGCATGCTGGCGGACGCGCCGATCATCCGCGCCGTGGTCGCCGGCCTGAAATCGACCGGCCTGGATCGAGTGGTCGTGGATCCGGTGATGGTCGCGGCGAGCGGCGACCGGCTGCTGGAGGAATCGGCGGTGGCCGCGCTCCGCGAGGCGCTCCTCCCCCGGGCGACGCTCGTCACCCCGAACCTGGCCGAGGCCGCCATCCTGGCGGAGCGCCCGGTCGCCGACGAGGAGGGGATGCGGGCGGCCGCCGTTGCGATCCGCCAGCTGGGTGCGGACGCTGTCCTCGTGAAGGGGGGACACCTCCCGGGCGAGGAGGTGCTCGACCTGCTGCTCGACGACGACGGCTGGCGCGCATGGAGGGCCGCACGCATCCGGACCCGTGGCGGGCACGGGACGGGGTGCACCCTCTCGGCCGGCATCGCGGCCGGGCTGGCGCGCGGCTGGAGCTTGCGGGAGTCCGTGGACGCCGCGATCGGCTACACGCGGCGGGGGCTCGCCTCGGCGCCGGACCTGGGAGCGGGCACGGCGCCGCTGGACCACTGGGCCGAGGTGCGGCCGCCCGAGGCCTGACGGGCCGTCGGAACCCACTCCCATCCATCGGCGCCGGACTCGACCGTGCCGAGCCCAGGCGCCGGATGGAAGTGGAAGCCATGCAGCTCGGTGCCTTCCGACGCGGCGCGCTCCAGGAGCCGTCGCCGTGTCCGACGGGCGGCGTCCGGGTCCATGTCGAAGGCCGCGTGCCAGCCCGGGCGCCGGATGTGGATCGGGTGAAGGATCGCATCGCCGAGCACCCACAGGCCCTCTCCTTCGGACGAAAGGGCCAGGGCCATGTGGCCCGGCGTATGCCCCGGCGCCGGGAAGGCGCGCACCCCCGTGAGGATCTCCCCTTCCCGGTCCAGGAGCTCGACCCGGTCCCGGATGGGCGGCAGGTTCTTTCGGGCGAAGGTCACCATGATCTCCGGCAATCCGGCGAGCCGCTCCTCCGAGGTCCAGAACTCCCACTCCTCCCGCCACAGAATGTAGTTGGCGTTCGGGAAGTTGAGATTTCCCTCGGGATCGGTGAGGCCTCCGATGTGGTCGGGATGCCCGTGGGTGAGGACGACCGTGGCGATCTCCGACGGCGAGATTCCCGCCTCCCCCAGGCGCGGGAGCAGCCGCCCGAGCGCGGGATCGACCGGCCCGATGCCCGTGTCCACCAGCGCCCACCCGTCGCCCGTGCGGATCGCCAGGCAGTTGTAGGAGGACGTCACCGTCTCGGGACCCTGGCCCGCCGCCGAGAGCTCCGCGCGCCGCTCTTCCTCGGGCGCGTTCGTGAAGAACAGGTTGGCGGGATACGGGCGGATCCCGTCGCTCACCGCCAGGCACTCGAGCGCTCCGACCCGGAACCGGTGGATGCCGGAACCGGGGCCATGACCGACCGACGTGGCCGAGAGCGGAGGAGGCGGGCGCCGGGACGAGCAGGCGGAGAAGAGGCCTCCGACCGAGGGCCCGGCGACCCCGAGCGCGAGCGGGGCCAGAACCGAGCGGCGCAGGAACTCACGACGGGGAATGTTCGGCATCGGCTCCTCGAGTCGGCGGGACGGATCGCGCACCCTGGCCACGAGCCCGGCCGGCGTCAAGCCACCGCTGTGCCTACGCGCCGTACGGGACCCAGATGTTCTTGATCTGCGTGGCCCGGTGCAGGAACTCGGGCCCCGCGCCCCGCTCCGAATCCCACCAGTCGCGCGGACGGCCGTGGGAGACCCAGGTGCGCTTGAGGTTGCCGATCGACAGGCGCTCCACCTCGGCGCTCGCCTCCGCGTCCCCGTCGCCGGCACCGAAGAACCACAGCCCGTCGACATCGTCGTGCTCGGCGAGCACGCGCGCCAGCTCGTCGCGGCGCCCGGTGAGGATGTTCAGGGCGCCCGGAGGCACGTCGGAGGTCTCGAGCACCTGGTAGAGGTCGGTGGCCGGGAGCGGCCACCGCTCGGAGGCGACCGCGACCACGGCGTTGCCGAGCGCCAGCGCCGGGACGGCGGCCGAGACGAACCCGAGCAGCGCGGGCTCATCGGGGCAGAGGACGCCGAGCACGCCGAGCGGCTCGGGCATGGCCAGGGTCACGTTGCGGAACGGCGTGCGGTGCACGTGGCCGTCCCACTTGTCGGCCCAGGCCGCGTAGTGGTAGAGCCGCTCGATCGCGCGCTCCACCTCGGCGTCGGCGCGGCGGCGGTCGGCGCCGGTGAGTCGGGCGATCCGATCCGCGAACTCAGGGGCGCGGGCGGAGAGGTTCTCGGCCAGGTAGTAGAGCACCTGCGCCCGTGCGTGCGCGGTGGCGCCGGCCCAGGCCCCCGCGCCCCGCGCCGCCTCGACCGCGTCGCGCACGTCCTTCCGGTTGCCGAGGGGCACCTCGGCGAGCGGTCGGCCGGCGGCGTCCGCCACCGGATAGCTGTAGTCGGCATCCGGACGCACTTGCCGGCCGCCGATGTACAGCTTCGGCGTGCGGTCGATCGGGGGGAGCGCCCCGTCGGCCATTGCCTCGCCGCCGTCGTGGGGCGGCATCGCGCCTGCCTCCGCGTCCATCTCGACGGCCCCCGCGGCCGCGGCGCCGGCCGCCGTCTCCGCACCCTCGGCCCGGCCGTCCGCGCCGTCGCCGGAGGGCGCGCTCGCCTCCGCCGCGCCCGGACCGGCGCCGCGCGCGCCGCGCTCCTCCACCGAGGCCTCCCAGCGCGACCGCAGGTACTCGCGCAGCCCTTCGCGCCCTCCCTCGCGGCCGAAGCCGCTCTCCCGGTAGCCCCCGAAGCCGGAGGCCGCGTCGAACACGTTCGTGCAGTTGATCCACACCGTGCCGGCCTTCACCCGCGAGGCCACGTCGAGCGCCAGATCGATGTCCTGGGTCCACACGCTGGCGGCCAGGCCGTAGCGGGTGTCGTTGGCCAGCGCCACGGACTCGTCCGGGGTGCGGAAGCTCATCATCACGACGACCGGGCCGAAGATCTCCTCCCGGGCGATCGTCGAGGCGGCCCCCACGTTCGTGCACAGGGTGGGCGGATAGAACCAGCCCTCGCGCGGGGCGCTCCACGAGGGCTGCCAGATCTCCGCGCCCTCCTCCTCGCCCTGCCCCACGAGGGTCCGGATCCGCTCCAGCTGCACGGGGGCGACGATCGCCCCGATGTCGATCGCCTTGTCCATGGGGTCGCCCATGCGGAGCGCCTCCATGCGGGCGCGCAGCTTCTCGGCCAACCGGTCGTGGACGCTCTCCTGCACGAGCAGGCGCGAGCCGGCGCAGCAGACCTCTCCCTGGTTGAACCAGATCGCGTCCACCACCCCCTCGACGACCCCGTCGAGGTCCGCCTCCTCGAACACGATGAAGGGGGACTTCCCGCCCAGCTCGAGCGACAGCGCCTTGCCGCTCCCCGCGGTCGCCTCGCGGATCAGGCGCCCGACCTCCGTGGAGCCGGTGAAGGCGACCTTGTCCACCTCCGGGTGGCGGACGAGGGCCGCGCCGGTGCGGCCGTCGCCGGTGACCACGTTGAGCACGCCGGGCGGGAGCCCGGCCCGGGCCGAGAGCTCGGCGAACAGGAGCGCGGTGAGCGGCGTATACTCGGCCGGCTTCAGCACCACCGTGTTCCCGGTGGCCAGGGCGGGCGCCACCTTCCAGGCCAGCATGAGGAGCGGGAAGTTCCACGGGATCACCTGGCCGGCCACCCCGTGCGGCGCCATCCGAGCCAGCTCCGCGTCCGTCTCCAGAAGCTGCGCCCAGCCGGCGTGATGGTAGAAATGCCGCGCCACCAGCGGGATGTCGATGTCCCGCGACTCGCGGATCGGCTTCCCGTTGTCCAGCGTCTCGAGCACCGACAACAGCCGCGCGTTGCGCTGGACGGTACGGGCGAGAGCATACAGGTGGCGCGCGCGGGCGTGCGGACCGAGGGCCCACCACGCCGGCTGCGCGGCGGCGGCCGCGCGCACGGCCGCCTCCACGTCCTCCTCGCCCCCCTGGGCGACCTCCGCCAGCGGCTCGCCGGTGGCGGGGTTGGCGGTCCCGAAGCGCTCCCCCGCCACGGGAGGGCGCCACTCTCCGCCGATCCAGTGGTCGAAGCGGCGGCCGCGCCCCTCCAGCCACGCCAGCGCGCGGTCCGGCGCTTCGGGCGCGGGCCCGTACGGCATCGTCTCGAGCAACTCCGCGATCTCCGGCATCCGGGGCCTCGTCGTCTTCATGTCTTCCGGCCCTCCCGTCCTCTGGCCGCCGCGCGATCCGACCGGGGCCGCGCCATCAGGCGATCGGGTGGCGATGGAAGGCGGAGTAGCGGCCGGTCACGTGGTGCTCGAGCTGCCGCTCGATGTCCGCCAGGAGCGAGCTCGCCCCGATCCGGAACAGGTCCGGGCGGAGCCAGGCGTCCCCCAGCTCGTCCTTCATGAGGGCCAGCCAGGCGAGCGCCTGCTTGGCGCGGCCGATCCCTCCGGCCGGCTTGAAGCCCACCGCGTGGCCGGTCGCCTCCCGATAGGCGCGGATGGCCCGCACCATCACCAGCCCGACCGGGAGCGTCGCGTTGACCCGCTCCTTGCCGGTGGACGTCTTGATGAAGTCCGCCCCGGCCATCATGCACACCAGGCTGGCGCGCGCCACCTCGGTGAGCCGGCCGAGCTCGCCGGTGGCGAGGATCGTCTTCAGGTGCGCGTCGCCGCAGGCGGCCCGGAACTCCTTTACTTCCTGGTAAAGCGCTTCCCAATCGCCGGTCAGCACGTGACGGCGGGCGATCACGACGTCGATCTCCTCCGCCCCGGCCTCCCGCGCGGCCACGATCTCCTCCCGCCGCTGCTCGAACGGGGTGAGCCCGGCGGGGAAGCCCGTGGCGACCGAGGCGACCGGAATGCCCGAGCCGCGCAGGGCGGCGACGGCCGTCTCGACCATGGCCGGATAGACGCAGACCGCCGCGACGCGCACCGGACGGTCCTCGATCCCGAGCGCTTCCACCAGGTCCTCGCGGAGCGGGCGGCGCGCCTTCGCGCACAGGCGCCGCACGCGGCCGGGGGTGTCGTCTCCGGAGAGGGTCGTGAGGTCCATGCAGGCGATCGCCCGCAGCAGCCACGCGGCCTGCCACTCGCGCTTGATGGAGCGGCGTGCGGGAAGGGTCGCGGCGCGCCGCTCGGCCGCGCTCCGGTTCACCCGGGCGGCGCGCACGACGTCCAGGTCCAGCGGCGCGCCGGGGTTGCGGGCAGGGGGTCGCTCGAGCGGACGGATCTCGGCGCCGCGGGCCGGCGGCTCGCTCGGGGGCCGCGACGGACGCCGCTCGGACGCGCGGCCGGGCGCGTACGGCCGACCGCTCACGCCAGCCCCCTCAAGAGGCCCACCGGGTCCTCCCCGGCCAGGCGTGGCGGGACGGCCGCGCCGTGCCGGCCTCCGGCTCCCATCGCGCCTTCAGCGGTCCATTCACGAGAGCCACCACTCCATCGACAGGTGCCCGTTCCTCGGCCCGACGCCCATTGGCGCCGTCCCATCCACACTCCTCCCGCGCGCCTCCGGTGACGTTCCTACCCGCTCCCAAGCTATGGGCTCCTCGGCCCGCGTCCGACCCTCTCCCCCGGATCCATCCTAGATCTCCCCCGCGGAGGCCGCTTCGCGCACGGCCCGCACGACCAGGCGCTGGAAGTCGTCCGCCACCCGGTCGGCCGTCTCCAGGACCTCTTCGTGGTCGAGCGGGGCCGCGGTCACGCCCGCCGCCCAGTTCGTGAGGCAGCTCACCCCGACGCAGCGGATGCCGAGCGCCCGGGCCGCGATCGCTTCCGGCACGGTGGACATGCCGACCGCGTGCGCTCCGACGCGCTCCAGCATGCGGATCTCGGCCGGCGTCTCGTAGCTGGGCCCGAGGAGCGCCGCGTAGACCCCTTCCCGGAGACGGACCCGCTCGGCGAGGGCGGCGCGGCGGACCGCCGCCCGGAGGGCTGGATCCCAGGCTCCGTGGAGGTCCGCGAAGCGCGCCTCGCCCCGGCGCACGGGGCCGGCCAGCGGACTCCGCCAGGTCAGGTTCAGGTGGTCGGCGATCAGCATCAGCTCGCCCGGCGCGAAGTTCCGATCGATCGCGCCGGCGGCGTTGCTGAGGAAGAGCGCCGGAACCCCGAGCGCCCCGAGGACGCGCACGTAGAAGACGGTGCGCGACGGGGCGTGGCCCTCGTACAGATGGACGCGGCCGGAGAGGCCGAGGGCCGGGACGCCCCCCAGCCCGCCCGCCACCACCTTCCCGGCGTGGCCGGCGACGCCGGGCAGCGGCCAGCCCGGAAGCTCGGCGTAGGGCACCTCCAGGGCGTCCTCGAAGGCGTCCTCCAGCCCGCCGAGGCCGGAGCCCATGGCCACCGCGAGGCGCGGGCGGCGGTCGTCGAGCCGCTCGCGGAGCGCCGCGGCGGCCGCCTGGACCGCCTCGGCCTCATCCCGGACCGCCTCGGCCGCGTCCCGCAGCGCTTCGGCCTCCTCCCGGAGCGCTTCGGCCTCCTCCCGGAGCGCTTCCCCTCGCGGCCCGCTCACGCCGGTCCGCTCACACGAGGACGCCGGCCAGGGTCGCCGTCATCCAGGTGGCCGCCGTGCCGCCGAGCATGGCCCGCATCCCGAGCCGCGACAGGTCCTGCCGGCGCGGCGGCGCGATCCCGCCGATCCCGCCGATCTGGATGGCGATCGAGCTGAAGTTCGCGAACCCGGTGAGCGCGTAGGTGGAGATGATCACCGACTTGTAGCTCAGCTCGGTCTGGCCGGCCATCTCCTCGGCCAGCACCTGGAAGGCCACGAACTCGTTCGCCACCATCTTGATCCCGAACAGGCTGCCCACCTCGATCGCGTCCACCCACGGGACCCCGATCGCCCAGGCGATCGGCGCGAACACCCAGCCGAAGATCCGCTCCAGGGTGATCCCCTCCACCCCGAAGAGCCCGGTCGTCCAGGCGAGGAGCCCGTTGCCGAGCGCGATGAGGGCGAGGAAGGCGAGGAGCATGGCGCCCACGTTCAGGGCGAGGCGGAGGCCGTCGGCCGCCCCGCCGGCCGCCGCGTCGATCGCGTTCGCGTGCGGCTGCTCCACCTCCACGGTGAGGGAGCGGGCGGTGCGCGGCTCGGCCGTCTCCGGCATCAGCATCTTGCTGATCACGATGCCGGCCGGCGCGGCCATGATCGTGGCGGCCAGGAGGTGCCCGGCGATCTGCGGGAAGTAGCCCGCCAGCATGGCCACGTAGGCGGCCAGCACCCCCCCCGCGACCGTGGCGAAACCACCGGTCATGACGGTGTTCAGCTCCGACATCGTCATGTCCTTCACGAACGGCTTCACCAGGAGCGGCGCCTCCGTCTGGCCGACGAAGATGTTGCCGGCCGCCGACACGGTCTCGGCCCCGCTGGTTCGCAGGGAGCGCTGCATCAGCCA
>CAZTGV010000047.1:0-4759 GCA_964613475.1 uncultured Gemmatimonadota bacterium
TGGCGCGGCCTCGGAGTGTGCTCGCGGCGCTCGCACGCCGAATCTTCCCGGGCGCACTCCCTAAGCCCTTACACGAGCGTGAGATGCCGCCGCTTCCCCTCCCTCTGTCGAGCAGCGGGTGGGGTAGCTTCTGGGGCAACTTCTTCCCCCACCACGCCTGCCCGCAATGAACGTACTGGCTGACGGCCGAAGTGACGCAAGTCCGAGCCGGCTGGTGATCTTCGCGTTTGGACCGCTGCTGCTCACCGGACCGCTCGCGTTCCCGAGCTGCGGGAACGGATCCCCTCCAATGGCAGCAGACTCTCCAGAACAGCTCAATCAGACCGGGCGATTCCCGGACATTTCGGGAAACCACGTGGTGTGGAGAGGGCATGACCTCGCCACCGGAGAGTTCAACATCACTTTGAGAGATCTTCGCGCCGGAAAGGACTCGATCCTCGTTCGTTTCGAGGGCGATGTCTCCCCGGCCGCTCCTCCGAGGATCGCCGGCAGCCGAGTAGCATGGGTGCAGCGGGTCGGAGCAACCCGTGAGGGCGATCTGGGAGGGAAGGGCGACCTCGTGGTCGTCGATCTGGAGACGGGTGAGCGTATCACGTTCCCGGTCGAGGCTGGTAGAACGTTCCCGGCCCTTTCAGAAGAAGCGGTCGTCTGGGTGGATGTCCGCCTAGAACCCGCTCAATTGTTGGCCTACGAGTTCGCGACCGGATCCGTGCGACCACTTACCGACGGGGAAGTTCTACCACTCTCCCCAGCGGCAGGTGGCAGGTACATCGTCTGGGTGGGTTACCGGACGAGTTTCGCCGGCTCCGGCGATCCCGAGGTATTCGTGCATGATCTTGCGACGGGTGAGAAGCGCCGGCTTACGACCGCAGCGGGCGCGGCCGTGTCCGGGGATCACGTCGTAGTGATCGGATCCCGCGGCCTCCGGGTTCTTCGGGTATCTACGAAAGAGGAGCTGGACCCCTCAAGCGGGGACCGAAGCCAGGTCCTTCCGGATGTTGACGGCGAACGGGTCGTCTGGATGGAAACCAGCCCCGGGAGGCGGGACATCCTGCTGATGGACCTGGGCAGCGGGGAGACGCGTCGGATCAACCGAAGCGTTGCGGGACTGAGCCGACCCGCAATCTCGGGTGATCGAGTGGTCTGGCAGGACGAAGAAGGCGGCGTGTTGCTCTACACCATTCCGAGTCGCTGAAGTGGCGTGACCAAAAAAAGCCAGATGCTCACTCCCAGGGAGTGGCTCCTACGGCCGCTGGCGCGGCCTCGGAGTGTGCTCGCGGCGCTCGCACGCCGAATCTTCCCGGGCGCGCTCCCTTCGGTCTACTCGTTCACCTCGATCTTCTCGAAGCCGTCCAGGAACTTGACCTCGAGCTTCGTCACCGGCTCGCCGGCGACCGGATCGAAATCGAGCTCGGTGAGGTTCATCACGGTCCCGTCGTCGTTCTCGAACCAGAGCTGAGGGTTCAGCACGACGGTCACGCCCGTGGATGACTCGTCCGCCACTTCGAGCGGAGGATCGATCGGAAGCTCCACTCTGACCTCGCCCGAGAAGAAGGCGCGGAACGGCTCGCCCTCGAAGTCGCCCTCCACCAGCACGCTCGCCTCGGCGGGCCAGTCCTCGATGCCGTGGCCGGCGGGGTCCCGGATCTCATCGAGCAGCCCCGCGTCCGGCTCCTTCACCTCGAACTTGAAGTTCGCGTAGGTGCCGGCCGGGACCGCGACGGTGGTGAAGATCTCGGTCTCGGACTCGCCGTTCCCGTCGAGCTCGAGCGGCAGATCCAGGAAGAAGGGGTCGGCCTCGAACCGGGCGCAACTTCCCTCGGCCGCCTGCTCGTCGCAGTCGCCGTCACCCACTCCGGCCTTGAACTCATCGACCACCAGGTAGATCGACTCGAGCGTGAGCGTGCCGTTGTCGCCGCTCACCTGGATGGCGGGCGAGAGGCCCGGCACGTGCGCAGCGAGGAGGGAGCTCCCGGTGCTCGACCCCGACGTGGCGGTCCGGAAGCCGAGGGACAGGGTCGCGCCGTCGCCGAGCCCGGCCGGCGAGCCGTCGCAGGCGGCCAGCCCGGCCACCAGGAACGTCGTCGCCGCGAGTCGAACCGGCCGCTTCCAACGATCGAGTGTCATGGCCACCACGGGTCGCCTCCTGCCTCGTGCGCGTCGTCGCTCGTCGATGCCGGGTCCGCCGCTGCGATCGCCGAACTCGCTCCGTGCGAGAACGGACCCGGGCTCCGGCCCCTGCGGGGTCCGGCCGGTCGGCGGGAGGGCGCACGCCGCATGCCGGACCGGTGGCTTCGCGAATTCATTGAATCACTTGCACTTCGGCGTGGGCGCCCCGGCGGACGAGTGCAAAGATGTTCGCCGATCGCCACTTTTTTGAAGGCTGCGAACTGGCCGATGGCCGCGCCCGTCCACCGCTCCCATCGCTTCTGCGGGCTTCGCCGCCGCCGTTTCACCAGCCCACCCGCGTGACGCCGGTCTTGCCCGTCCTACAGCGTGCGATCGTGGCATCGGGCCCGCGGTCGTCCGCGAAGCGGCGGCGAGGCATCGCCCTCCCCAGACGTGTGGGACGGGCGCCACGCGAGGGGGCGCGAGGACCCGGAAGAACGGCTCACGGCCCGGTTCGGCGGGCGCCGCCGAAGTCCCGCTCCGTCCCGTAATTCCGCCGGGTTCCACCGGTCCGCGTCTCGCGGCCCCGCTTCCGGCGCCCGCCGCGGTCCGCTTCCTGATCCTCCCTCCCGCCGGTGCCCGGAGCCCCGGCTCGGTTCCGGACGGGAGGTAGAGGCGGACCAGGGGGACCGGCCCCGAACGCGCAGGAGCGAGACGATGGAGACGAACGGTTCGAGAGCGAGGATCCAGCTCGCGCTCGTGAACGGGAAGGGCTATCGCCTTCCCAAGATGATCGAGGGCGTGGAGGATCCGACCCCGACGGCGGACGAGCTGACCGGCGAGATGCGGCGGTTGCGCTTCGTGACGGACCGTCTGGCGGAAGCGCTGGAGCGGTGCGAGCAGGCGGTGCACGCCAGCGCGCGCACGGAGCTGGAGGGCCGGGTGCGCTCCGCCTTCGCGGAGCTCGTCGCCCTTCAGGAGGATGCCGCCCGCGCCCTCGGCCAGGCCGTGGGCGCGCGGGTGGCGACGAAGAACCGGTGGCGGGTGCGCCGGGGGATCGAGGTCGCCGAGTAAGTGTCGCCGGTTGGCCGTAGGACGGTCGCGGCGTTTCACGCCAGGATGAGAACCCGCTGACGGTCCCGCCGTACCTGATGGCGTCCGGGATGGACTCGCGCGAGGCGTGCGCGGCGCCGCAGCATCCCGCAGGTTGCCCGCGGGGCGCGGCGTGTCGGGAACGGTGGACCGGAAGGCGGGGATGGCGATCGGTGACGGCTCGGAGGTCGGGAGCGGGCCAGGGCGCGTCCGCGTGGAGGGCGCGCCGATCGCCGATCCGGAGTCCGTGCTCCGCGACGTCTTCGGCTACGAGGCGTTCCGGCCCGGCCAGCGGCGGGTGATCGAGGCGGTCCTGCGGGGGCGGGACTGCATCGCCGTCATGCCGACCGGCGCCGGCAAGTCGCTCACCTTCCAGATCCCGGCGCGTCTCCTTCCGGGCACCGTGCTCGTCCTCTCCCCCCTCATCAGCCTGATGAAGGACCAGGTGGACGCGCTCCGCGAGCTCGGGTTCCGGGCCGCGGCCATCAACTCGACCCTGGAGGCGGAGGAGCGCCGTCGTCGGCTGGCCGAGCTCGAAACCGGCGGCTACGAGCTGGTCTACCTCGCCCCCGAGGCGCTCGGGCCCGGCATGCGGGCGCGCCTGCGCCGTTCGCCGATCTCCCTGCTCGTAGTCGACGA
This sequence comes from uncultured Gemmatimonadota bacterium, assembly GCA_964613475.1. Classification (GTDB taxonomy): domain Bacteria; phylum Gemmatimonadota; class Gemmatimonadetes; order Palauibacterales; family Palauibacteraceae; genus CAZTGV01. Next base: position 3,841 of record CAZTGV010000047.1, read on the forward strand.
GGCGCACTGCATCTCACACTGGGGGCACGACTTCCGTCCTTCGTACCGGCGGCTGCGGGGGTTCCGCGAGGAGCTCGGGGACCTTCCGGTCCTCGCCCTCACCGCCACGGCCACCCGCCGGGTGGCGCTGGACATCGTGCGGCAGCTCGGAATGCGGAAGCCGGACGGCTACAAGGGATCCTTCTTTCGCCCGAACCTCCGGATCCGGATCCGAAAGAAGGGCGAGGGGAACACCCGGCGGGAGATCCTCGCCCTGGTGCGGGGGCACGCCGGCGAGAGCGGGATCGTCTACTGCCTGTCGCGCCGCGCCGTGGAGTCGACCGCGGCCTTCCTGCGGAAGAAGGGGGTGCGGGCGCTCCCGTATCACGCCGGCCTGTCCGACGAGGAGCGCGCGGCCCACCAGGAGGCGTTCGCCCGCGACGAGGCGGAGGTGGTGGTCGCCACGATCGCCTTCGGCATGGGGATCGACAAGTCGAACGTCCGCTTCGTGATCCACCGCGACATGCCGTCGGATGTCGAGTCGTGGTACCAGGAGATGGGTCGGGCCGGACGCGACGGCCTCCCGAGCGACTGCGTCCTCTTCTACTCGTGGGCCGACGTGAAGGCGCGCGAGCGGATGCTGGCCGAGATCCCGGACGAGACCCTGCGGCGGGCCAAGCGCGAGGCGGCCGTGGCCCTCTTCCGGCTCGCCGAGCGGGAGGCCTGCCGCCACCAGGCGCTCCTCGCCCATTTCGGCGAGCGGATCGAGCCGTGCGGCGGCTCCTGCGACCACTGCACCGGCGTGAGCGTGGTGGAGGTCGTGCAGCGCGTTCGGCGGGCGAGCGGCGAGGGGGCGGGCGCGGAAAGCGGCGACTCCCGGGGCGAGCGCGTGACGGGGCGCCGCGGGACGGTCGGATCCGCCGACGGCCGCCGGACCGCC
>CAZTGV010000047.1:4859-15129 GCA_964613475.1 uncultured Gemmatimonadota bacterium
CCGATCCCCTCTTCCAGCGCCTCCGCGCCCTCCGGAAGCGGCTCGCCGACCAGCAGGGCGTGCCCGCCTACGTCGTGTTCAGCGACCGGGCGCTGTGGGGAATGATCGACCGCGCGCCCGGGACCCCGGAGGAGCTGCTCGAGGTCTCCGGCGTCGGTCCGGTCAAGCTGGAGCGCTACGGCGAGGCGTTCCTTCGCGCGCTGGCGGAGGGCCCGGCCGGCCGTGGCGGGGGGCGGAGCTCGTGAGCTCGGGCCCGCGCAAGATCGCGGGTGGCCGCGTCGCCGCGGCTCAGCTCTTCCGGAGGGTGCACCCCACGTCGTGCACGAGCGAGAAGATCGCCGCCTCGTCGCTCCCGGCGACGATCGGGTCGGAGACAGTGTGCTCCCATGCCTTCACCAGGATGAGCCGCGAATAGTACGGCCGGAGGCGCTTCCCCCACCGGTGCCGATCCCGCAGGAAATGGTAGATCCCGACCGCGAAGCGCGCGCTGGGATCGTACGGCTCGGGATCGGCCCACCGCTGCTCCGGGCCCACCCGGCACATCTCCTCGCCCTGCTCCCCGACCAGGTTGTAGAAGAAGCGCGGGATGGCCAGCCGCAGGTCGTCGAACGCCTCCAGGGTCTCCCGGAGCGATCTAAAGTCCTCGTAGTCGAGATGGATCTGGCGGCCGTAAACCTCGGCCGGCCGGAGCTCGGGATGGTAGGCGTAGAGGAGGCAGTCGCCCCGCTCCGCCCCGATCCCGGGGACCGGTCTGGTGAACAGGTAGGCTCCTGTGAGGTGTGACTCGTGCTGATACGTGGGCCGGAAATAGGCGCTCGCCTCGGTCCGCATCCCCTCCCCCCTTCTCCCCGCGTCCAACCACATCTTCCCCGCTCCCCGCCCGCCGCCGGAACCGCCCGAGCCCCCGGTGGCTCGTCCCACGGTTCGGTGGCCGGACCCGCGCGCGACACCACACATGTACTCGCATCGCGCCGTTATGCCAACCCCCCGGGGATCCCGATCGCCCCGATTCCGAGACGTTTCGCGGGGCGGTGAAGGGGTCGCGGACCGCTACGGATCCGACGCCCGGAGTCCGGACACCGTGCCGGTGGAGCCGAAGCCGCCGGCGCCCCGGGTCGTCTCCTCCAGCGCGGCCGCGATCTGGATCCGGGGTCGCTCGAAGCGGGCGAACACGAGCTGCGCGATCCGTTCGCCCCGCCGGATCCGGATGGCCCGGCGCTCGAGCGCCGCCCCGAGCGCCTCGAGCAGCGGTCCTACCGTATCCGATCCGTCGCCGGTCTCCGGCTCCTCGATCCCGGCCGCGCGCCGCGTCGCCGGATGCGGGGGGCGCGGCGGGCGGCCGGCACGCTCGGCCCGGTGGAGCATCTCGAGATCCTCCGCCGCGAAGGGCGGATTCGCGTTGTGGCAGAGGACCTTCACGGGCCCGCGATAGCCCGGATCGATCGTCCCGGGCGCGTTCAGCATTCCCAGCCCGTGGCGGAGCGCGTTCCCGGAACGGGGTCGGACCTGTCCCTCCATACCGGCCGGCAGGGAAAGGGCGAGCCCGGTCGCCACCAGGCGACGCTCGCCCGGAAGGAGGACGGCGTCCTCGGAGGCGTACAGGTCGATGCCCGCGTCGCCGGGGTGGGCGGGCGCCAGCAGCTCCAGCGGGTCCCGGTCCGGAAAGGGGAAGTCCTCCAGCAACCGGATCCGCACGATGTCCACCCCGAGCTCCACCGCGCCTCCTGGCGACCTCGGCCGGGCGAGCGCTCTCCGACGGGGGCGCCGGCCCGGCGTCCGATCCCCGCGGCCCGCGGCGCGGGCTTCCAGGGGCTCAGTGTAGCGGCCCCGGGTGGGTGCGTCGATTCCCTGCGCGGACCTCGCCCCCGGGGCCGGTGTAGGCGAGCGGCGATGAATGCCCACCACAGCACCCCGGACGCGACGGAGACGACCACGGACACGCACGATCAGGAAAGGCACGATCAGATCGACTCGGCCGCGCGGAACGGGGACGGCGCCGCCGAGGCGCCGGCGACCTTCGAGACGCTCGGCCTCTCGCCCCGGCTGGTGGAGGCCGTTCGCCGCGCCGGCTACGACCGACCCACACCGATCCAGCGGATGGCGATCCCCCCCGCCCTGGAGGGGCGGGACATCATGGGGATGGCGCACACCGGCACCGGCAAAACGGCCGCCTTCGCCCTGCCCATGATCCAGCGCCTGGACGAGCGCGACCACGGGATCCTGCGCGGCCTGATCGTGACCCCGACCCGCGAGCTGGCGCGGCAGGTGGAGCGCGCCGTCGCCACCTACGGGACGACCTCCTCCCTCGAGCCGCTGGTGGTCCACGGGGGCACCCCGCTCGGGCCCGAGATCCGCGACCTGGAGTGGGGGTGCGACATCCTGGTCGCCACGCCGGGCCGGCTGCTCGACCACGTTGGCCGCGGCACGGTGGACCTCGGCCGGGTGGAGGTGCTCGTCCTGGACGAGGCCGACCGGATGCTGGACATGGGCTTCATCGACGACGTGCGGGAGATCGTGGCGGCCACCCCGCGCGAGCGCCAGACCTTCCTCTTCTCGGCCACCCTCCCGAACGCGATCCTGTCGCTCGCCTACGAGATGATGCGCGATCCGGTGCGGTTGAAGGTGGGCGCCGAGAGCGCCGCCGAGGGCATCCGGCAGGTCGTGCACCCCGTGGACTGGGCCGACAAGCACCGGCTGCTCACGCACCTGCTAGAGGAGCGCGACGAGGGCCAGATCCTGGTCTTCACCCGCACCCGGAACACGGCCGGGTACCTGGCCGACGTGCTCCGCGCCCGCGACTTCTCGGTGGACGACCTCCACGGTGGAAAGTCGCAGTCGGATCGGACGCGCAGCCTGACGCGCTTTCGCGAGGGCGAGACCCGGATCCTGGTGGCGACGAACGTCGCCGCTCGCGGGCTGGACATTCGGGGCATCCGGCACGTGATCAACTTCGACGTGCCGGAGGATCCCCGGGACTACGTGCACCGCGTCGGTCGCACCGCCCGGGCGGAGGACACCGGGGACGCGATCACCCTCATGTCGCCGAACGAGTGGCTGCTCGTCCGGGACATCGAGCTCCTCATGGGAAGCTCGATCCGGCGGTCGGAGATCGAGGGGTTCGAGCCCTCGCAGGAGCCGCCCTCCTCGGCGATCTCGGACGAGGAGACGGAGGAGAGGCCGGCGCGGGAGCGGTCGGCCCTCCGGCGCGGCGTCCGGCGCCGCTAGGCTCAACCCTTCCGCCGCCCCGCCACCGTCTCCGGGACGATCCGGATCACCCGCGCCCGGGCCAGCCGCGCCACGTCGGCCGCCGTCGGCGGCGGCCCGCCGCGCCCCACCTGCCGCCGTAGCGCCTTGAGCGCGGCCAGGTAGCCGCGCGGGTCGGCCACCGGCTCGGCCCGCCCCTCGACGACGACCGAGCGCCAATCGCCGCCCCCCTCCTCCACCTCCACGACGGTGAGACACACGGCCGGGTTCGCTTCCAGCGCCCGCGCCTTCCGGCCCGGCCGGTTGGCCACGTAGAAGCGCTCTCCGTCCCAGCCGTACACGACGGGGACGGCGTACGGACGCCCCTCCGCCGCCGTCGCGAGCGTGCCCCACCAGTTCCGCTCGAGCAGCGCCGCCACCTCGGCCTCGCTCAGCGTCTCGGAGGCGAAGCGTCCACCTCCCTGCGTCTCGGCCTCGCGCTCCGGTCGATCGGGGGTCATCGTCCGCCTCGCCGCCTCAGAGTCTCGTCAACCAGGTGAGCTTCGCCGCCAGGCTCCGGCTCCGGAGGTCGCCGATCGACTCCGGGCCTCCGCGCTCCTCATTGAGGACCAGGAAGAGGTCGCTCCCGGGGCGGTGGATGAGCCGGAGCCGGACGTTCGCCGAGGTGCGCCGGTCCAGGCTGTTGTACTGGAGGAGCGCGTCCGCCGACAGCCGCGTCGTGGGTGCCCAGCCGAGCCGGAGCGAGACGAGGTCGGCGGTGAACGCGCCGCCCGGGAGATCCGCCTCGCTCCGGTCGAAGCCGGCGGAGACCCGTCCGCCCGGCCAGGCCGCTTCCAGGGTGGCGCCGCCCGACGTGAGCGTGCCGTGAAAGAAGCGGCTGCGGGCGAGCCGACCGCTCAGCCGGAGCGGCCGGCCTGCGGCCGTGCTCCCGGAGAGCTGCGCCTCCCAGCCGTGATAGTCGCCGGCCGGGACGAGCACGCTCTCGGTGAGGTCGAACGGGTCGTCCAGGCGCGTGAAGTCGCGCCGCCAGGAGAGTCGGAGCTCCTCGCCCCCCTCCCACTCGGGGCTGACGGCGAGCGAGCCCTCCCAGTCCAGCAAGCGACCGCCCGAGTCCAGGACGTGCGCGCCGGAGACGCGGAAATCCACCTTGCGGAGGTTGAGCGCCGACGGACGGGGCGAGACGCGGAAGGTGCCGTTCGAGCGACGGATGTCCGTGCGGGTGACGAACCCGAGCTCGGGGTTGGCTTCAGGGCCGATGTACAGGTGCTCGGCGAGGTACCCGATCCGGTCGCCCGTGTGGTCCACGGCGACCCGGTAGGCCAGGTCGTCACCTCCCGGACCCGCGGTGGAGGTGCCGGCCACGAAGCCTTCCAGCAGGATCGCCCGGAGCGGCCAGAGCGCCCAGTCCACGCCTCCGGCGGTGTTCCGGCGGTCGCCCTGGCGGAGGTCGCTGGCGAGCGCGCCGACGTAGCCGCTCGCCCCCACATCCCTCTGCACGCGGGCGACCGCGTGGTTCGCGGCGGGCCTGCCCCCCGCCGCGTCGGTCACCACGTTCAGGAGGCCGACCGTCTGCCTGCCGGTACGGCCGGTGAGCCGGACTCCGCCGAGCACCGGGACCTCCTCGCCCTCGGCGATCCCGATCCGACGGGAGAAGAAGAGGAGGAAGGGCGGCGGCCCGCCGAACCCGCGCACGCCGAACTCGAAGACGCCGGCGTTCTCCAGGAAGAAGTCTCGCTTTTCTGGGAAGAAGAGGCTGAAGCGGGTCAGGTTCACCTGCTCGTCGTCCGCCTCCACCTGTGCGAAATCGGGGTTGACCGTGAGGTCGAGGATGAGGCCGGGACGGAGCTCGTGCTTGAGGTCCGCCCCCACGTCCAGCCGCCCGCTCCAGCGGTCCGCGGCCGTCTCCCCCGCTCCGGGTTCCTCCGAACCCGGATCCTGCGAGCCGGAATCCTCCGGCCCGCCGCCCGAGTCCGCCGCCCGCGCGCCGCCGACCAGCGCGTAGGGCTTGACCTCCAGGTTCAGCCCCGCCCGGGGAAGCTCGGCCAGTCCGGTCAGGTGCCCCGCGCGGCTGACCTTCAGGAAGCCTTCGTTGGTGCGCGACCAGGCGCTCCAGAGCGTCTCCTCGTTCCGGCGCCGGATCAATCGGACCACGTTGAGCCCCCACGTCCGCGCCTCCCCGGCCGAGGGGTAGCGCAGGCTGCGGAAGGGGATCTCGAGCTCGGCGCTCCAGCCCTCGTGGGTGCGCGTGGCGGCGGCCCGCCAGACGCCTCGCCAGTCCTCGTTCACCTCGCGACCCTCGTCCGTGATCAGTGCGTCGAACTTGGCGCCGAGCGGGTTCACCGCGAACACGACCGCGTTCCGGTGGTCGTGGAAGGGATCGAGGAGGATGGCCACGCCGTCGTCCTCCTGGAAGGAGAGCGACCGGAAGCCGGGGTCCATCAGACGGTCCCGGCCGCGCGTCCGGGCGACGACTCGCTCCGGGCTCCGGTCCCGCGCGAGCACCCCGATGTAGAGGGCTCGCTCGTCGTACAGCACGCGAACCTCGGTGGTCTCGCTGGCGGGGGCGCCTTCGCGCGGCTCGCGCTGCCGGAAGCCGCTCGCGACGGGGGCGCGCGCCCACGCCGGCTCGTCGAGCCGGCCGTCCAGCCGGATCGGGTCGGCCTCGCGCGCCTCCAGGCGGAGCGCCCGGAGCGCGGGGGCGTCCGCGTGCTCGCCGGTCCGCCCCCGAACATCCGGCCCCCGGCGATCCGACGTGTCGGCCTGGTCGGCCTGAGCGTCCGCCGCCTTGGGGGTGCCCGCGACCAGTACGGCCGAGAGAGCGAGGAGAGCGCCGAGGCGCGTTGGGATTCCGCGCCTCGGGCGCCGTGGGGGCGGATCCGACGCGGCCGGAAGGAGGCGGGGGCCGTCGCACGCGGGGGGCATGGGCGCGAAAAGCTGAGCCCGGGCGATTCGGACGGCAAGCCGCCCCCCGCGTTTGCCGGGCTCGGCGCCCGCGCCCATCGTGTGTGCGTGTCGGCCGAGTCCGTCCCACCTGGCCCCCCGTCCGATCCGCGCGAGGCGCGTCCTCCCGACGCCGCCTCGGGCGGGGGCTTCCTCGAGGCGGCCGGGAGCGCGCTCGTCTGGGCGTTCCTGGCGATCCTGGTCATCCTGTGGACACCGGTCGTCTTCCTCGTCTTCCTCCTGACTGTCCCGTGGGACCGCCGCCGACGGATCGTGGGACGCACGTTCCGGCTGCTCGCGTGGACGGCCGCGCACGCGAACCCCTTCTGGCGGGTGCGGATCGACGGCCGGCTGCCGCCGCGCGACCGGGCCTACGTGGTCGTCTCGAACCACGAGTCGCTGGCCGACGTGATGGTGATCGGCTCGTTGCCGTGGGAGATGAAGTGGCTGTCCAAGGCCGCGATCGGCCGCATGCCGTTCCAGGGCTGGATGATGCACCTGGCCGGGGATGTCCTGGTCCGCCGACGGGACGAGGCCAGCCGCGCGGAGGCCTTCGAGCGGCTCCGCCGCTGGCTGGAGCGCGGCATGTCGGTGATGATCTTCCCGGAGGGGACCCGCGCCCCCACGCCGGAGATGCTCCCCTTCCGGAACGGCGCGTTCCGGCTCGCGCTCGAGACGGGTGCGCCCGTCCTGCCGCTGGCGATCGCCGGCACGCGCGGGGCGATCCGCAAGGGCTCGCTGGTGTTCGGACGCGCCCGGCCGCGGCTGCGGATCCTCGAGCCCGTGCGGGTGGACGGTCCGGGCTCCGAGGACATCGCGGCGCTGCGCGACCGCGTCCGCGAGCGTATCCGGGCCGCGCGCGATGAGCTGCGCGTCGAGCTACGCGAGGAAAGGCGCGCCGGTCCGGGCGGCACCTCCGGTCACGCCACGCGCGCCGGGGCGTGCCTGCTGGCGCTGCTGGGCGGGCTCGCCATCGCGCCGGGCGCGACGGCGCAGCAGGAGGAGGAGGAGCGGCGCGGGTGGCGCGGCAGCGTGGAGCTCGGCTTCACGCTCACCGAAGGAAACAGCGAGACGACCAACCTCTCCGCCGGCACGACCGGCATCCACCGGGGCGCGCGGCAGCGCTGGACCTTCTCGGGCACTTTCCTTCGCGCCACCAGCGGGGGCGACGAGACGGCGAACCGCGGCTCGCTGGAAGGCCAGTACGATTTCTTCCCGCTGGATCGGTGGTTCGTCTTCGGCCGCCTCCGGCTCGGCTACAACCGGCCCGCCGGGATCCTGCGGCGGATCGCCTACGGGGCGGGCGCGGGTTACGTCCTCGTCGAGTCCGCGCGGTTCGACGTCGCGGGCGAGGCCGGCGCGACCCTGATCGCCGAACGCTTCGAGAACGACAGCACGAGCCACGCCCCGTTCGGCTCCATCGGGGAGCGGGTGGAATGGCGCCTGAGCGAGCACGCTCGGCTGGCGCATTCCGCCACCTTGCAGCCGAAGTTCGAGGATCCGGGCACGTTCCTCGCCCGGGGGGAGCTGGCGCTCGCCACGCGGGTGGTCGGGGGGCTGGGGCTCCGGGTCAGCATCGCGTCCGAGTACGACTCGCGCCCCTTCGTGGACCCGGAGACCGGCGAGCCCCGCGCGGAGCACGACCTCACCTTCGTCACCGGCCTGGCCTACGAGTTCTGAGCCCGGCGGGCTGCCCGTAGCTCGGGGTCCGCCGCGCGGTCGCGCAGGGTCGGGCGGTCAGCCGCCGGGATCGGGCTCCGCGGCCGTCGGGCTCTCGGCGGGGAGGACCTCGAAGGGGACCGAGGCACGGTACCGCTCCCACTCCATCCAGAGCCGGCCGCGGGAGGGCGCCGCCCGCTCCGCCTCGTCGGTCCGCTCCTCCGTCGCTTCGGCCGGCCCCTCGTCCGTTTCTTCCGCCCCCTCGGTCCCCTCCACCCCGATGGTGAAGGTCTCGACGGGACGCCGCAGCCGCTCCGTCCGCATCGACAGGCGGGCCACATCGCGCTGCGGGTCGTACTGCGTCCCCCACTGCCCGGTCTGCTCGTTCACGATCAGCGTCCAGCCGTCCCGGGTGGGAACGGTCCACAGCGTGTAGTGGCCGGCCGGGAGGCGGGTCTCCCCCAGCCGGAGGTCGGCCGTGGTGCGCAGATGGGTCGCCTCGTTGGCTCCGGTGCGCCAGATCTCGCCCCAGGGGACGAGGCGCCCGAAGATCCGGCGTCCGCGCATGGACGGACGGCCGTACCGGACCTCGATCCGGGCCTGCCCGAGGACGGCGCTCACCGAGTCGAGCGGGCTCAGCCGAGGCGGCTCCGTTCGCGCGTCGCGCGCCTCCATGGGCCGGGGCTCGACGGCCTCGCCCGCCTCCTCGGCCGGAGGCCGGGCATCGCTATCCCCCTGGCTCTCCTGGCTGAGGAGCGGTGCGCCGATCGCGAGCAGCGCCACCGCGGCGAACGTCCCCGACATGCTCCACCTGGCCCCGCGCTCGCGGCCGCTCATGCCTTCCTCCCCTTGCCTCACGTCCCCGATCGGTCCGCCGGAACCGCCCCGGCGCCGGATTCCGCGCGCGCGGAACCGTTGCATCCTGCACGGCCCGCTGGCGCTCCGCGTCAAAGCTACGCGGTCGTCCGGCCCGACGACCAGCGGGCCCGAGCCGGGCGCGGCCCGGCGCGGCGGCCCTTTCGGCGCCGGCGCCGCCGGCGGCCCGGAGGCTGCGCCCGCGACGGTCCGGTGGCGCTTCGCGCCCGAACACCGCGCACCGGCCGTGCCCGGCCGCGCGAGCAGCAGCCGTGAGGAGGCCGCGATGAGAGACGGCGCCCGAGGCATCCGATGGACCGCGTTGGCCGCCCTGCCGGCCCTCGCGCTGGCGGGGCTCGCGCCGCGTGCCGCCGCCGCGCAGGACGTCGGAGAATCCATTCGCTCCCTCGGCGAGGCCAACGCCGAGCGCTACCTGCACCCGGTCGTCTCTGGCCTGGGAGCGGCCCTGAACACCGGCTTCTTCCACACGGCCGCCGTGCACCGGCCGCTGGGCTTCGACGTGGGGGTCCAGGTCATGGGGGCCTTCGCTCCGGCGGAGGCGGAGGCCTTCGTCCCCGCGCTCCCCGCGTCCATCACCTTCGACGACCGGACCTTCACCGACCCGTACGGCCCCGCCGGAGAGCTCACCCGCTCGCCGACCGCGATGGGCGCGGGGCCGGGCCTGCTGATCGTGCCGCAGGGCGAGTTTCGCGACGCGCTGCTGGCGGCCGGGGAGGACCCCGCGGACTGGGCGATCCGCTTCCCCTCCGGCGCCGATCTCCCGGCCGTCCCGCTCAGCCTCCTGCAGGCCACGGTGGGCGTGCCGGCGGGCACCGCGGTGACGGTGCGCTTCACGCCGACGGTCGAGATCCACCAGGAGATCGGCTCCCTCTCGGTCGTGGGCGGCGCGGTGCGCCACTCGCTGGACCGGTGGCTCCCGCCCGGCGTCCCGCTGCGCGTGACCGCCGCCGTGGGCATCCAGCGGCTCACGCTGGGCGAGTACCTGTCGCTCACCGCGCGGCAGGCCGCCCTGGTCGCCGGCCCGGAGCTGGGGCCGCTCTCGCTCTACGGCGTGGCCGGGATCGAAGGGTCGAGCGCGGAGGTCCGCTACACGGTGGACCACGAGTCGGTGAACCCGGCGCTGCCGGCGGGCGGCACCGAGCTCGTCTATCGGGACGGGGGCGACAACTGGGGGCGGCTGGCGGCCGGGCTCACGGTCCATCTCTCCGCGGTCATGCTGAACGCCGAGTACTCGGTCGCCCGCTATCCGGTCGCCGGGGTGAAGCTGATCCTCGGGACGCGCTGAAGCCGCCCGCGCCGAAGCCGCCGCGCTGAACCCCCGCGCTGAAGGCGCCTGCGCCGAACCGGGCCCCGCGCGGGAGCGGGCGGCCGCTCAGGCGTCCGGCGACTCCGCCGAGGGGAGCGCACGGGGGCTGGCCAACGACTCGCCCCCATCCACGGTGAGGACCGTGCCGGTGATCCAGTCGGCGGCGGGCGAGCAGAGGTAGGCTACCATCCAGCCGATGTCCTCGGGCCGGCCCACCCGGCCCGCCGGGATGAAGCGCCGCGCGTAGGCCTCGGCCGCCCGCGGGCCCGCGAACGCGTCCGCGCT
>CAZTGV010000047.1:15229-17998 GCA_964613475.1 uncultured Gemmatimonadota bacterium
CGCCCCGGCCGCCTCCTTCCTCGCCGGACCCCGCGCCGACGCCCGCCTCCCCCTCGTCCGCGCCCGCCGTCCGAGGCGGGCCGAACGCGCGCCGGACGCCCTCGGTGGGCACCGGGCCGGGCGCCACCGCGTTGACGGTGATTCCATGGCGCGCCCATTCGAGGGCCAGCGTGCGGGTGAGCGCGTCCACCCCGGCCTTGGCCGCGGTCGCGTGCGCCATCATCGGCCACCCTCGCCGGTGCAGGGTCATGGAGATGTTGACGATGCGACCACGGCCGGCCTCGCGCAGGTGGGGGAAGGCCGCCTGCGCGGCGTGGAAGGTCCCGTGCAGGTCCGTCTCCACCACCGCCCGGAAGCCGTTGGGGGAGAGGGTCTCCGACGGGGCGTGGAAGTTCCCGGCGGCGTTGTTGACCAGGATGGCCAGGCCGCCGAGGGCCGCCGCCGCCTCGTCCGCGGCCGCCCGGACCCGCTCGGGATCCCGCACGTCGGCCTGGACCGCGAGGACGCGCGGGCGGGCGCCCGCGCCCGCCGCCCCGGCAGCCGCAGCCACGCCCGCAGCCTCCGAAGCCGTGTCCGCCTCCTCCCCCAGGCGGGCCGCCGCCTCCTCGAGGCGATCCAGATTGCGGCTGGCGATCGCCACGTCGGCCCCGCAGCGGAGCAGACAGCGGGCGATCCCGTAGCCGATGCCGCTTCCACCGCCGGTTACGAGGGCCGGGCGACCGGCCAGCAGACCCGGCGCGAAGGGCATGGGGTCCATGGCATCCCGCGCGTCGCTCACCGGATCCAGCGACCGTTGTCGCGGTCCACGTCGGGGAAGCGTCCCTCCGGGTCGATCTCCACCCGCACCACCGGCGCGCCGGGCGGGACGGCGAGCGTGTCGCGGCGCGCCCCTTCCAACCAGCGCTCGACCGGCACCTCGAGTTCCAGCACCTCGTCGTCCACGCGCGTCACCCGGACCTGAGCGGGCATCGGGACGTTCCCGCGGTCCTCGACCACGATCCGGGTGCCCGACGGGGTGGCCGTGACGCTCTCGATTGCCTGGTCCAGGGTCCACGTCTCGTCGTACCAGGCGCGCCAGAACCAGCCGAGGTCGCGGCCGCTCGTCCGCTCCACGGTGTGGAACCAGTCCCAGGCCGTGGGATGCCGGTAGGCCCACTCGGCGTGGAAGGTCCGGTAGGCCTCGCCGAACGCCTCCTCGCCGAGCAGCCCGCGTAGGGCGGCCAGGACGGTGGCCGGCTTCGCGTAGCTGGCCACCCCCCCGGTGCCCGGATAGTGGTAGTCCGTCCAGCGCAGCATCGCGCCCTCGCGCTCGTCGCCGGCGAGCGCGAGGTAGGCCTCCGCCTCCAGGCTGTCCGACGGGTTGCCGGGGAACCACTCCTTGCGGGCCTGGTTCTCGAGGAACGTGGTCATCCCCTCGTCCATCCAGCCGCGCCGCTTCTCGTCCGTGCCGACGATCATCGGCACCCACATGTGCGCCAGCTCGTGGGCGGTGACGTAATAGAGGGCGCTGTCCCCGCGCGCGTTGTAGTCGCCCATCAGCGTCATCATCGGGAACTCCATGCCGCCCACGATGATGCCGCCGCCCTCCACGGCGGTCATGTGCGGCCAGGGATAGGGGATCCCGGTGTAGCGCGAGTGGAAGTCCAGGGCGTGCCGGCCGTACTCGGCCACCCGGCTCCAGCGCGGCGCGCCCTCGCGGTACAGGGCCTCCACCCGCGCGTGGTCGGCCTCCCCATCGCCGTCCCGGTCCCCGACGGGCGCCCGCACGGCGTCCCACAGGGAGCGCCGGGTGGCGCTGAAGGCGAAGTCGCGGACAGAGTCCGCCTCGAAGCGCCAGGTGAGCCAGCCGCTCGGCGTCCGTCGGGTGGCCCGCCCGGCCGCCAGCTCCTCGGGCCCCACGATCCGGAGGACGCTGTCCGACCCGGCGGCCGCATCCAGCCGCTCGCGCACCGCCGCGGGCAGCACCTCCTCCGGGTTCTGGAGCGTCCCGGTCGCCCGGACCAGCCACCCGTCCGGCACCTCCAGGGTGACCCGGTAGCGGGCGTAGCCCATGTAGAACTCCGCGAAGCCGAGGAAGGGGTCCGCCTGCCAGCCGACCACGTCGTCGTAGACGGCCATCTGCGGATACCAATAGGCGAGGAAGAAGAGGTCGTCCGCGCCCCGTCGCCCGGCGCCCCCGCCCGCCCCGTCGGCGCCGGGATCGCGGCTCCGGCCCATGCGCCCGCCGGCTCCCTCGCGCGGCACGGCGAAGGTCCAGGTCGCCTCGATCTCCGCCGCCCCGCCCGGCGGGATCGGCGCCGGCGGGACGACCGCCAGCCGCGTCCCGTCGACCACGTAGCCGGGTTCCCCCTCCTCCGGATCGGCGCTCAGGGCGGTGCCGTCCAGGGACAGGCTCCGGAGCTCCACCCCGCCGGTCAGCTCGTACGGCTCGTTCCGGATCGCGCCGGGCGCGTGGACGTTCTGGATCAGGTGCAGCCAGAGGGTGCGGAGGGTGTCCGGCGACTCGTTCCGGTAGTGGATCCGCGCCCGGCCCTCGAGCCGGTTCCGGTCGGGCCACAGCCGCGCGTGCAGGTCGTAGCTCGTCCACTGCTGCCAGTAGGCCGGTCCCGGCTCGCCAGACAGCCGGCGGGTGCCGCCCGCCACGGCGCGGCGGAAGGAGGCGGGGAGCTCGGGGCGCAGGGCCGGCGGCCGCGCCGGGGTGGCGGGGCGGGGGGCCGCCTCCTCCGCGGCCGCGGCGTCGCGCGCCGGGCCCTCGGCGGGGCCGGCGCC
>CAZTGV010000048.1:0-17582 GCA_964613475.1 uncultured Gemmatimonadota bacterium
CGGCGTTGATCGGGCTCGTTCCGGCCCGTATACTCCGCGGGGCGGCCGTGCGGGTCGAAGACCCGGTCCGCGGACCCGCCCCTCGACGCCGATGCACCGGCACCCTGCCCGCGAGGGGATGATCGCGCACGAGACGGTGATGGACCGGGCCGAGGTGGAGGCCACGCTCGAGGAGCTGGCGCGGCGCATCCACGCATCCCGGAGGGAGGGGGCCTCCGATGCGCCCCCGCCCTCCGAGGAGCCCGTCCTGGTCGGCATCCGTCGGCGCGGGGTCGAGTTGGCCTCCCGGCTGGCCCCCCTGCTGGCGCGCCTCCGCGGCGCCCCCGTCCCCTCCGGCTCGCTGGACATCACGCTCTACCGCGACGATTTCGGCCAGGTGGGTCCGCGCCCGGTCATCGGCACCACCGAGCTGCCGGGGGAGATCACCGGGCGGCGGGTGGTGATCGTCGACGACGTCCTGTTCACCGGGCGCACCGTACGGGCGGCGCTGGACGAGCTGTCCGACTTCGGCCGGCCGAGCCGGGTCGAGCTCTGCGTGCTGGTGGACCGGGGCGGCCGGGAGCTCCCGATCCAGCCCGACTACGTGGGCCGCCGGATCGAGGTGCCGCCGGGGCACGAGATCGCGGTCCGCGTGCCGGAGCTGGACGGCGACCTGCGCGTGGAGCTCGTCCCGGCGGAGGCGGCGGCGGGCGCCGCGGACGGCGGCGGGACGGAGGCCCCGTGAGCGCCGCGGCCGGGCCGGCGGACGTGGACCTCGACCTCGGCAAGGACCTCACCGGCCTGGAGTCGCTCTCCGGCGCGCAGATCCGCGCCATCCTCGACACGGCCGAGCCGTTCAAGGAGATCAGCGAGCGGCCGATCAAGAAGGTGCCGGTCCTGCGCGGCAAGACGATCGTCAACCTGTTCTTCGAGCCCTCGACCCGGACCCGGATCTCGTTCGAGTTCGCCGAGAAGCGGCTGAGCGCGGACACGGTGAACATCTCCTCCACCGGCTCCTCGGTCGCCAAGGGAGAGACGCTGGTGGACACGGCGCGGAACCTGGAGGCGATGCGGATCGACATGGTCGTCATCCGCCACGGCTCCTCCGGCGCGGCGCGCTTCCTGGCCGACCGGATCCCCTCCAACGTCATCAACGCGGGAGACGGGCAGCACGAGCACCCCACCCAGGCCCTGCTCGACCTCCTCACCATCCGGGACCGCTTCGGGGCGATCGAGGGCCGCCGGGTGTGCATCCTCGGGGACATCCTCCACTCGCGGGTCGCGCGCTCGAACGTGTGGGGGCTGCTGGCCTGCGGCGCGGCGGTGGCGGTCTGCGGCCCGCGCACCCTGATCCCGCGCGGGATCGAGGAGCTCGGGGTCGAGGTGCTCGGCCGGGTGGAGGAGGCGATCGAGTGGGCGGACGTGCTCTACGTCCTGCGACTCCAGCTCGAGCGCATGGAGGCAGGCTACATCCCCTCGCTGCGCGAGTACAACCGCGTCTTCGGTGTGACCGGCGAGCGGCTCCGGCGCGCCTCCGAGGACCTGGTCGTGCTCCACCCGGGGCCGATGAACCGGGGCGTGGAGATCGACTCGGACGTGGCGGACGGCCCGCGCTCGGTCATCCTGCCGCAGGTGACGAACGGGGTGGCCGTGCGGATGGCGGTCCTCTACCTGCTCGCCGGCGGGCGGCCCGACCTGGCCGAGGCCGCCAAGCGGGGGGACTCGTGACGACCGCGCTCGGCCGGCCCCCACGGGGCGTGGAGGCGGAGGCCGGGGCGGGGCGGCGCCCGCTCCTCCTCAAGGGGGGACGGATCGTGGACCCCTCGCAGGGTCTAGCCCGGGTCGGCGACCTCCTGGTGGTGGACGGGCGCGTGGAGTCGGTCGGCGGGACGGTCGAGGGACCGGAGGAGGCGGTCGTCCTGGATGTCGCCGGGCGGGTCGTGGCGCCCGGGCTGGTGGACCTGCACGTCCACCTGCGCGAGCCCGGCGGGGAGCACAAGGAGACGATCGCCACCGGCGCCCGGGCGGCGGCGGCGGGCGGCTTCACGACCGTGTGGGCGATGCCGAACACCGACCCGCCGATCGACGACCCGGCCGCCGTCGGCTTCGTCCTCGCCGCCGGGCTGCGCGCGGGGGGCGCCCGGGTGCTGCCGATCGGGGCGGCCTCGCGCGGCCAGAAGGGCGAGCAGATGACCGAGGTCGGCGAGCTGGTGGCGGCCGGGGCGGTCGCCGTGTCGGACGACGGGCACCCGATCGTCGACAGCGGCCTGATGCGCCGGCTGCTCGAGTACACCCAGACCTTCGGCATCCCGGTGGTGCAGCACGCCGAGGACCTGGCGCTCTCGGCCGGCGGGGTGATGAACGAGGGACGCGTCGCCACGGCGCTCGGCCTTCGGGGGGTCCCGAACGCGGCCGAGGCGGTCGTGGTGGCCCGGGACGTCCTGCTGGCGCAGCTCACCGGCGGGCACCTGCACGTCTGCCACGTCTCGACCTGCGAGTCGGTCGACATCCTCCGCCGTGCCAAGGAGGCGGGGATCCCGGTGACGGCGGAGGTGACCCCGCACCACCTGGCGCTCACGGAGGAGGCGGTGCGCGGCTACCGGACCGAGGCGAAGATGAGCCCGCCGCTCCGCACCGAGCGCGACCGCGAGGCGCTGCGGGAGGGGCTGGCCGACGGGACGATCGACGCGATCGCCACCGATCACGCCCCGCATCACTACGAGGAGAAGGAGCGCGAATTCGACGACGCGCCCTTCGGGGTCGTCGGGCTGGAGACGGCCCTCGGGCTCGGGGTGAGCGAGCTGGTGGGCGCGGGGCACCTGTCCCTCCCCGAGCTGATCGATCGGATGTCGTGTCGGCCGGCCCGGATCATGGGGCTGCCCGGCGGCACGTTGCGTCGCGGAAGCCCCGCCGACATCGTCGTCTTCGACCCCGAGGAGGAATGGCGGGTCGACCCCGCGCGCTTCCTCTCCCTGGGTCGGAACACCCCGTTCGCGGGCCGGACGCTCGCGGGACGGGTCCGGCGGACCCTGGTGGGCGGGCGCGCCGTCCACCGGGCGGATGAGACCGGTGAACCACCACGGAACGGGCGGTGAGCATGGGCGAGAAGGGGAAGCGGGCGGAGGCGGTGGTTCCGGAGGAGGTCACCCGGCTCCTGGAGGAGCGGGCGAAGGTGCAGGGCTGGCTCGAGCGGCTGGTCGAGCACCGCGGGGAGGCGACCCCCGACGTTTTCCGGAAGGTCGAGACCGATTACCGGGAGCGCCTGGAGGGGGTGAACGGGCAGCTCTCCTCGCACAGGACCGACCTGGAGGCGTCGCTGGGGCGCCACCGCGAGCGGGTGGACGACCTGGAGGCGGACCGCGAGGGCCGCGCGCGGGAGCTGGAAGAGGCGAAGCTCCGCCACGCGGTCGGCGAGTACGACGACCAGACCTGGGAGCGGCGGCGCGAGGAAGGCGAGGCGGCGATCGCCGGGCTGGACGAGCGGCTGGCCGAGGCGCGGAGCGCGCTGCAGGAGCTGTCCGGCGTGCTGGCCGCGCTGCCGGGCGGCGACGGCGCCCGCGGGGGCGGGGGCCGGGAGGGGCGCGAGGGAGCCGGGCCGGGCGGAGCGGCGGTCGCGACGCCGGAGCGGGAACCCGCCGCCGGCCCCGCGCGGACCACGGCGGCCCGGGAGGCCGAGCCGCGCCGGCGCGCCGGCGACCGGCGGCCCGAAGAGCGGCGCTCCCCGGAGGGCGGGGGCGGGGCGGCGCTCGCCGGCGGCGCCGGGGTCGCGCGCGCGGACGCGGAGGCGGCCGGCCCCGGCACGATGGACGCCGGTGCCATGGACGCGGAGACGATGGGCGCCGGGACGGCGGGGGCCGAAGCGGCCGAGCCGGAGACGGCAGAGGCCGACGGGGCGCCGGTCTCGGAGGCCGAGGGCGACGATTCCTTCGCGGACGAGGATCGGCATCGGACCGACGCCGACTTCATGGACGAGCTGGAGTTCCTCGAGTCGCTCTCCCTGGAGGACGCCGAGCGCTTCGACGCGGTGTCGGCGATGCTGGAAGGGGAGGACGAGGAGGAGTCCGGATCCGGAGAGGAGGAGCGCTCATAGTCGGCGCGGCCGGACCCGGGCGGGCCGGCCGGCGCCGGTCCGAGGGCTCAGCCGTCCGTCAGCGTCTCCACGTGCCGCGCGACGCGGCCCTTCTGGCGGGCGGCCGTGTTCGGGTGGACGATGCCCCGGCCGGCGGCGCGGTCCAGGAGCGAGTAGAGCTCCTGGAGCTGCCCCTCGGCGTCCTCGGCGTCCGTGGTGGACAGGAGCCGGCGGGTTCGCGTCCGGATCTCGGACCGGACGGCGCGGTTGCTCGCCCGGCGCTCGCGCGACTGGCGATGTCTCTTCTCGGCGCTCTTCGTGTTCGGCACGTCTCGGCTCTCCGCGACGGGTGCGTGTTCGGCGGGTTCGGCCTGTGCTCCGCCCTGCGCTCCGGTTCGACCGCAGCGGCCAAGAATACCCGGCCGGGCGCCCCGATTCAAGGTCGGAGGGCGGCGTGACGCCCGCCGCGGCGCCCCGGATTCCGCGCGCCGCCCGGATGGGGACTCTCGTCCGGGAGGGGCCGGCCCCCTTCCTGGTCGAGCTGGACCGCTTCCGCGGGCCGCTCGACCTCCTCCTGCACCTCATCCGGTCGCAGGACATCGACATCTTCGACATCCCGATCTCCCGGATCACCCGGCAGTTCCAGGAGGCGCTGGAGGACGGCCTGGACCGGCTGGAGCTTGACCGGGCGGGCGAGTTCCTGGAGCTGGCCGCCACGCTGGTGCGGATCAAGGCGCAGCTCCTGCTCCCGCGCCACGGCGAGGCGGACTGGGACGAGGATCCGCGCGCCGAGCTCGTCCGTCGTCTGCTCGAGTACGAGTTCTTCCAGGAGGTGGCGCACCTGCTGGGGTCGGCGGAGGCGGACCGGCGCCGGCACTACGGGAAGGGCTACGTGGAGCCCCGGCCGTCCCCGTCGCTGCCCCGGGACGAGCTCGAGCTGGAGCTGGCGGAGCTCCTGGAGGCCGCCCGGCGCGTTCCGGAGCCGGCGCCCGAGCCGACGCACGTGGCGCCCGTGCGGCTGGTCACGGTCGAGGACAAGATCGCGCTCCTCCGGCAGCGGCTGACGCGCGCGGCGCGCCTCGCCTTCGGCGGCCTGTTTTCCTCCTGGCGCCAGCGGCCGCACGTGGTGGCGTCGCTGCTCGCCTGTCTGGAGATGGCCAAGCAGCAGGCGGTGCGGGTGGAGCAGCCGCGGCTGTTCGGCGACATCTGGGTGTCGCGGGGGCCACGGTTCGACGAGCCGGACGAGGCGCCCGACGAGGCGGACGAGGGAGATATCGCCGCGGAGCGCGAGGCGCCGTGAGCCCCGAGCAGATCGTCGAGGCGACCTTGTTCGCCAGCCAGACGCCGCTCACCGCCGGCGAGCTCGCGCGGGCCGACGAGGCGCTGACGGTGGAGCGGGTGGAGGCGGCGATCGCGACGCTGCGGTCCCGCTACGAGGAGGAGGCGCGCGCCTTCCAGGTCTACCAGCTCGGCGACGGCTACCAGCTCCTCACCCGGCCCGAGTACGCGCCGTACCTGGAGCGCTTCGACTCGGTGCCCCGCTCGCCCGTGCTCTCCTCGGCGGCGCTGGAGACGCTGGCGATCGTCGCCTATCGGCAGCCGATCGGACGGATCGAGATCGAGGAGATCCGCGGCGTGGACTCCAGCTCCGTCCTCCGGACCCTCCAGGACTGGGAGCTGATCGAGGTGGTCGGCCGGGGCGAGGGGCTCGGCCGTCCGCTGCTGTACGGGACGAGCCGGCGCTTCCTGGACCACTTCGGCTTCACCGGCCTCTCGGACTTGCCGGACGCCGAGGAGCTCCCGGTCGCCCTCCGCGCGGAGTCGGAGTGGACGACGCCCGAGTCGCCGAACGGCGATGCGCGGCCGGCCGAGCGCGAGGAGCGCGAGCAGCGCCCGGAGCTCAGAGAGACCAGAGAGGACGGGGATCCCCCCGCGAGCGCTTCCTGAGCGCATGCGGCTGCAGAAGTTCCTCTCGCGCGCGGGCGTCGCGTCGCGCCGTGCCGGGGAGCGGCTCATCGAGGCCGGCCGGGTGCGGGTGGACGGGAAGGTCGTCACCGAGCTCGGCACGCGGGTCGACCCGGCGGAGAGCGTGGTCGAGGTGGATGGCCGGCGGGTGCGGCTCTCGCCGCCGCGCTGGATCGCGCTCCACAAGCCGATCGGCCATCTCAGCAGCCGCGGCGACCCGCGGGGGCGGCCCACCATCTACGACCTCCTCCCCGAGGACGCGCGCGAGCTGTTCCACGTGGGTCGCCTCGATTTCATGAGCGAGGGCCTGGTCCTCCTCACCAATCAGGGCGATTTGGCGAACCGCCTCCTGCACCCGAGCGGCGGGGTGGACCGGCGCTACGAGGTGACCGTCTCCGAGCCGGTGCCGCCGGACCTGGCCCGCCGGCTGCTGGCGGGCGTGCCCCTGGAGGACGGCCCGGCCGCGGCGAGTGCGGCGGCGCTCCTGCCGCGGGAGCGCGAGGGGGAGCGGCGCCTCCTGCTCACCCTGCGCGAAGGGCGAAACCGGGAGATCCGCCGCATGCTGGACGCGCTGGACGCGGAGATCCGGCGGCTGGTGCGGATCGCCTTCGGCCCGGTGGAGCTCGACGACCTCGGGCCCGGAGCCTGGCGCGAGCTGTCCGACCAGGAGGTGTCCGCGCTGCGGCGGGCGGTACATGTACTACACGACGAAGACGACGAGTCCTGAGGAGGACCTTTGGAGATACGGGATCGACGCGTTCTGATTCTCGGCGGCTCCGGCCTGGTCGGCGGGGCGGTGGCCCGGGCGCTGCTGCCGCACGGGCCCGCCCGGATCGCCCTCGGCGGGCTCCACCGGGAGGAGGCCGAGATGGCGGCCGACGCCCTGCGAGAGGAGGCGGAGGCGGCGGGCGCGGAGGGAGTGCAGGTCGTGCCGGTGTGGGGCGACGTCTTCGTGCGCGAAGACCACGAGGGCCGGCCGCGCGAGTCGCTGCTGGTCGAGCCGGAACGGCGCGCCGAGCTGCTCGAGGACGTCTTCGGGCCGCTGGACGAGGACGCCTTCGCCCGCTCCCGCCTGGTCGCCCTGCTCACCGAGGAGCGGCCGCAGGTGGTCGTCGACTGCATCAACACGGCGACCGCGATCGCCTACCAGGACATCTTCGCCTCGGTGGCGTCGCTGCGCCGCGGCCTCGCGGCCGGCGACGGGGTCGCGGCCGAGCAGGTGGAGCGACACCTGAGCACGCTCTACCTCCCGCAGCTCATCCGCCACGTACAGCTCCTGCTGGAGGGGCTGCGGCGGGCCGGCACCGGCTCCTACGTGAAGGTCGGGACCTCGGGCACCGGCGGCATGGGGCTCAACGTCCCCTTCACCCACTCCGAGGAGCGGCCCTCGCGCACGCTGCTCGCGAAGGCCTCGGTCGCCGGCGCCCACTCGCTCCTCCTCTTCCTGATGGGCCGCACGCCGGACGCACCCGCCGTGGCCGAGGTGAAGCCGGCGGCGGCGGTCGCCTGGAACCGGATCGGCTTCGGGCCGATCCGCCGCGGCGGCGCCCCGATGCGGCGGTGGGACGCCGAGCGACCCCTGGCGCTCGGGAAGGCGTTCGGCCCCGAGGCGGCCGAGACGTGGGCGGAGGCCGACGGGCCGCTCGAGTCCGTGTTCCTGGACGCGGGCGAGAACGGCCTGTTCAGCCTGTCGGAGTTCGAGGCGATCTCCGCCCTGCGGCTCATGGAGGTGATCACGCCGGAGGAGATCGCCGACGCGGTGCTGGACGCGATCCGCGGCCGCCCGACCGGGCACGACGTGGTCGGAGCCCTGGACGCGGCCGTGATGGGCCCCACCTACCGGGGCGGCATGCTGCGGGAGGTGGCGCTCGCCCACATGGAGCGGCTGGAGGCGGCGCACGGCGTCCGCTCCGTGGCGTTCGAGATGCTGGGGCCGCCGCGGCTGAGCAAGCTGCTGTTCGAGGCGGCCCTTCTGGAACGACTCCTGCCTGACCTGGACGGCGCCTGCGGGCTGGACCCGGAGGAGACGGCCCGGGAGGCCGAGGCGCTGGTGCTCGAGGACGCGCGCCTCCGCTCCGACATGCTGTCGGTCGGCATCCCGATCCTGCTGCCGGACGGGAAGCGGCTGTTCCGCGGTCCCGAGGTCAAGGTGGAGCCCCCGAACGGTGATCCGGGCCCGGTCCTGGACCGGCTGGCCGCCCAGGGATGGGTGGACCTTCGGCCGGGCTGCTGGGTCCAATGGCGGGAACGCTGCCGGCGGTTCCGCGACGCGCATCCGCTGGGGCGCGGGCCGGAAGCCGGGTCCCGCACGGACCTGGACCTGCGCTCCGCGTCCGGGGAGATCCGGGCCGGCGCGCTGGCGGCGTTCGTGTTCCGCTACGAAGACGGAGGGGAGCGAATCAAGCGCTGATCGGCCGCCCCGCGCCGCGCGCCGCGGCGCCCGGCCGGTCCGCGAAGGGGACCGGCCGATGGAGGTCGAACGGATGGCGTGGCAGGCGGACGGCGTGGCGGGCCGGGAGGCCGCGGCCGGAGCTCCGAGGGCTCCCGACGCGGCGGGCGCTCCGGGCGCGCTCTCCGAGGCGGAGCTGGAGGAGCGCTCGGCGGCGATCCGGGACGCCGGCGTCTTCGTGGACGAGATCCGGCGCGCGGTCGCCCGCCGGGTCGTCGGCCAGCGGGGTCTGGTGGACCGGCTCCTGATCACCCTCCTCACCGGCGGGCACGTGCTCCTGGAGGGCGTTCCCGGGCTCGCCAAGACCCTCACCGTCCGCACCCTGGCCGAGGCGATCCACACCAGCTTCCGTCGCATCCAGTTCACCCCGGACCTGCTGCCGGCCGACATCGTGGGCACCCTCGTGTGGAACGAGGGGACCGGCGAATTCGAGCCGAAGATAGGCCCGATCTTCGCCAACCTCGTCCTGGCCGACGAGATCAACCGCGCGCCGGCCAAGGTGCAGTCCGCCCTGCTCGAGGCGATGCAGGAGCGCCAGGTGACGATCGGCGAGACGAGCCACGCGCTGCCGGTCCCCTTTCTGGTCCTCGCCACCCAGAACCCGATCGAGCACGAGGGCACCTATCCGCTCCCCGAGGCCCAGGTGGACCGCTTCATGTTCAAGGTCCGGGTCGACTATCCCGGCCGCGAGGAGGAGCGCGAGGTGATGCGCCGCATGGCGGACGAGGAGCTCGCCCCCGTCTCGCCCGTGGCCGAGCCGGCGGAGATCCTGTCCGCCCGCCGCCTGTTGCCGGAGGTCTACCTGGACCGCCGGATCGAGGACTACATCCTCGACCTGGTACGGGCGACGAGGACCGGAGGGGCGGGCGCGGAGCTCACGCCGTACGTGGAGTACGGGGCCTCGCCGCGGGCCACGATCTATCTGGCGCGCGGCGCGCGCGGGCACGCCTTCCTGGAGGGCCGGGCCCACGTGCTGCCCGAGGACGTGCGGGCGGTGGCGCGCGACGTCCTCCGCCACCGGCTGGTCCTCACCTTCCAGGCGGAGGCCGAGCAGGTGGAGCCGGACGCGCTGCTGGACCGCCTGCTGGAGGCCGTCCCGGTCCCGTGATGGCGCCGGGGCGCGCCGTCGGGTCGCGGCGGGCCGGCCGCGGGTCGCCCGCGGTCGCCCTGGACACGGACGCGCTCGAGCGCGTCCGGCGGCTGGAGCTGCGGGCCCGGCGGCTGCTGGACAGCCAGGCGCTCGGGGCGTACGAGTCGGTCTTCCGCGGCCACGGGATCGAGTTCGCCGAAGTGCGGGCCTACCAGCCGGGCGACCCTTTCCAGGCGATCGACTGGAAGGTCACCGCCCGCATGCGGCGGCCGTACGTGAAGCGCTTCGTGGAGGAGCGCGAGCTGACGGTGCTCCTCGCCGTGGACGTCTCGGCCTCCACCCGCTTCGGCACCCGGGCGCGGCTCAAGCGGGAGCTGGCGGCCGAGGTGGCGGCCGTGCTGGGGCTCGCGGCCCTGCGCTCGCAGGACCGGGTCGGGCTCCTGCTGTTCACCGACCGGGTGGAGCGCCACGTGCCCCCGCGCCGCGGCCGGAACCGGCTCCTGCGGCTGCTGCACGAGCTGGTGACCCACCGGCCCGCCGGCCGGGGCACCGACCTCGCCGGCGCGCTCCGCACCGCGGCGCGCAGCCTGCCCACCCGCTCCATGATCTTCGTGATCACGGACCTCCCGGTCCCGGAGGACGAGGAGGCGCGCCGGGCGCTCGAGCGCGCGCTGCGGGGGCTCTCGCGGCGGCACGACGCGATCGTGGTCGAGATCGCCGATCCGGCCGAGCGCGCCCTGCCGCCCGCCGGCCTCCTGGAGGTCGAGGACCCCGAGACCGGCCGCCGCGGGCTGCTGGACCTGGCGGACCCGGCCGTCCGCGCCTCGCTGGAGCGCGGCGCCGCCCGGGAGGCGGACCGCCGCGCCCGGCTTCTCCGACGCGCGCGGGTGGACCGCATCCCGCTCGTGACCGACGCGCCGTACGCGGCGCCGCTGGCCGCCTTCTTCGCGGCCCGCGCCCGTCGGCGCCGCTGAGCCGATGCGCGCGCGGCGCCGGATGCGGGTGAGCGGGCCCTCGGGGCTCCGGGCGTGGCCGGGGCTGGCGGCGGTGGCGCTCGGAGTCGGTGTGGGGGCGGTGGGGCTCGTGGCGGCGCCGGCGGTCGGAGTCCCGCGTTCTTTGCCGACGCTCGCGGCCCAATCCGTCCAGCAGGGCGGGGAGCCGCAATCCGCCGCGCCGCGCGCGGTCGCCGCCGTCCACCCGCCGGCCGTGCGCGTCGGGGAGCCGTTCGTGCTGGGCGTGACCGTGCGGGCGGCGCCGGGGGCCGGCGTCGCGTTCCCCGACCGCCTCGAGCTTCCCGAGGGGCTGGAGCAGGCCGAGCCGATGGAGCTCCGGGCCGACCCGGAGGCCGGCGCCTGGCGCGGCTACTACCGGCTGGTGGCCTGGAGCGCCGGGGAGGCCACCCCGCCCGAGCTCCGCGTGCGCGTCACCTCGGCCGCGGGAGAGGGACGCACGCTGACGGTCCGGCCGCCGCCCGTCGAAGTGCGCTCCGTGCTCCCGGAGTCGGCGGAGGACCTGGACCTCCGCGGCGCCCGTCCGTACCTGGAGGCCGCCGGGTCGCCGTGGTGGTGGGTGGCGTTCGGCGCTCTCCTTCTCGCGCTGGGCCTGTGGTGGTGGCGTCGGCGGCGCGCCCGCGCCGACGGCGGGCCGGAGTCGGGGGAGGCGGCGGAGCCCCCGGCCGAGCGCGCGCTTCAGGAGCTGGAGGCGTTGCGCCGCCGCTGGGAAGCGGGGCGTCTGGAGGGACCGGCGTTCTTCGACGAGTGGAGCGAAGTGCTCCGCCGCTACGCTTCGGCGACGCGCGCCTGGCCGGCCGGCACGCCGCTCGGCCAGCTGGCGAACGGGGACCGCGAGCTGATCGGCGCCTTTCGCCGCGCGGAGCTGGTGCGCTTCGCCCGGCTGCGAGCGGGCCGGGAGGCCCCGCCGCGGGCCGCCGAGACGGCCGCCCGCTTCGTCCGTCGTGAGCGAGGCCGGGCGCCGAGCTCCGAGCGAGAGCGCGAGCCGGGGCATGAGCGAGGGCGCGAGCTGGACCGCGAGAGGGGCCGGGCGCCGTGAGCGTCCCCGCGCTTCCGGCGGCCGCCGCCTGGGCGGTGCTGGCCCTGCTGCTCCTGCTCCTGCCGCTCGGCTGGTGGGCGGCCCGCCGCGGTCGCCCGCGCCTCCCGTACGCGGGCCTTCCCACCGACGCCCCGGGGCCGAGCCGGCGGGCCCGCCTCTGGTGGCGCTGGCCGGTCCTCTTCCGCTCGGTCGCGCTGGCCCTGGTCGCCATGGCGCTGGTGCATCCCCGGGTGCTGTGGCAGGAGGTGGAGCGGGAGCGCGAGGGGGTGGCGATCCTGCTGGTTGTGGACATTTCCAGCTCGATGCTGGCGGAGGACTTCCGGCCGGAGAACCGGCTCGAGGTCGCCAAGCGATCCGTCCTCCGTTTCATCGAGGGACGGGAGTCGGACTGGATCGGGCTGGTCGCCTTCTCCGGGGAGGCGCTCACCCTGGTGCCGGGGACGCTGGACCGCTCGGTGCTGCGCTCCGCGGTGGAACGGCTGAGCCCGGGGCAGCTCCGGGACGGCACGGCGATCGGCACCGCGCTCGCCACCGCCGCCAACCGCCTGCGCGCGATCGAGGCGAGCTCGCGAGTCGTGGTGCTGCTCACCGACGGCGAAAACAATGCCGGCGTGCCCCCCGAGGAGGCGGCCGCCGCGGCGGAGGCGCTGGGGATCCGGGTGCACACGATCGGAGTGGGGACCGACGGGGTCGCGCCGGTGCCGATCGCCCGCACGCCGTTCGGCTACCAGTACGCGGAGGTGCGCGTCCGGGTGGACGACGCGCTGCTCGGATCGATCGCCCGCACCACCGGGGGACTCTACTTCCGCGCCACCGATCCCGAGGCGCTGGACGCGATCTACGACCGGATCGACACGCTGGAGACGAGCCCGCTCCGTGAGGTTCGGACGGTGGAGCGCGCCGCGGTGCGGCCCGGTCTCCTGCTGGCGGCGCTCGGCGCGCTGCTGCTCGAGCTGCTCGGGGCCGCCACGCGGGGCCGCAGGGTGCTGGGATGAGGCGCCCGTGAGCGGCGCGGCGTGGCTGGCGGTCCTGGCCGTCGCGCTCGGGACGCTCCTGCTGCGGGCCGCCGCGCTGCGCGGTGCCCGGCGGGACCGCCGCCGGCTGGGCGAGCTCGCGCTGCTCCGGCGCTTCGCCCCGCTCCCCGGCCCCGGGCGCGAGTGGACCGGCGCCGTGATGCTCGCCGCCGCCGCGGCGCTGCTGGCGGCGGTGGCCGCCGGCCTCGGCGCCCGGGAGGCGGAGCGCGAGGAGCGCCAGGAGCTGGAGACGGTGCTCGTCCTGGACGCCTCGAACTCCATGCTGGCCGAGGACGTCTCCCCGAGCCGGCTGGGCCGGCAGCGCGCCCTGGCCGCCGACCTGGCCGCCCGGCTGCCCGGAAAGATCGGGGTCGTCTACTTCGCCGGGCGCGGCTACGTGCTCTCGCCGCTCACGGTGGACGCCTCCGCCATCCGCATGTTCGTGGAGGCGGTGCGTCCGGCGAGCGTGGGCCGGGGCGGCACCTCCCTGGCTTCGGGGCTCTCCGAGGCGCTGGCGGTGCTCGCCGGGGGGCGGGAGGGCGCCGCGCGATCGGTGGTCCTGTTCTCGGACGGCGAGGAGACGGTGGACCGTCCGCTCGAGGACGTCCTGGCCCGGGCGGCCCGCGCCGGCGTGGCCGTGCACGCGGTCGGGATCGGCACGGCCGAAGGCGCGTCGATCCCGCTCGGGCCAGACGCGGCGGTGGAGCCGGGTTCCTTGGGGGAGAGCTACGGGACCCGGCTGCGGGATCCCGAGGGGGAGGTCGTCGTCACGCGCCTGGAGGAGGAGGCCCTCCGGCGGATCGCCGGCGAGACGGGCGGTCGCTACCTGGCCGGGGAGCCGGGCCCCGTGGCCGCGCTGGCGGCGGAGGTCGCGGCGGGCGCGCCGCGCGGGCGGTCGGCCGGCGGCGCAGGCCTCGGCGCGGCGGGGTGGTTGCTGGTGGCCATGGCGCTCCTGTGGCTCGAGGCGTTCGGGCTGCGCCGCGCCCCCGCGCGCCGCGCCGCGGCCGCGCTGCCGGCGCTCGCGCTGGCCGCCGGCCTCGGCGCGGGCCTGGCGAGCCTGGCCTGGTCGCCCGTGCCGCCGGCCGCGCAGGAGCCGACCGCGCAGGAGCCGCCGCGACCGGGGCCCGAGGACGCGGAGGATCCCGTGGCACGCTACCGGGCGGAGGCGGCGCGCTCGGGGGAGCCGCGGGACTGGTACAACTTCGGCACCGCGCTGCTGCTGGATGGCCGGTGGGAGGACGCCGCCGAGCCGCTCCGCCGCGCGACGGGCGGCCAGGACGAGCGGCTGCGCGCCTACGGCGGCTACAACCACGGCCTGGCGCGCGCGCTGAGCGGCCAGCACGGCGAGGGTCCCACCGAGGCGCGCCGGGAGGCGCTGCTGGCGGCGCGCTCATCGTTCCGCGAGGTGCTTCGCACGGATCCGGCCGACGAGGACGCGCGCTGGAACCTGGAGCTGGTGGACCGCTGGCTGCGGAGCCCGCCGCTGGCGGGCGGCGGCGGCGAGGACGAGGGCGGCGGCGGCGCCGACGGCGCGAGGGACGAGGGCGGGCTGGACCGGGAGGAGGCGGAGGCTCTCCTGGAGCGCGCCGGGCAGGCCGAGGCGGAGCTCCGCGAGCGCGTCCTCGAGCGCGGACGTCTCCGCGATCCTTCCGTCGAGCGGAACTGGTAGCGCTCCGGGCCCCTTCCGTCGAGCGGAACTGGTGGCGCGTCCTCCGCCACCGGCGACCCGCGATCAGCCCCGCGCGTCCTCCGGTGCCTCTCCCTCGTCCGTCTCCGGCCCTCCGGTGTCGGGAGGGTTCCGCGACGGGGCGTCGCGGTCGCCGAGCAGGGGAACGAAGCGGGCGCCCTCCAGCGCCTCGCGCTCGATCGCGCCGTCCGGCGCCTTCCGGATGCGGGTGATCGTCTGGAGCGTCGGCTCGCCGAGCGGGGCGACCAGCAGCCCGTCGTCCTCGAGCTGGAGGATGAGGGGGCGCGGCACCTCTTCGGCGGCCGCGGTGATCAGGATGCGCGGGAAGGGCGCCTCCTCCGGCCAGCCGAGCCGACCGTCGTCCAGCTTCAGGTGCACGTGGTCCAGGTAGCCCGCCAGGCCGAGGGCGTCGCGCGCGGCGGCGTGCAGCGCCGGGATCCGCTCGACCGTGAACACCTCCATGCCGCAGGCCGCCAGCACGGCCGCCTGGTAACCCGATCCGGTGCCGATCTCCAGCGCCCTGTCGCCCGGGAGCGGCCGCAGGGCGGAGGTCATCAGCGCCACGATGTAGGGCTGGGAGATGGTCTGGCCGTGGCCGATCGGCAGGGCCCGGTCGTCGTACGCCCAGTTCCGCTCGGCGGCGGGCACGAACAGGTGCCGGGGGACCCGCGCCATTGCCCGCAGGACGCGCTCGTTCCGCAGCCCGCGCCGCCGGAGCTGCTCCTCGACCATGCGCCGCCGGAGCGCGTCCGGGTCGGAGAGGGCGGAGCGGCGCGCTCGGCCGTCGCCGGGTCGGAAGAAGAGGGGCATGCGGAAAATGTAGGCCGCGCCCCGGTTCGCGGCACGCGTTCGTCGGGGGCCGCGACCGGCCGGGGATCGCACGGAGCCGGCGACCGGACCGGAACCTGAGCCGCGGCGCGCTTGGCGGGTCGCCGGACGCCCGCGTAGCTTGGGCGCGACCGGCCGACGCCGGTCGCCCGGGCCGTTCGGGACCCGGGCGAACCCCCTGGACGGGAGCAGCGATGAACACCCCCGCCTCCGAGATCGTCCGGCTCACGCAATACTCCCACGGGGCGGGGTGAGCGTGTAAGCTGGGTCCGGAGGACCTGGATTCCGTCCTGAAGCACCTGCCGCCGGGGCGCGCGAGCCCCGACCTCCTGGTCGGCCTCGAGGCTCCGGACGACGCCGCCGTGTACCGTCTGGACGGGAGCACGGCGGTGGTGGCGAGCCTGGACTTCTTCACCCCGCTGGTGGACGGGGCGGAGGACTTCGGTGCCATCGCGGCGGCCAACGCGCTGAGCGACCTGTACGCGATGCGCGCGCGGCCGCTGTTCGCCCTGAACATCCTGGCCATTCCGGCGGGGCAGCTCCCCGACGAGGTGGTGCGCGGGATCCTCCAGGGCGCCGCGGCGGTGTGCGAGGAGGCGGGAATCCCGATCGCCGGCGGGCACTCGATCGACGACCCGGAGCCCAAGTTCGGCCTGGTGGCGGTCGGGACGGTCGCGCCCGAGCGTATGTGGCGGAAGGGAGGCGCGCGTCCGGGCGACGTGGCGGTGCTCGGCAAGGCGCTCGGGACCGGCGTGATCACGACCGGGATCAAGCGGCAGATGGCTCCGCCCGAAGCCGCCGAGGCGGCGATCCGCTCCATGCGCCGCCTGAACCGGGAGGCGGTCGCGGCGCTCGAGCCGTTCGACGTCCGGGCGGCCACCGACGTGACCGGGTTCGGCCTGCTCGGGCATCTGCTGGAAGTCTGCCGAGCCTCCGGCGTCGGCGCCGCCGTGCGGGCCGGCGCGCCCGAGCTGCTGCCCGGTGCCGTCTCGCTGGCCGAGCAGCGATGCGTGCCCGGCGGCACGGACCGCAACCGGCGGGCGGCCGAGAAGGAGGTCGCGTGGGACGAAGCCGTCCCGGAGGCGCTCCGCATCCTGCTGTGCGACGCGCAGACCTCGGGCGGCCTGCTGGCCGTCGTAGGCGAGGAGGAGGCCTCAGCCGCCGTCGCCGCGCTCCGCGATGCGGGCTACGCGGCCGCGCGGGTCGGGACGTTCGAGGAATACGCAGAGGGACCGAGGATCCGGGTGCGCCCATGAGGGGAGCCGAAGCGAGCCGTCGAGGGGTGAGCCGATGAGGGAGGTGCGCGAATGAACGAGCCGACCGACGCTCCGCCCGGCGCGGGCGGCGTCCTCTCCGCGTCCGAGACGTCCGCCCGTTCCCTCAGAGGCGCTCCCCATCCCGACTTCCCGAACCTGGTCCTCCTCGATCATCCGCTCCTCAAGCACAAGGTCTCGCTCCTGCGGGACATCGAGACCTCGAAGAAGGTGTTCAAGGAGCTGGTCGACGAGATCGCCATGCTGATGGCGTACGAGGTGACGGCGGACCTCCCGACCGACACCTACGAGGTGGAGACGCCGCTCGAGCGGACGACCGGCCACAAAGTGGCGGGCCGCCGGCTCACCCTGGTGCCGATCCTCCGGGCGGGGCTCGGGATGGTGGAGGGGGTGATGCGGCTCATCCCGACCGTGCGGGTCGGGCACATCGGCCTCCAGCGCGAGCACGACACGCTCGAGCCGGTCGACTACTACTTCAAGATCCCGCCGAACCCCGGCGATCGGAACTTCATCGTGACCGACCCGATGCTGGCCACCGGCGGCTCGGCGAGCGCGGCGATCGGCTTCCTGAAGCAGTCCGGGGCCACCCGGATCCGGCTCATGTGCATCGTGGCGGCGCCGGAAGGGGTGGAGCGGCTGGCGCACGACCATCCCGAGGTGACGATCTACGCCGCGGCGCTGGACCGCGAGCTGAACGAGCACGGCTACATCCTGCCCGGCCTGGGGGATGCCGGCGACCGCCTGTTCGGTACCGTCTAGGCGCGGGGTCCGGCGGGAGGCCGCTCAGATCCTCGGGGCCTCCCCGCCGCGGAGCCGCGCATCCAACGTCAGGTACGGATCCCGCGCGTTCAGCACGATCACGATATTCGCCGCCATGATGACGATCGAGGCGAGGAAGAGGTGCGTCCCACCCTCGGTGAGGCCGAACAGGCCCCAAGGATCCAGGATCTGCCGCCAGCTCGCGAAGGTGGAGATCGCGTTCACGATCAGGGCGATCCAGGCGACCGGGACCCGGAAGAGGCCGACCGCGAGCAGCAGCCCGAGCAGGATCTCCGCGACCCCCGCCGCCTGGACCATCGCGGGGCCGAGGTCGATCCCGTAGAAGTGGTCGAAGATCCCGGCGGCGCCCTCGGACGCCACGATCTTGTCCACGCCCCAGAGCGCCAGGAAGATCCCCAT
>CAZTGV010000049.1:0-17266 GCA_964613475.1 uncultured Gemmatimonadota bacterium
GGCCAGCCCCGCCGCCGCGAGCGCCCCCCGCGCCCCCGCCGGCCGCCGCCGCGCCCCCGCGCGGCCCCTCCTCGTCGCCTCGGCCCGGTCCCTCCGCGCGGCCCTCGATGTCATCTCATCCCCTCCGAAAACGGAACAGTTCGCGAAGCACGAGGCCCAGATTGGCCGGCCGCTCGGCCAGCCGCCGCAGGTACCAGGGGAACCAGGCCGGGCCGTAGCTGATGAGGATCCGCAGGGCGGCGCCCTCCCGCAGCAGGCGCGCCTGGAGCGCGGTGCCGATCCCGTACAGCATCTGGATCTCGTACGCGTCCGGGGCGACCCGTCGGGCCGCGGCCGCCTCGCGGACGGCGCCCACCATGGCCGGGTCGTGGGTGCCGAAGGCCGCCCGCGCCTCCCCGGCGGCCACCGCGTCGAGCAGCCGGCCGGCCAGGGCGACGAAGCGCCGGTCGATCTCCGCGCGCTCGGTGGCCGCCACCCGCGCCGGCTCCGCGTAGGCGCCCTTCACCAGCCGGATGGCCGGGCGGAGCGGGAGGAGCGCCGCCAGGTCGTCCGGCGTCCGGTGCAGGTAGGCCTGCAGGCAGACGCCGACCCCGGGATGCGACGCCAGGAGCTCGCGGTAGAGGGCCAGGGTGGGCTCCACGTACGGGTGGGCCTCCATGTCGATCCAGAGCGCCCGCTCCGGCGCGTCTGCCTCCGCCGCCAGCCGCTCCAGCCCGCGGCGCGCGACCTCCATGCCGAGGTCGAGCCCCAGGTGGGTCGGCTTGACGGAGATCTCCGCGTCCAGGCCGCGGGCGGCGATCGCCTCCAGCAGCCCCCGGTACGCCTCGACCACTCCGGCGGCCTCCTCCTCGTCCGAGACGTTCTCCCCGAGCAGCGTGAGCAGGGAGCGGGCGCCCCGCGCCGCCTGGCGCTCCGCCTCGGCGAGCGCGTCCTCCGGCTCCTCGCCCGGCATGAAGCGGCGCGCGGCCCGGCGCACGAAGCCGAGCCTGGGCAGGCGCTCGGCCAGCCGGCGGCTCCGCGAGACGCGGAGGAGGAATCGGCGGAGCAGTCCCATGGTCGGACGGGCCGCTGGAGTGTAATGATCGTAGCCCGAGGACGGCGAATCGGGCGCGGACTCCCGAGCGCCGGCGGGCCGCGCGCCCCGCGGCCTTCGGCGCCGCGCACAGTGTAAAGGAAGCTTGCCATGCGGGCCATGTCGCTCACTCGGATCGCGCCGATCGAGCGGGAGCCGCTGGAGCTCGTCGAGCTGCCGGACCCCGAGCCCGGGCCCGGGGAGCTCCTGGTGCGGGTGCGGGCGTGCGCGATCTGCCGCACCGACCTGCACGTGGTGGAGGGCGACCTCCCCGAGGCGCGGCTGCCGATCGTCCCCGGGCACCAGGTCGTCGGCACGGTCGCGGCGCGCGGGCCCGGCTGCCGCCGCTTCGCCGAGGGCGACCGGGTCGGGATCGCCTGGCTCCGGGAGACCTGCGGCGCCTGCAAGTGGTGCCGCTCCGGCCGCGAGAACCTCTGCCCCGACTCACGCTACACCGGCTGGCACGCGCACGGCGGCTACGCGGAGCTGGCCGTCGTGCGGGAGGACTTCGCGTACGCGATCCCCGACGCCTTCACGGACGAGGAAGCGGCGCCGCTGCTCTGCGCCGGGATCATCGGCTACCGGGCCCTGCGGCGCGCGCGGGTCCCCGAGGGCGGTCGGCTGGCGCTGTTCGGCTTCGGCTCCTCGGCCCACGTGGTGATCCAGCTCGCCCGGCACCGGGGGCACGAGGTGTTCGTGTTCACCCGGGGGGAGGGGCACCGGCGGCTGGCCGGCGCGCTCGGCGCGGCCTGGACCGGGGACACGTACGACCGGGCCCCCGAGCCCGTCGACTCGGCGATCGTGTTCGCCCCGGCCGGCGAGGTCGTGTCCCCCGCCCTGCGGGCCCTGGACCGCGGGGGGACGGTCGCGCTGGCCGGCATCCACATGAGCCCGATCCCGGAGCTCGACTACGAGACGTGCCTGTTCCACGAGAAGACGCTCCAGAGCGTGGAGGCGAACACGCGGGCCGACGGCCGGGAGCTGCTGGCCGAGGCGGCGGAGGTCCCGATCCGGCCGCGGGTGACGCCGTTTCCGCTCGAGAAGGCCGGGGAGGCGCTCCGGCGGCTGAAGGAGGACGGGATCGACGGCACGGGCGTTCTGAGGGTCGGCCGCGGTGGCACGGGGTCCGCGCGGGCCGAGGAAGGGGGCTCCGAGAAGGCGGAGGCGACCTCGGCGCAGGCCGGTGGCTGAGGGGGGACGGGTGGACGTGGAGGGGCGATCGGCGACCGACCTCCAGGAGCCCTCCCGCCTGCGGCTCGGGATCGCCCTGGCGCTCGGGGGCGGCGGCGCCGTCCTCCTGGCGCTCCTCCTCTACCCGTTCCTCCCGGCGCTCGTCATCAGCGCCGTGCTGGCCACCCTCTTCTATCCGGCGCACCAGGCGCTTGTCCGGGTCGTCCGGCAGCGGGACATCGCCGCCTTCCTCTCGACCGTGGCGGTCTTCTTCCTGGTCCTGGTGCCGGCCGTGCTGCTCTCCATCGTCCTGATCGACAACGTCCGCCAGGGGGTCGAGTGGCTCGGCGGGGTCGTGGAGGCGGCCACCGCCCCCGGCGGGATCGTGACCCGCGCCCTCGAGTTCGCCTCCGCCCGGCTGGAGCTGGACGCGGACCAGCTCACCGGCCGGGGGACGGACGAGCTGAGCCGGCTGCTCGGCCTGCTGGCCAGTCGGACCTTCACGTTCCTGTCGGGCCTCGGAGGTTGGCTGCTCCAGGCCGGTGCCGCCCTGTTCACCCTCTTCTACTTTCTGCGGGACGGCGACCGTTTCATGCGGACGGTCAAGTGGCTGATCCCGCTCGACCCGATCACGACGGACCGGCTGGTGAGCCGGACGAAGGACGTGATCTTCGCCACCGTGTGGGGGAACGTGGCGGTGGCGATCGTCCAGGGCGGCCTGGGCGGCCTGGCGTTCTGGTTCCTCGGCCTTCCCGCCGCGGCGCTCTGGGGCTCGGCGATGGGCATCCTCTCCCTCTTGCCCGTGGTGGGACCCATGCTCGTGTGGCTCCCGGCCGGGCTCATCCTGCTCGGCCAGGGGGAGATCCTGCGCGGGCTCCTGCTCCTCGCCTTCGGCGGCGGGATCGTCAGCACGATCGACAACTACCTACGCGCGGTCATCATCGGCGACCGGGCCGAGCTGCACTCCCTGGTCGTCTTCTTCAGCGTGCTGGCCGGGCTGTTCGCCTTCGGCGCGGTCGGGGTGTTCGTGGGCCCGGTGGTGTTCGTGATCGGCTTCTCCCTCATCGAGCTCGCCCGCGTCACCATGGACGCGGCGGAGGGGAAGCAGCTCGTGCTGCCGGGCCCGGGCGGGGAGGGGGCGGCCGCCGCCTCGGGAGCCGGAGACTCGGGGGTCGGCCCCTCGGGAGCCGGAGACTCGCGGGCTGGCGCATCGGAAGCGGCGGGGTCCCCGCCGCCCGGGGCCGGGCTCATCCCCGAGGCGTCCCCGATCCTCCGGGGCGGGCGGCGGCGGAAGCGCGACAAGGCGGCCGAGCGCGAACGGTCGGCCGAGCCGGAGGCGCCGGACGGCGCATAGCGGGCCGGAAACCGGCTGGCGGCCCCGCCGCCCCGGCCGGCCGGTGCGCCGGGGCCCGGGGAGGTCCGCTAGCGCACCGGCGCCCCCCGCACCTCCCCGTCGAACCAGCGGAAGAAGGCGGCGGCGGCCGGCTCCGCGTAGAGGACGGGCCGTCCTCCACGCCGCCTGATTCGCTCCGCCCCCGCTTCGTCGAACACGCGGACGAGCACCGGAACGCGAGTGCCCAGCTGGTCGAGGACCGCTTCGCTGTCCGCCACCCGCCGCATGGTGGAGATGATGAGCTTGGCCCGGGAGGCCGCCGCGGCCTCCAGCACGGCGCGCTCGGAGCCGTCTCCCCGCACGCACGGGACCCCGCCCTCCTGCAGCCCGGCGATCACGGTCGGATCGTCATCGACGACCACCACATCGTGCCCCCGCGCCACGAGCGTCTCCAGGAGCGGCACGGTGTTGGTGCCGCAGCCCAGAAGGACGATGTGATTCCCGGGCGGGCGCCGGGGCGGCGGTTCCAGCGTTCGGAGGGGATGGTAGCGCAGCAGCCGCCAGCTCATCCGGTCGGTGGCCAGGAAGGGCGTCAGCATCATCGTCAGCACGGTGACGACCGCGATGATCGTGAACAGGTCGGCGCCAACGTGCCCCAGCAGGATGCCCTGGAGCCCGACGACGAGCGAGAACTCGCTGGTCTGGGAGAGAAGCAGGCCGCTCTCGATCGCCGGGCGCGCCGACAGCCCGTGGCGCTCGGCCATCACGGTGACGAGCGGCGGCGTCACGGCGACCACGAGGGCGCCGAGGGCGAGTCCTCTGGCCAGGTCGGCGATCGAGGGTACGACCAGGAGGGCGCCGAGCGCGATGAACAGGATGGCCAGGAAGAAGTCCGACAGCGAGGCGAGCTGCCCGCGGACCAGTCCGCTGACCGGAAAGCGGGAGAGGGAGAGCCCGGCGAGGAAGGCCCCCGTGATCCAGGGCAGGCCGATGACGTCCGCCAGGCCGACGAAGACGAACAGGAGCGCCACGACCACCAGGAGGATGCTCTCCTCGTCCAGGCCCAGGCGGACGATGAGGAGCGGGGCGACCCACCGGGCGACCACGTAGGCGAGCCCCACCAGGCCGAGCGTTCCGGCCAGACCGGCGGCGGCCACCCCGAACCCGGCGGGGACGCCCGTGAGCACCGGGATGGAGAGGATGACCAGGATGTCCTGGACGAGCAGCACGCCGAGCACCAGACGGCCGAACGGCTCGAACATCTGCTGCCGCTGCTGGAGCAGCCGCACGACCACCAGGGTGGAGCTGGCGGCCATGGCGAGCGCCAGGTAGAGGGCGGCCGACGCGCCGAAGCCGAGGCCGACCGAGGCGAAGAAGCCGAGGCCCGCCAACACGAGGAACTGCACGCTCCCCACCACCAGCGCGGCCCCGCGCTGTCGACCGACCCTGCGGAGGTCGAGCTCGATGCCGGTGACGAAGACGAGGAAGCTGACGCCGAGGAGGACGGCGCCCTCCAGACGCTCCTCCGGGACCATGCCGACGAGCGCCAGCCCGACCCCGGCGAGCAGGAGCAGGGGGAGCGAGGGAAGGCCGCTCCAGCGCGCGGCGGCGAAGCCGATCGCCGCCGCGGCCAGCAGGATCGCGATCCCCGTCACGGCTCGGCGCGTCCCGTCACGACCCGACGCGTCCCGTCACGACCCGACGCGGCACGGTCCCACGCCCTCCCTCACGGCCCCAGGATGCCGGCCGCCCGGAGCTCGGCGGCGATCTCCTGGATGCCCGCGTTCTTGGAGAGGATGAGGTGCTCCGCGCCGATCTCGCGGAGCTCGCCCACGACCGACTCGTCGAACGCGTGGACGCTGGAGGGGACCCCGGCCTGGCGGCAGCGATAGGTGAGCAGGTTGTTCGCGTCCTGGATCTGGAGCGCGGACACGACCAGCTTGGCCTCGGCGAGTCCCGCCTCCTCCAGCACCGCGGGCTGGTCCACGTTGCCCAGCAGGGTCCGGGAGGGCAGCCCGGCCAGCTTCTCGGGGTCGGTGTCCACCGCGAGCACGGACTCCCCGCGGTCGAGGAGCCCGTGCACGAGGCGGCGTCCGAGCGCGTTCATGCCCACCACGATGACGTGTCCGGTCAGGCCGGACGCCGCCTCGGCCGCCGACGCCGGCTCCGCCGCGCCGCGACCGGGCAGCAAGCCCACCCGGCCCGCCGCCGCGACGAGCGAGTCCGAGAACGCCATCAGGTAGGTGGAGGCGGAGATCGTGATCAGCCCCACGAGACCGATCAGGGAGAAGAGGTCCGCCTCGATGAGGCCCACGGAAAGCCCCATCGCCGCCAGGATGAAGGAGAACTCGCTGATCTGTGAGAGCGCGATCCCCGCGCGCAGCGCGGTGGACGCCGGATGGCCGAAACGCGGGATGATCCATCGGAAGAGCGCGGGCTTGCCGATCAGGACGAGCGCGGAGAGCAGCAGCGCCTCCTGCCAGTACGCGCCGGCCGCGCCCAAGTCCATCTGCGAGCCCAGGGTGACGAAGAAGACGGCGATGAAGAAGTTCATCAGCGGGTGGACGCGCCGCCGGAGCTCCTGGTTGTAGGGGAGCTGAGCGAGGCTCACGCCGGCCAGGAAGGCGCCAACCTCGAGGGACAGGTGCAGCGCCTCCGCCCCGAGTATGAACAGGAAGCACCAGCAGAGACTCCAGATGAACAGCCCTTCCAGGGAGCGGGACA
This sequence comes from uncultured Gemmatimonadota bacterium, assembly GCA_964613475.1. Taxonomy (GTDB): domain Bacteria; phylum Gemmatimonadota; class Gemmatimonadetes; order Palauibacterales; family Palauibacteraceae; genus CAZTGV01. The sequence continues at coordinate 6,300 of CAZTGV010000049.1, forward strand.
TCCAGCGGAAGGCCCCCGGGAGGACCCACCGCGATGCGCCCATCGCGACGGCGAGCAGGAGTCCCATCCCGCCGAAGGCGAGCAGCAGCCCGCGCGCGATCGCCATCGGCTCGAGGGCCTCGGGACGGCCCAGGCCCGCCACGAAGGTGAGGACCACGACCACCACCAGGTCCTGCACGAGCAGGATGCCCACGGCGATCCGGCCGTACGCCCGTTTCAGGTGCCGCTTCTGATCCAGCACCTTGATGACGACCACGGTGCTGCTGAACGCCAGGGCCATGGCGAGGAACGCGGCGGCCGCCGGGTCCAGGCCGAGGAGCAGGGCGACCCCGAAGCCCGCCACCGCGGTCACCAGGACCTGGACGGCGCCCGCGGCCAGCGCGACCTTCCCCACGTCGCGGACGTTCTGAAAGCTGAGCTCTAGGCCGACCAGGAACAGCAGCAGCGCGATCCCCACCTCGGAGATGAGCGCCAGCGACTCGTCGACCGCGATCACGCCCAGAAGCGGCCCGAGCGCCAGCCCGGCCACGATGTAGGCCACGATGGCCGGGGCGCCGATCGCGCGCGCGGCGAGGACGAGGACCGTGGCCCCGACCAGGATGAGGGCCAGATCCAGGAGGAGGGTGGGGAGGGTCATGACGGAGGCTACCGCGGCGCGGCCCGGCCGTGCAAGCGGCCGTATTGGGTTGTCCGTCCGCTTTTTGCCGGGGTCCGGCCGGCGGGTTATTCTGGACCCCCTGAATGCGGGGGCCGCCCCGCGGGCGTGGCGCTCCAACCAAAGGCAGGCCGCAGCGATGCCGCTTTCCGTGTTCGGACTGCATCCGGTGCTCGCCTGGGCGGCGGGGGCGGCGTTCGCCGCGCTCGCCGTGTCGCTCTTCCTGGCGTTCATCCGGCTGGTCCGCGGTCCGAGCCTGCCGGACCGGGTGGTCGCGCTGGACATGATCGCCTTCCTGGCGATCGGCCTCATCGCCCTCTACACGGCGGTCACCCGGGAACAGGCCTTCCTGGACGCCGCGCTCATCCTCGCCCTCATCGCCTTCGTCGCGACCGTCGCCTTCGCCCGCTACGTGGAGCGCTCGGGCGGGAACCGGACGTGATCCTGCTCGCGGCGACGGCCCTGCTGATCGCGGCGGGCGGCTTCATCTCCCTGGCGGCGGCGGTCGGGGTGCTGCGGCTCCCCGACCTGTTCATGCGGATGCACGCCTCCACGAAGGCCGGGGCGCTCGGCACCGGCCTGCTCCTCCTCTCGGTGGCCGTCGTGTACGGGGACTCGGGCGTGACGCTACGGGTGCTCGCCACCATCGTCTTCATCTTCCTCACCGCGCCGGTCGCGGCGCACGCGATCGGGCGCGCCGCGTACCTCTCCGGTGAGGTGGCGCTGTGGGAGGGGACGCTGGTGGACGAGCTCGCCCAGGTGACGCGCGAGGAGCGCCTCGCGGGCGGGCGGACGGGCGGGCCGCCCGCCGGGGCGCGGCCGCGGGAGGGCGACGGGGCCGGCGTGGACCGGGACGCCGGGCCCGGCTGACGCCCGTGCTCCCGGCCACCCTCGCCTGCTTCCTGGCCGCGCTCGCGGCGCCCGCCCTCCACCGGCGGGCCCGCGAGGCAACGGCATGGCTCCTGGGAGCCCTGTCGCTCGGGCTATTCGCCTACTTCGCCGCCCGGCTGCCGGCGATCGTGGGCGGGGCGACGATCCGGCAGGCGGTCGCCTGGGTCCCCGGGCTCGAGGTGGACCTCGCCTTTCTCCTGGACGGCCTCAGCCTGGTGTTCGCCCTCCTGATCACCGGCCTCGGGGGGCTGATCGTCATCTACGCCGGGCCGTACCTCCGGGGTCATCGGGACCGCGGCCGCTTCTTCCTGGCCTTCATGCTGTTCATGGGCGCCATGCTGGGCCTGGTGCTGTCGGACAACCTGATCACGCTCTTCGTGTTCTGGGAGCTGACGAGCTTCGCCTCCTACTTCCTCATCGGCTTCGACCACGAGCGCCCGGAGGCGCGACGGGCCGCCCTCCAGGCCCTCCTCACGACCGGCCTGGGCGGCCTGGCCATGCTGGCGGGCTTCGTCCTGCTCGGGCTGGTCGGCGGCTCCTTCGAGCTGTCCGAGCTGGCCGCCTCCGGCGAGGCGATCCGCGCCCATCCGCTGTATCTGGGCATCCTGATCCCGATCCTCGCCGGCGCGTTCACCAAATCGGCCCAGTTCCCGTTCCACTTCTGGCTGCCGAACGCGATGGAGGCGCCGACCCCGGTGAGCGCCTACCTGCACTCGGCCACCATGGTGAAGGCGGGCGTCTACCTCCTGGCGCGCATGGACCACCTGCTGGGAGGGACGGCGGCCTGGACCGGCACGCTCGTGGTGGTCGGGGGGATCACCATGGTCACGGGCAGCGTGCTGGCGCTCCGCCACGCCGAGCTGAAGCGCCTCCTCGCCTACTCGACCGTGATGGCGCTCGGCACCCTGGTCCTGGTGATCGGGATCGGCGGGGAGGCGGGCGCACTCGCCGCGGCCGCCTTCCTCCTCGTCCACGCCTTCTACAAGGCGACCCTCTTCCTCACCTCCGGGGCGGTCGACCACGAGGCGGGCAGCCGGGACGCGCGCGAGCTGGGCGGCCTCCGTCGGGCGATGCCGGTCACCGCCACGGCCGCGGTCCTGGCGGGGCTCGCCATGGCCGCCCTGCCCCCCTTCTTCGGCTTCATCGGGAAGGAGCTGGTGTACGAGGCGACCCTGGCGTTCGGGCCGGGCGGGGCGCTGCTGCCCGCCGCCGCGGTGCTGGCGTTCGGCCTCACGGTCGCGGCGGCGGGCGTGGTGGTCCTCCGGCCGTTCTTCGGCGCCCCCCTTCCCACGCCCCGTGAGCCGCACGAACCCCCGTTTGGGATGTGGCTCGGCCCCGCCCTCGGCGGCGCGGCCGGGCTGCTCCTCGCGCTCGTACCCGGGGCGGCCGATGCCCTGGTGGGCTCGGTCGCGGCGGCGATCGCCCGCCGGGAGCTGGCGCCCCACCTGACGCTGTGGCACGGCCTGAATCCGGCCCTCGGGCTCAGCGCCGCCTCGCTGGCCCTGGGGCTCGTCGTCTATCCCTTCTGGGACCGGGTCCGGGGAGGGCTGACCCAGCTCGACCTGCGGCTGTCGCCGGCCGGGCCGGACCGGGGCTACGACCGCGTCCTGGATGGGTTGGCCGGCTTCGCGCGGGCGCTCACCCGGGTCCTGCAGAGCGGCAGCCTGCGGGCCTACGTGTACGTCGTGCTGCTGGCGCTGGTCGGGCTGACCGTCCTCGGGCTGTGGGCCGGCGGCGCGAGGATGCCGCTCCGCGTGCCGGTGGCCGGCTACTACGAGTGGCTCGTGGCGGGGCTCATCGGCTCGGCCGCGGTCGTGGTCGCGTGGACCCGCTCGCGGCTGCTCGCCGTGGCGTCGCTCGGCGTCGCCGGGTTCGGAACGGCCCTCCTGTACGTCTTCATCGGGGCCCCCGACCTGGCGATGACGCAGTTCCTGGTCGAGACGCTGACCGTCGTCATCATCCTGCTCATCGTCCACCGGCTGCCGCCCCTGGAGCGGACCCCGGCCGGGCCGCGGAGGGCGGCGGACCTCGGGCTGGCGCTCGCGGTCGGCGGGATGGCCGTCCTCCTGCTCATGGGCGTGACCGGATCGCCGCTCGATCCGCGGGTGCCCGAGTTCTTCATCCGGGAGAGCGTGCCGGCCGGCCACGGGCGGAACATCGTGAACGTGATCCTGGTGGACTTCCGGGCCCTGGACACCCTGGGCGAGATCACCGTGCTGGCCACGGCGGGGCTCGCCGTGTACGCCCTGGTCTCCCTGGCGGCGCGCCACGCCGGTCCGCCCCTTCTCGCCCGGCGCAGCCTGATCCTGACCACCGCCACGCGGCTCCTGATCGCGCTTCTCCTCCTCTTCTCGGTCTTCCTGCTCTGGCGGGGCCACAACCTGCCGGGCGGCGGCTTCATCGGGGGGCTCGTCTCGGTCGGTGCCTTCGCGCTGTACGGGATCGCGTTCGGCTGGCGCGAGATGCGGCGCATCCTGCGCGTGGATCCGAGGACCCTGATCGGCGTGGGGCTCGGCATCGCGCTGCTCTCCGGCCTGTTCGCCCTGACGGCGGAGGCGCCCTTCATGACCGGCCAGTGGCTCACGTTCGGCGCGGCGGGGGAGGGACAGCTCAAGCTCGGGACCCCGCTCCTGTTCGACATCGGGGTGTTCCTGGTGGTGAACGGCTTCGCGCTCACCGTGGTGGTCGCGCTCGAGCGGAGCGCCGAGGCGGCGGCGGGGGAGGGGTAGGCGGTGGAGCCGCTCTTCGCGCTGGTCGTCGGCGTGCTGGTGACGGCGGGCGTCTACCTGATCGTGCGCCGGAACCTGCTGCGCGTGGTCTTCGGCGTCATCCTGCTCAGCAACGCGGTGAACCTGATCGTGATCGGGTCGGGACGCCTCACCCGGGCGGCGCCGCCGCTGGTGCCCCCGATCGCCGAGATCCCCGAGGGCGCGGTGGCGAACCCGCTGCCGCAGGCACTCGTGCTCACGGCGATCGTGATCGGCTTCGGGCTGGTCGTGTTCGCGCTCGTGCTCCTCCTGCGGGCCTATCTGGAGCTCGAGACGATCGAGATCGGCGAGCTGCCGGAGGAGGAGGGCCGATGAGCTGGCTGCCGGTCCTTCCGCTCCTGCTGCCCGCGGCCACGGCGGTCGCCACCCTGCTCTCCGGTCGGGCCCCGCGCCTTCGCCGGACGCTCGCCCTCGCCGGGTCGGCGGCGCTCCTCGCGGCGGCTGGCGCGTTGGTGGCGGCCGTGTGGCGCCACGGGATCCTGGCCGTGCAGGTCGGCGGCTGGCCGGCCCCCTTCGGGATCACGCTGGCCGCGGACCACCTGAGCGCCGCGCTGGTCCTGATCGCCGCGCTGGTGAGCCTGGGCGGCGCGCTCTACGCGGCCGACCCGCGGGACGCCGAGCGCGAGGCGCTCGGCTTCCACCCGCTGTACCACGTCCTGATGTTCGGCGTGTGCGGCGCCTTCCTGACCGGCGATCTGTTCAACCTCTACGTCTGGTTCGAGGTGATCCTGATCGCCTCCTTCGCCCTGCTGGTCCTGGGGAACGAGCGGGGGCAGCTCCGGGGGGCGGCCAAGTACATGGTGCTGAACCTCATCGCCTCGTTCACCCTCCTCGCGGCCGTCGGCCTGCTCTACGGCGTCACCGGCACGCTGAACATGGCGGACCTGGCGGTGCGCCTCGCCGAGGCGGACTCCGCGGGGCTGGTGCTCGGCCTCTCGATGCTCTTCCTGGTGTCCTTCGGCATCAAGGCGGCCGTCTTCCCGCTCTTCTTCGCGGTGCCGGCGGCCTACCACACGCCGCCGGCCGTCATCTCCGCCGTGTTCGCGGGGCTCCTGACCAAGGTGGCGATGTACGCCGTGTTCCGGGTCTTCACCCTCCTCTTCACCCAGGCGGTCGGCTTCACCCATTCCGTCGTCCTGCTGGTGGCGGGGTTCACCATGGCGGTGGGCGTGCTCGGAGCGCTGGCGCAGGAGGAGATCCGCCGGATCCTCTCCTTCCAGATCGTGAGCGGGATGGGCTACATGGCGATGGGCCTGGGGCTGTTCACCCCGCTCGCCCTCGCCGGCGGCATCTTCTACATGTTCCACGACATCCTCGTGAAGGCGAACCTCTTCTTCGTCGGAGGGCTGGTGGAGCGCCACGGGGGCGCGGGGCGTCTCGCCAGGCTGGGGGGGCTCTACCGCTCCCGCCCCTTCCTGGCCACCCTCTTCCTGATCCCGGCCTTCTCGCTGGCCGGCTTCCCGCCCCTCTCCGGCTTCTGGGCGAAGCTCATCCTGATCAAGGCGGGCCTCGACGCGGGCGCCTGGCTGATCGTCGGCGTCGCGCTGGCCGTGGGCCTCCTCACGCTGTTCTCGATGATGCGGATCTGGCTGGGGGCGTTCTGGAAACCGGAGGCCGACGAGCGCGTGGCGGCGGACGAGACGGTGGCCGGCGGTGAGCGCGCGGGAGCCGCCGCGGCGGGCGCCGCCTTCGGCGGGTCGACCGCGCCGATCGGCCGTATGGCGGCCGCGCCGGCGGTGGGTCTGGCGGCCCTCACGCTGCTGATCGGGCTCTGGGCGCAGCCGCTGCTGGACTACTCTGAGCGGGCCGCCGGAGAGCTGCTCGATCCCTCCCGCTACGTGGCGGCGGTCTTGGAGGCGCGGCCGTGAGTCTCTTCCTGTCGAACGTGCTGATGGCGATCCTGTGGGCGGCGGCCAGCGGGGCCTTCACGCTGGGCAACCTGCTCATGGGCTTCGGGGTGGGATACCTCGTCCTGCTCGTCCTCCGCCCGGTGCTGGGGCCGTCCAAGTACCACGCCCACTTCTGGCGCGTCCTGGCGTTCGCCGCCTTTTACGCCAAGGAGGTCACGATGGCGAGCTTCCGGGTCGTGTACGAGGTGATGACGCCCGGGCACAACATGAACCCCGGGGTGATCGGGCTGCCCCTGGACGCGCGCACGGACCTGGAGATCACCGCGCTGGCGAACCTGATCTCCTTCACCCCCGGGACGCTCAGCCTGGACGTGTCGGAGGATCGGAAGACGCTCTACATCCACGCCATGTACATCGACGGTGACGACGTGGAGGCGCTTCGGAGGGACCTCAAGGGCCGCCTGGAGCGCCGGGTGCTGGAGCTCCTGACGAGCCCCGGCCCCCGGCCCTCCTGAGCGTGCCCGCGGCTCAGCCGGTCCGGACGCCGGCCTCGCCGTCCGCGGAGACCTCGAAGCCGATCCACATGCCGGTGGCCGCGTGGGCCGGCACGTAGCACACCATCGTGTACTCGCCCGCCTCGGCGGCCGTGAAGCTGATCGACTCCGACTCGCCGGGCATGGTCGCCTCGGTCATCGAGGTCGGGTTCTCCGTCATGGCGCCCGCGAACACCGGCTGCGGGTCCGTGAAGGTGGCCGGCCAGTCGCCCCCGGTGCGCTCGTCGATCCCGAGGCTGTGCGGGTTCGCCGGGTCCTCGTTCTGGAAATCGATCGTGACCTCGTAGCCCTGCGGCACCACGATCGTCGCGTTCCCGTTGGCGTAGCCGTTGTAGTTCCAGCGGTTGTTCGTCTGATCGCGGCCGGAGACCACCTCCAGCTGGACCGTCTGCGCCTCGTGATCCACCTGCATCCAGCCCGGCATCGAGAGCGCCCCGTCGGCCTGCGTCTCTGCGGCCGCGTTCTGCTCCTCGGCGCCGTTCGGCGGCGGAGCCTCCTCGCCGGGGGCACATGCGATGACGGCCAGCGCCAGGGTGGCGACCAGCCCGTTTGTGATTGCACGACGCTTCATGGTCGTTTCCGTTCCTGTTGCGGTTCCGTGTCGATCGCGCTTCACGTCCACTGCGACTTCCGCGCCCCGAGCGGAGCGCGTCCCCGCGCCGGACCGGCGGGGGCGGCGGCAATATAGGGACCGTCCGCGATATGGGAAAACGGGACCGGCGCGCACCCGGACCTTGCGATCGAGTGGGGGGCTTCGCGAAACTGCATGATGTCGTCGTTCCCGCCGGACGCCGCCGGACGGCCGCCGGGCTCCCACCGGAGCCGAGAGGCGCGGCGGAGGGCCGGGGGCACGGACGTTGCTTTCCCGGGTAGGCAGAACCGACGCCCGGATGGAGCGAGCCTCCGTCCGTGACGTGACGGCACCCTGAGGACGCGCTCCGGGCGCGCACCAGGCGACCCGCAGCGGAGCCCGCCGCCGGCGAGGCTCCGGAGATTCCGCGATCCGTACGGCATCCATCGGCGAACCGGCCGATGGCCCCGGCGGACCGGCTCAGATCCCAGTGATCTCCGCACGATGCCGGACCGGCGCCCCTCGTCCGGGGCATCCGGGACGGCCCGGCGAGCACGGATCGAGAGCCGGCGCATCCAGAAACCGTAGAACGAGCGATCCAAATTGTCGGGACAGACCACCGAAGCCCCGGTCGAGAGCACCTACCTCGGAGTCCTGGAGAGGTTGGGCAACGGGGCGGGGTTCATCCGCCGTCAACACGCCGGCTACCTGCCGAGCGATGACGACATCTACGTGGGCCAGAAGCTGGTCCAGAAATACGACCTGCGGACCGGGGACGAGATCGCCGGCGAGGCGGGCAAGCCGCCCGGGGGAGGGAAGAGCCCGCCGCTCCGCCAGGTGTTCGCGATCAACGGTCGTCCCCCGGACACGGTGGGCCGCCGCCCCGAGTTCACCCGCCTCAGCGCGCACCACCCCGACCGACAGCTCATCCTCGAGTGCGGGCTGGAGCGCGGGGGGCGCGCCGACCACACGAATCGGATCGTCGACCTCTTCTGTCCGCTCGGGACGGGGCAGCGGGCCCTGATCGTGGCGCCGGCCAAAGCGGGGAAGACCATGGTCCTGCAGGCGATTGCCCAGGGCGTGGCCACGAACCATCCGGAGGCCACCATCCTGATCCTCCTGGTGGACGAGCGTCCCGAGGAGGTCACCGAGATGGAGTCGATCGGCTTCGGCGAGGTGATCGCCTCCAGCTTCGACTTTCCCCCCGAGCGTCACATCTCGGTCGCCGAGATCACGCTGGAGCGGGCGCGCCGCCGCGCCGAGATGGGCGAGGACGTGGTGCTGATCCTGGACTCCATCACCCGCCTGGCGCGGGCGTACAACACGGTGGAGGAGGGGACGGGCCGCACGCTGTCCGGCGGGATCGACGCCGGCTCTCTCGAGAAGCCGAAGCGCTTCTTCGGCAGCGCCCGGAACATCGATCCCTCCGAGGGCGGCGGCTCGCTGACCATCATCGCCACCGCCCTGATCGACACCGGCTCCCGGATGGACCAGGTGATCTTCGAGGAATTCAAGGGGACCGGGAACAGCGAGCTCGTGCTGAGCCGGGAGCTGGCGGACAAGCGGATCTTCCCCGCCATCGACCTCACCGCCAGCGCCACCCGGCGGGAGGAGCTCCTCCTGTCGGACGAGACGCTGGCCGTCTCCCAGGCGATGCGGCGCGAGCTCTCCGACTACTCGGCCGTGGACGCCATGAACGAGGTCCTCGGGCTGATGCGGCAGACGAGCTCGAATCCGAAGCTCGTGGAGAAGCTCTACGCCCGGCTGTAGCGATTCCGGGATGGCGGGCGTCCCGGAGCTCAGCGATCACATGCCGGAGCTCGGCGAGCGCGTGCCGGAGCGCATCGAGCGGCTTCCGGAGCTGGTCTGCAACCTCTGGTGGACCTGGCAGCCGGGCGCCCGCTCGCTGCTGCGGCGGCTGGACTTTCCCCTGTGGCGGATGACGCGCCACAACGGGGTGGAGCTGCTCCGGAAGGTGCGTCGCGAGCGGCTGGAGGTCGCGGCCGCCGACCCCCTCTTCCTGCGGCGCTACGACGCGGTGCTCGCCCAGCTCGACGAGACGATGGCCGGGCGGCGGAGCTGGTACCGCGAGCGGTACCCGGAGGTGGCGGACGCCGGGATCGCCTACTTCTGCGCCGAGTTCGGCGTGCACGCCTCCATCCCCGTCTACTCGGGCGGCCTGGGGATCCTGGCCGGCGACCACCTGAAGGAAGCGAGCGACCTGGGGCTGCCCCTGGTCGGCTGCGGCCTGCTCTACCAGAAGGGCTACTTCCGGCAGCGGCTGGATCCGGAGGGGCGCCAGATCGCGGTGGACGAGCCGTTCGAGGCGGCCGCCACGCCGCTGGAGCGGCTGCCCGGGGCCGACGGGAACGACTGGCAGGCCACCGTGCAGCTCGCCGACCGGCCCGTGCACGTCCGGGCGTGGCGCATCCGGCTGGGGCGGGTGGACATCCACCTGCTCGACACCGACCTGGAGGCGAACGACCCGGCGGACCGCAGCCTCTCGCACCAGCTCTACGGCGGCGACCTGGAGATGCGCCTGCGTCAGGAGATCGTGCTGGGGATCGGTGGGGTGCGGGTCCTCCGGGCGCTCGGGCTCCGGCCGGCCGTGTGGCACGCCAACGAGGGACACGCCGCCTTCCTCATCCTGGAGCGCATGCGGGAGCTGGTGGAGGAGGGGATGACGGCCGAGGAGGCGCGTGGCCAGGTCGCCGCGAGCACCGTGTTCACCACCCACACCCCCGTCTCGGCCGGGCACGACGCCTTTTCTCGCGAGCTGGTGGACCGCTACTTCGAGGGCTATCTGCCGCGCCTCGGGCTCGACGCCGAGGGCTTCCACGCGCTGGGCCGCCATCCCGAGGACGACGGCCGCTTCCACATGTCGGCGCTGGCGCTCCGCTGCGCGGACCACCGTAACGGGGTGAGCCGCCGTCACGGGGAGGTGTCCCGCGCCATGTGGCGGGGGCTGTGGCCGGACCGGCCGGAGGACGAGGTGCCGATCGGCCACGTGACGAACGGCGTGCACCTGCCGACCTGGATCGCGCCGGAGCTGAAGGAGCTGTTCGCCCGTCACTTCGGGCCCGACTGGCTGGAGCGGCAGGACGACCCGGCGCTCTGGGAGCGGGCGCCGGACCTGCCCGACGCCGAGGTGTGGGCCGCCCACGCGGCCTGCAAGCACCGGCTGCTGGGGGTGATCCGGGAGCGGGCCCGGGGCCGTTGGACGGACGAGGACTCGACCCCGGTCCAGGCGGTCGCCTCGGGCACCCTGCTGGATCCGGACGCGCTGACCCTGGGCTTCGCGCGGCGGTTCGCCTCCTACAAGCGGGCCGCCCTGATCCTGCACGACCCCGAGCGGTTGCGCCGGCTGGTCACCGATCCGTGGCGTCCGGTGCAGATCGTGTTCGCGGGAAAGGCGCATCCAGCCGACGAGCCCGGCCAGGCGCTGCTGGCGCGCGTCTACCGGGCCGCGTGCGACCCGGCCTTCGCCGGGCGGATCGCCTTCCTGGAGGACTACGAGATGCACGTGGCCCACCACGTGGTCGCCGGCGTGGACCTGTGGCTGAACAACCCGATTCCGCCGCTGGAGGCGAGCGGGACGAGCGGGCAGAAGGCGGCGGTGAACGGCGTCCCGCAGCTCTCGACCCTGGACGGCTGGTGGGCCGAGGGCTACACGCGGCT
>CAZTGV010000050.1:0-17088 GCA_964613475.1 uncultured Gemmatimonadota bacterium
CCGTCGAACGGTCAGGCCGCCCGTCGAACGGTCAGGCCACCTCCGCGATCCGGATCCCCCCGCCCGACTCCCGCGCCTCGCGCAACGCGCTCTGCGCGGCCGCGAAGCGGGCGAGCCGAGCCACGCGCTCGGCGGGCGCGCCCGCCTCGACCGCCGCGGTCTCGGCCTCCCGACCCCGCACGAACTCCTCGGGCGAGAGCTCCACGATGCCCGCGCTGAGGGGCTCTCCCCGGTCCGCCTCCTCCCAGCTGATCAGTTGTCCGAGCCGCCGGATGATCAGCGTCGCCTCGGAGGGGTCCGCGTCGTAGGCGACCAGGACCAGGTCCCCCTCGCCCACCGGCGCGCACACGTCCGAGAGGCGGGTGTGCGCCGCGCAGAGCCGTGCCGCCTCCCGGCGATGCCGATCCACCAGCCCCTCTCCGGCCGCTCGAGTGGGCCCGAAGAAGGCGCAGCTGATCGGGACCCGCTGCCGCTGCGCCAGCGAGCCGAGGACGGGAAGCACCCGCACCAGCCCGGCGAAGGTGAAGAGCCGCAGGCCGCCGTCGGACGCGGCCTCCCGCTCCACGCTCTCGATCAGCGCCCGGATCCGGAGGAGCCGCCGCAGCTTCGCGACCAGCAGCAGCGAGCGGACCGGCTCCCGGATCACGTCCCAGGCGCCGGCGCGCATCGCCTCCGCCTGCTCGGTTTCCTGCCAGAAGTTCGGCGAGTAGACGAGGATCGGGAGGCTGGAGCCGCTGGGCGTCCGGACGAGCCGCCGGCAGAGCTCGGGGGTCCCGATATCGGGGAGCCCCTCGTCGATGATGACCAGGTCGGGCCGGAGCTCGTCCACCCGCTCCAACACCGCCTCGCCGCTCCGGAGCTGGGTGAAGGAGAACCCCTCGGGCTCGAGGACCGCCTGGAGCGCGGAGGCGAACCAGTCCCGCGCGCTCGCCAGGAGGACCCGCACCGGCCGACCCGACCCGCCGTCGCCGGCGATCGCCTCGCGCACCTCGGGCTCTCCCGTCATCACCGCCCCGCCCCCCGGGTGGAGATCTACGGACCCTCGGTCAACCGCTCCCGCTCGAGCATCACGGGAAGCGTGCGCATCATGATCCGGAGGTCGAACCAGAGCGAGCGCTGGTAGAGATACTCCAGGTCGTAGCGAAGCTTCTCGCGCACGTCCTCGACCGTCCGGTCGGCGTCACGGTTCACCTGCGCCCACCCGGTGATCCCGGGCGGCACGCGCTGTCGCAGGGTGTAGCCGTCGATCTCGTCCCGCAAGCGGCCCACGAAGCTGGGCCGCTCCGGACGCGGCCCGACGACCGACATGTCGCCCTTGAGCACGTTCAGGAACTGCGGCAGCTCGTCCAGCCGGTACTCGCGGAGCCAGCGGCCCAGGCGCGTGGTGCGGCCGTCGTCGTTGGACGCCCACACGGGCCCGGTCTCCTGCTCCGCGTGGTGGCGCATCGTGCGGAACTTGTACATGAGGAAGGGACGCCCTCCGAGGTCCGCCGTCCGGCGGCCGGTGTCGGTCTCCGCCCGACGGCGGGACCGCCGGTCGATCCCGATCCGGAGCTGCTTGTAGAAGATCGGCCCCGGGCTGTCCAGCTTGATCGCGATCGCGATCAGCAGCATGAGCGGGAGGAAGAGCACCAGCGCGACCGCCGCGACCACGATGTTGAAGGCGCGGATCAGCACGTCCTCGACCCGCTCCCGCCGCATCCGGCCGGGCGCCGGCGTCCAGGATGCGGATCGGTCCCGCTCTCCGGCGGCCGTCGTGACCGCCCGCGCCTTGGTCACCTCGGGGACCGGGGCGTGCGCGCCGTTCGTGCGGTCGGAGGTGGCCCCGCGAGGAGGGCGTTTCCTCCCCCGGCGCTCCTCGACCTTCAGCGCTTCGCTCCCGAGCTTCATGTCCCGACCGTCTCCTCTGCCTGTCGTCGAGCCCGTTCCCCCCGCCCCTGCCCGCGTCCGTGCGCACCTCGCGTGCCGGGGGGTGGAACCGGGTCAAAGTATAAGAGACATAAACGCTTGACGTGAACGTTCCCTTGACGGCGCCGGTCGCCTATGGCGGCCCTCCCACACCCGAACCGCCGCCGTCCTCAGAAGATCCGGGACAGCAGCCCGATCACGGTCGCCGTCGCGCCCAGCCCCCAGGCGATGTTCCGGATGCTGAAGTCCTTCTTCTCGGGCACGAAGATCTCGTCCCCCGAGGAGACCCCGAGGCGGTCCAGGGAGAGTCCCTGCGCCGGCAGGTTCTCCCGGTCGCGGGCGAGCCGCTGTCCCCAGCTCCGCAGCTCGGTCTTCTCGACGTTCGCCCGCTGCGAGGGGCCGCCCGCCTCCATGATCGCCTCCGAGACGAGCATCGAGCCGGGCAGGTTGTAGAAGCCGGGACTTCCCACCTCGCCGAGGATCGCCACGCGCTTCAGCGCCTGGGCACGGACGCGGGGGTCCCGCAGGTACTGGCCGAAGTACTCCTGCAGGTGCGGCTCCAGCTCGGCGTAGAGCACGCCGTCCAGGGAGATCGGGTCCAGCCGCGGCAGCTCGATCTCCTGCTGGGGGGTGACCGAGAACTCGCCGCTCCACGCCTCCTGTCCCTCGACGCTCAGCACGACCACGTCGCGCGGATAGAGGTCCCCGTGCTGGAGCCGGTGCTCGAGCGCCGCGACGTCCTCGCGCAGCCGGTCCCGCCGGTCGCCGTCCCGAGCCGACTGGAGCTCCCGCTGTAGCGAATCCAGCACGGTCTCGAGCTGGGCGCGGCTGGCCTCTCGGGGCCCGACTATGTGCTGGGCGCGAGCCACATCGGCAGCCGAGAGCACGCCCACCAGGGCCGCCAGCCACGCGCCCGCCACGATCCGAAGCATCCCGTTTCTCCTGCTCATCCCGATCACCCGCCAGCTCGCTTTCGCCTGATTGCCGTACGGCGCCGACGCACTGGTAGCAGAAAGCACGCCAGGCCGGGGATCGCCGGCGGACCCCGGGAGACGGCGCTCGCCGGGGCGACGGAGCCCCGCCGGAGCGGGCCTCGCGGGACCGGAGGTCCCCGTCGCCCATCCGGTCCGCGCTCCCGCCCGTCCGCGCGGCGCCGGTCCACTGTTGCGGGAGCCCCACACCGGGGGCGCGGGCGCGCGCGGGAACGCCCGAACCTCAATCGAGCCCGTAGTCGCGGACCTTGTACAGGAGGGCCCGGTAGCTCAGGTCCAGCAGCTCGGAGGCGCGGGTGCGGTTCCCGTCGGTGAGCTCCAGGGCCCGGGCGATCAACCGCCGCTCGAGCTGCGCGGTGTGCTTCTTTACGGACAGCTCGTCGGCCGGCAGCGTCTCGGGGACGCGGACCGCCGCCCGATCCGGGTCGCGAACCGAGGGAGGCAGGTGCTCCTCGTCGATCTCGGGCCCCTCCGCCAGCACCATCGCCCGCTCCACCACGTTCTCCAGCTCCCGCGCGTTCCCCGGCCAGGGATACGCCAGGAGGCGATCCATGGCGCTCGACGCCACCCCCGAGATCGAGGTCTCGAGGACCTCGTTGTAACGTTCCACGAAGTGCCGAACCAGGGGCGGAATGTCCTCCGGTCGGTGCCGCAGCGGCGGGAGGTGGATGTTCACCACGTTCAGCCGGTAGTAGAGGTCGCTCCGGAAGTCCCCCTCGTCCGTCTCGCGCTCCAGGTCGCGGGCGGTGGCCGCCACGATCCGCACGTCCACCATCCGCCCGGTCGATTCGCCGACCCGCCGTACCTCGTGGTCCTGGAGGACCCGGAGGAGCTTCACCTGGAGGGGAGCGGGGAGCTCGCCGATCTCGTCCAGGAACAGGGTCCCGCCGCTCGCCTCCTCGAACAGCCCGACCCGGTTCCGCTCCGCCCCCGTGAAGGCGCCCCGCACATGCCCGAAGAGCTCGGACTCGAGCAGGTTCTCCGGGATGGCCCCGCAGTTCACCGGGACGAACGGGCCGCCGCCGCGCGGGGAGGCGGCGTGGATGAGTCGGGCGATCAGCTCCTTGCCGGTGCCGCTCTCCCCCGTCACCAGCACCGTGGAGGGGTGGGGCGCCACCTTCCCGGCCAGGTCGATCGCCTTCTGCATGGCCGAGCTCTTGGCCACGATGCCGGGGTGCCGGTGCTCCACGGCGACCTGGTTCCGCAGCCGGCTCACCTCGCGCCACAGGGTCTCGCGCTCCTGCGCCTTCCGCAGGGTGAGCACCACCTCGTCGCCGGAGAACGGCTTGGCGATGTAGTCGTACGCCCCCCGCTTCATCGCTTCGAGCGCCACGTCCAGGCTGCCGTAGGCGGTCATGGTGATGACGAGGCCGCCACCGCCGCGCTCGCGGTACTCATCCAGGAAGGCGAGCCCGTCGAGGTCCGGCATCCGGACATCGCACAGGACGATGTCCACCCCGTTCTCCAGCGCCTTGGCGAGCCCCTCCTGGCCGCCGGACGCGGTCTCCACCTCGAAGCCCTCGTCCTCCAGGATCATCGAGACGGTCCGACGGAGGCCCTGCTCGTCGTCGATGACCAGGACCTTCATCCCCCCTCCGCCATCATTCAAATCGTCATCCGCCCTCGGCCACGGGCAACACCACCCGGAACCGCGCGCCGCCCTCCGGCAGCGGCTCGGCCGAGATCATGCCGCCCATGCCCTCCACCAGGCGGGCGCTCACCGCCAGGCCGAGTCCCGTCCCGCGCCCGGGATCCTTGGTGGTGAAGAACGGCTCGAACACGCGCGGGGCGTCCTCCTGGGCCAGGCCGGTGCCATCGTCCAGCACCTCGATGCGGACGACCGGCGCGCCGGCGGGGATGGCCGGGACCTTCAGGGCCTGGGGCGCCCGACGAAACCGCCGCAGGTGCGAGTAGTCGACGCCCTCCGGGTCGTCCTTGCGGCGCGCCGGCTGGGCGGGCCCGGTGGGCGCCTCCCACCGACCCGGGGCGGTGCGCACCCGGATCGTGCCGGCGCCGTCCGCCGCCTCGACCGCGTCCGCCGCGTTCAGCAGCAGGTTGACCAGGACCTGCTCGAGCTGCCCCGGATCCCCGCGCACCGGCCGGGCCTCCTCGGAGAGCTCGAGGTGGATGGCGAGGCCCGCGAAGCGCCCCTGGGTCTCCAGCAGCTCCACGCAGCGGCGCGCCAGCCCGTTCGGGTCCATCGTCCGGGCGGAGGCGGAGCGCGGCCGGGCGAAGTCCAGCAGCCCCCGGACGATCCGATCCACCCGCTCCGCCTCGCGACGGACCTCGCCCAGCCACTCCGGATCGCCCTGGGCGCGGCGCTCGGCCACCTCCAGGTAGCCGAGGATGGCGCCGAGCGGATTTCCGATCTCGTGCGCCACGCCCGCGGCGAGCCGGCCGACGGAGGCCAGCTTCTCGGACTGGATCAATTCGTTCCGCGCCTCGGTGAGCGCCCGGTTCGTCTCGTTCAGCGACTGGACGTTCTCGGTCAGCAGGCGCTGGTTGCGGAGGAGCCGCTCGGCCATCCGGTTCAGGCTCTCGCCGAGCCGCCGCATCTCCTCGGACCCCGCCTCGTCCAGCCGGCGCGTCGGGTCCCCCTCCGCGATCGCCTCGGCCCCTTCCACCATCCGGTCCACCGGATCGAGGAAGTTCTTCCGCATCAGGTAGTCGCCGAACAGCAGGACGATCGCCGTGTCCGCGATCACCAGCCCGGCCAGCCCGAGCGCCAGCGGACCGCCCGAGGACGCGGTGGGCAGCCAGACGAGCAGGACGGAGACGGTCGCCAGCAGGGCGACCACGATCAGGACGGCCAACCCTCCGAGGAGCTGCCCGCGCAGCCCGGCCGTGCGAAAGATCGGACGGAGAAGGACGGCCTCGAGCCTCGACAGGCGCGTCGGCGGGGGGCCGCCTGGCGCGGCGGATTCCGCGGTCCCGGCGGGCTCCATGGATGCGGCGGCGGCACCGGACATACGCTCGCTCCCCGCGACCGTGCACTCCGCCCGCCCCTTTGCAGAATACGAGCGCCGCTCGGGGGGCCGGCGCGGGGCGCGCGACCGCGAATCTCCTGTTTCTCGCTGGCATCCCGCTTGTTCGGGACGCCGACGGCGGGAATGGTTGGGGGCAAGAGCGGGTCCAGCGGGCGCCTCGGGCCAGGGGACGATCCGCGGCCGGCCGGAGATCCGGCCTCCGGCTCTGCGGCGGGACCGCGGTCGCCTGGTAAGTGGTCCCCGGGTTGCATCCGGTAGGCCTCGGCGGCCGGAGGATCCTCGATCTCTCCCTGCACCCCGACCGTGGAGGGGCGCCGGTCACCAGGACGCGCGCCGGGGCGTCGGTCACGGAGCGCTCGCAGCGGAGGATGGGATGCTGAGCACGCCCGGGAGCCGCGCAGGGACGGTTCCGTGAGCGCGCGCCGAGCGGCCTCCCCGCCCAAGCAGGGCCGCTCGACCACGCCTCCCGCCTCCGAGCCCCGGCGGCGACGGGGCCTGTCGCTCGCCTGGCGGGTGGCGCTCACGGTGGGAATCCTGGGCGTCATCCTCTGGCAGCTCGACCTGGCGCGCAGCCAGGCGCTGCTTCGGCAGCTCTCCGTATGGTGGCTCATCCCGATTCTGCTCGTCCACGTCGCCGATCGGTGGCTGATGGCGTGGAAGTGGCGCTTCCTGGTGGACGCGGCGGGGAACCGGCTCGACATGCTCCGCGCCTTCCGGCTCTACTACATCGCCAGCTTCCAGGGCTTCCTGGTGCCGGGCGGCATCGGCGCGGATCTCATCCGCTACCTGCGGCTGCGGAACTCGGAGATCCCGCGCGAGCGCGTCGCCGCTTCGCTGGTGGTCGAACGGGTCCTCGGCATGGCGGCCACGGGACTCGCCGCGGTGCTCTCCTTCTTCCTCTACCTCTGGCTGGTGGGCGGCGCCACGCCCGGCTGGATGGCGCCGACGCTCGTGGTGGTCGCGCTGGCGGTCGGCGGGGGACTGCTGGTCGTGCTGGACGACCCGAGCCGACGCCGGGTCGGGCGCCTTCCCGGCGTCCGGGCGCTGCTCCCCCGCCTCGAGGCGTCCCCATGGTGGCAGGCGGTCGCCGCCTACAAGGACCGCAGGCGCATCCTCCTCCGCTTCCTGGGGTGGTCGTTCGCCGAGCAGTACATGTACGTGCTCGCCGTCTGGTTCGCGGCGCGGTCGCTCGGCATTCCTCTGGGCATCCTCGGCTGCATGGCGGCCGTTCCCATCACCGCCCTGCTCCAGCGGCTCCCCCTCACGATCATGGGCCTGGGGATCCGGGAGGGCGCCCTCGTCTTCCTGCTGGGGCTGCTCGGGATCTCCTACTCGGAGGCGGTGCTGGTGTCGCTCCTCCAGTTCGCCGTCCTGGTCGTCGCCCTGCTCCCCGGCGGTGCCTGGGATCTGGTGGCCGAGCGCCGCCGGCGCGCCTAGCCGCCCGCGGCCTTGCCCGTGGCCTCGCGCCGGCGCGCCAGCGCGACGAGCCTCCCGCGGCCGGCGCCAGCCCGACGAGCCGGCGGCAGCCTCGCTCGTGGCCTCATCTGTGCGAAGCTGAACGGCGAGCCGTACCGCCGCACACGAAGAGGAATCCGATGCGCGTCGTCTTGATCACGGGAGGCCTCGGCTTCATCGGGGCCAATCTGGCGAGACACTGCCTCGCCGCGGGCGACCGGGTCGTCGTGTTCGACAACGCGTCCCGAGCCGGCGCGATGCGGAATCTCGGCTGGCTCCGGGAGCTCGACGAAGACGGACGGCTGGAGCTGGTCCTGGGCGACCTGCGGTTCCCACCGGCGGAGCTGGCGCGCCGGGTCGACGAGGTCGACGTCGTCTTCCACCTGGCGGCGCAGGTCGCGGTGACGTCCTCCCTCACGGATCCCCGCCACGACTTCGAGACGAACGCGCTCGGTACCTTCAACCTGCTGGAGATGGTCCGCCGCTCCCGGCGAAAGCCGGCCCTCCTCTATTCGTCCACCAACAAGGTCTACGGCGCGCTCGACGGCGTGGATGCCGTGGAGGCCGAGCGGCGCTTCGCCTTCCGTGACCGTCCGTTCGGCATCGACGAGGAGACGCGGCTCGACTTCCATTCCCCCTACGGGTGCTCGAAGGGCTGCGCCGATCAGTACGTGCGCGATTATGCGCGCATCTACGGGCTGGACACGGTCGTCCTACGACAGAGCTGCATCTTCGGCGCCCGCCAGTTCGGCATCGAGGACCAGGGCTGGGTGGCGTGGTTCGCCATCGCCGCCGTCCTGGGCGAGGCGATCACCCTGTACGGAAACGGCAAGCAGGTGCGGGACGTCCTTCACGTCGACGACCTGATCGCCGCCTTCGAGGCGGCCTGGTCGCGACTGGAGGTGACCTCCGGAGGCGTCTACAACATCGGGGGCGGACCGGAGAACGCGGTCTCGCTGCTCGAGCTCCTGCGGCGGCTGGAGGAGCGGTTGGGCCGGGACATCGAGGTGCGCTTCGACGCCTGGCGTCCCGGCGACCAGCCGGTCTACGTCTCGGATGTCCGGAAGGCGCGGGCCGACTTCGGGTGGGAGCCCCGGATCGGGTGGAGGCGGGGCCTCGACCGGCTGCTCGACTGGGTCCGCGAGAACCGATCGATGCTGATGGAGGTGATCGGCCGCCGGCCAGCCCCACGGACGGAGGTGCGGTCCGACGGCGCGCGCCGGCAGCCGGTTCGCCCGCTCCGCCGACCGGGACGCGCCACGCCCCGCGCGCTCGCGCGGGACACCCCGCTCGATCCGACGTAGCCGCGCGCCCCTCCGCCGGTCGTGCCCCGGACCTCCCCCCACGATTCGATACCCTCCGATCACGCCCCACCCACCCCGGCGTGTGGCACCGCCGCGACGCGCGCCAACGGTCCGCACCTCCACGGGGCGCGAGCGCCGGCCCTGTTTTTTATGCGAATTGTAGATTATTGCAGCCTAAGAAACACGAATACGTGCGTAAGCGACGTGAACAAGGCCGCACGTATTCAAGTTACGTCACGATGTTGACATGTGCACGAAACCTGCGTACGATCGACCGCGAGAACGCGCCCGTTGCGGAATGCACCGACGGGCGCACGAACCGCCCGGGAACCGAGGAGGAGGGTACGCATGACGCCGGACACGATCTTCGCCGCGCCCGCGGAGCACGAGGCCGAGACGCGCTTCGACGAGTACGGGAAGCAGCTCGGCACCCAGCCGGGCAAGGAGGGGATCCTGGAGCTCTGCCGGGCGCTGAACGTCCGCTTCCTGCGGCTCATGTTCTCCGACATCCTCGGGCAGAACAAGAACGTCGAGGTGCCCGCCAGCCAGTTCGAGAAGGCGCTGGACGGCGAGATCATGTTCGACGGCTCCTCGATCGAGGGCTTCGTCCGGATCGAGGAGAGCGACATGCTGCTCAAGCCGGACCTCTCCACCTTCCGCGTCTTCCCGTGGGGGAACCGGGAGGCGCGCGTGGCCCGGCTGATCTGCGACGTCCACAACCCGGACGAGACCCCGTTCGCCGGCGACCCGCGGCTGGCGCTGAAGCGGGTGGCCGCCCGGGCGGCGGCGCTCGGCTACACGATGAACGCGGGCGTGGAGGCGGAGTTCTTCCTCTTCCAGCGGAACGCGGACGGCGAGCCGAGCACCGAGACGCACGACAGCGGCGGCTACTTCGACCTCACCCCGGTGGACCGGGGCGAGAAGGCGCGCCGCATGATCGTGAACGACCTGGAGGCGATGGGCTTCGAGGTGGAGGCCGCCCACCACGAGGTCGCCCCGGGTCAGCACGAGATCGACTTCAAGTACGCGGACGCGCTCACCACGGCGGACAACCTGACCACCTTCCGCTTCATCGTCCGCAACGCGGCGATGGCGCACGGGCTGCACGCCACCTTCATGCCCAAGCCGATCTTCGGCCAGAACGGCTCCGGCATGCACACCCACCAGTCGCTGTTCGAGGACGGCGAGAACGCCTTCTTCGACCCGGAAGGGGAGTACCAGATCTCCGAGGTCATGCGCTGGTACATCGCCGGGCTGAAGAGCCATGCCCGGGCGATCTGCGCGGTCACCAACCCGCTGGTGAACAGCTACAAGCGGCTGGTGCCGGGCTACGAGGCGCCGGTGAACGTCGCCTGGTCGCGCCGCAACCGCTCGCCGATGATCCGGGTGCCCGAGCGGCGCGGCGTCGGCACGCGTTGCGAGTTCCGGATGCCCGATCCCGCCTGCAACCCGTACCTTGCGCTGGCGGTGCAGCTCGCCGCCGGCCTGGACGGGCTGGAGCGGCGGATCGATCCGGGGCCGCCGGTCGACACGAACGTGTGGAAGCTCTCCGAGGAGGAGCGGCGGAAGTACCAGATGGACACCCTGCCGGCGAACCTGGGCGAGGCGGTCGCCGAGCTGGAGGCGGACGACGTCCTGTGCGACGCGCTCGGAGACCACATCGCCAGCCACTTCATCCAGGCCAAGAAGGCCGAGTGGTCCGAGTACATCTCGCAGGTGACGGAGTGGGAGCTCGAGAGCTACCTGGCGCGGTACTGATCGGCGCTCCGGCGGGCGCGGCCCCAGTCCTCTGCGCGTCGAAGGCCCGCCGAGCCGATCGGCCCGGAGCGAAGACGGCGTGAACGCGCCCGAGCTGGCACGCGCCCGACCGCCGCTCTGGAGTCGGGCATCCGCCAAGCTGAAGCGGTGGAGCTCTATCGTCACCCGGAGGCTGCTCCTGCCGTTCGCCAGCGAGCCGACTCCGGACCGATGGATCTTCGTGCTCGGCTGCTACAACAGCGGAACAAGCCTCCTGAGCAGGATCCTCGCGTCCCATCCCCAGGTGAGCGGGATGCCCGACGAGGGCATCTATTTCACCGACGCCCTGCCGTTCCCCGAACAGTTCGGCTGGCCGAGGATGTGGGTCCGGTGCTTCGATGACGTCCACCTGGACCCTTCGAGCACTCCGCCCGAGACCGTGTCCCGCATCAAGAAGCAGTGGTCGCTGGCGTACCCGAGGGGCGCCACGAACCTCGTCGAGAAGTCCGTCTCGAACGTTCCTCGCATCGCCTTCCTGGAGGCTCATTTTCAGCCGGCCTTCTTCGTGGCCATCATCCGAAACGGGTACGCCGTGTCCGAAGGGATTCGCCGGCGTGCCCAACCCGGCCGCTTCGGAAACCCTCTGTACGGAGACAGCTATCCCCTGGAGCTCTGCGCCGAGCAGTGGCGAGCCACCGACGAGGTGATCACGAGGGAGCGACACGGGCTCGCTCGCTTCCTCCAGATCCGCTACGAAGAGCTGACGGAGCGGCCCGGATCGGTCCTCTCGCGGGTCACGGACTTCCTCGAGTTGCCCCCCCTTCCGGAATCCGTCCTCGACCGTACCTGGAGCATCAAGGACAGGATGGAGCCTATCCGGAACATGAATCGACGGAGCCTGGAACGGATGTCCAGGCGCGACTTCGAGATCGTCGAGGACGTCGCGGGGGACGCGCTCGGCCGGTACGGCTATCTTCGATGATCCGGGGCGGCGGCGGAGCGCTCACGGCGTGCGCGATCGCTCCGGGCGGCGTCCCAGCGACGCCGCCGGCCGCGTGAAGGTGGGACGGGGCGACCCGGAGCGTCGTGGCGGGAAGGCGGGACTCGTAGTATTGATCGACCGCTATCCGCCCATAATCGGCGGTGCGCAACGGTCGGTGCACGACCTCCTGACGGGGCTCCGCGAGAAGGGCTACGCCCCGACCGTGCTGACGAGACGAATTCTGCCCGACCTGCCGCGGCACGAGACGCTCGACGACATCCGGGTCCATCGCTTCGGCCACTCGTCGTCCCTCCTCATCTCCAAGCTGCTCTGTGCCGTGGCGGTCTGGTGGTGGCTGTGGCGCCATCGGTCACGATACCAGGTCGTCCTCTGTGTCCCGTGTGTGCACATCACCGACCTGCTCCCGGCTTACCTGGCGCGATGGTTCACGAAGAAGCCGTACCTGATTCGTACGACGAGCTCCAGCAACCTCGACCACTGGATCGGCTCGCGCCGGGAACGGGCGAGCGCGAGACCCACCATACGCGTGGTTCCCCGAGCGCTGTGGAAGCGCGTCGTCCGCGGCGCCGAGTCGATCGTGGTGATCTCGTCCCTGCTTCGGCGACGCGCGTCGGCGTACGGGATCGACCACATGGAGCTCATCTTCAAGGGAATCGACCTCGCGCGCTTCCGGCCCGCTTCGCCGGCGACCCGGGGTCGTCTCAGGCGGGAGCTGGGCCTCCCGTCGGAGGCCTGCATCGTCCTCAGCACGGGCCGCTATGACGAAGCCAAGAACTTCCTCGCCCTGGTGAGAGCGGGGGAGGTTCTGGCGGGCCGGGGCGTGGAGGAGACGCCCCTGATCGTGATCCTGGGCGCGACCGAGACCGGGAGGACCGAGGCGATCGGCCGGGAACTCGCCGAATATGTCGAGCGACAGGATCTGGGAGGCTGCGTCCGGCTGCGGGAGAACGTCCGTAACGTCAGCGCCTACCTTCAGGCGGCGGATATCTTCGTGTTCCCGTCGATGCACGCCGAGGGGATGTCCACGTCTCTCATGGAGGCGATCGCCTCCGGCCTGCCGGTGATCGTCTCGGACCTGCCGCAGACGACCGGTGACCTGCCGGCCGACCTGATCATCACCTTCGACCCGGAAAGCCCGACCGACCTGGCGGAGAAGATCTCGTTCCTGATGGCGGATCCCGAGGAACGAAGCGCGAGGGGAGAGGCCCTGGCGGCATTCGCACGCTCACGATATTCCGTTGGGCGAATGGTGGACGAGTACGATGCGCTCATTGGACGGCTGCTGAAGGCCGGGTCCTGAAGAGCCTTCGGTACAGCCACCCGCATCGCCGAAGTGACTCCCTCGGGGAGAAGCGGACGCGGTTGCCGTCCACCAGCGTCAAGTCGGGCCCGACGCGCGACAGCGTATGCATCCCATCCGGATACGGGCCCTCGCGGAAGGGGCCTACACGCCGGACCGGCTCCTCCACGAAACGGTCGGGAGTGAGGGCCAGGACCCGGTTGAGGACCACCGCCTCCCCGTACCGGCGCCCGCAGTCCTGCGCGGGCCGAATCAGGCGCCCATCGACGCGGAAGGGCGTTCCCGCGGGCCGAGCGGTATGGATGTCCACCTTGACCGGGTTCGCCGCGTGGGGCCGCCAAGGCCCCTCCAGGTGCTCGGCATGACGGGCGTAGAGGACGTGGTGGGGCCCCTCGCGTCCATCCGTGTACATCATCCACCAGAGGCCGTCATGGCGGAAGATCGTGGTGTCCACCGCGCTCACTCCATCCATCAGGGTGGCCACCTCTTCCCACTCGCCCGGCGGATGGACGGCACGGTACAGCGTCACGCGTCCGGTCTCCGACGCTTCGGGCACGCAGTAGACCTGGCCGTCGTGCGCGAACAGGTACGGATAGGACCTGTGCCCCCCTTCACCCGACATCAATCCCTCCGGGATGGACGGGCCACCTCCGCCCAGCTCCTCGGCCACGATCCGCCCCTTCCCGTCCGCATAGTCCATCCACTCGTACAGCACCAGGACCGAGCCCTCCCGCTGGATGCCGAACGGATCGGCTCGGAACGTCCCTCGCGGTGGCGGTTCACACCATTCGACGTGGCGCTCGCGCTCATCGCCCAGGAAGGATTCGATGGGGTCGCGGACAATGCCGACGTTCCAGTGATCGTGGCGAAACAGCACCCTCCCGACCAGCACCAGGCCGTTCCACACGAGCCGGGTTCGAAGCCCGACCGCGGACAGGACCGACCCGCCGTCCCGCGGTGTCGCCACGGGCAACCAGTCGGGACGAGAGCTGCCGGGACCCCGAAGCTCGCCTGTCCGCCGAAACGCACGACAGGCGTACGACGGCCAGCGAGCCAGCTCGGCGAGCACGTCGCGCGCGCTGGCCGCGAGGGAGTAAGGGACGAGGGGGATCCGTCCCTCGCGTAGCAGCGTGAGATCGTCGTCCGCCCGCCACGCGACCAGAGCGGCTTCCAGGCTCCGTCCCCCCACGGCCAGCGCCTCGCCGCACCGCCGCCGGAGGCCCGCCAGGTCCGCGCCGGCCACCGAGAACCTCCACACGCCGAGGGGCGGAGTCCGCGAGTAGGGTGGCGTGCCCCCGGTTCCCAGATCCAACAGGAAGTGCGCGTCGCCGCCTGACGTACGGCGAGCACCGACCCGCTCGAGGGCTTCCAGGCAGGCCACCTGCCACGCGTTCGGAGGCTCGTCGAGTCCCGCGACCTGGTACGCGAGGCCGTCGCCCCGATCCGGGCTCACGACCGGAGCGCCCGAAGGTCCGCGCCGGACCGGGCCCCGGCGGATTCGTCGATCTCGATCAGTCCTCGAACCCTACCGCGATCGCCCAGTCGGATTCGTAAGGTGCCGTCCAGACGTGCTCTCCCGGCGCCAGCGTGCCGAGCGAGATCTCGCTGTACGCGCGCCTGGCGTCCACCGCCACCGCCGATCGCGGACGATCCAGGTTCGAGAGATCCATGCTGACGGAGGTCGCATCCTCCTTGTAGAACACGTAGGCATCCTCCGCGGCCGCCACGAGCGCGTAGCCATCGGTCAGGTGATTGGCTCGCTCCATGCTGAGCAGGAAGCGGTCCTCCCAGAAGCGGCCATGGGTTCGCATCTGCTCAGGGTCGGGAGGGAGAGGGCCTTGCCACACGCCCCAGAAGCCGCCCATGCCGCCCGCCATCGAGTTCCACCACAGCACCCTCCGGGTGCGGTCCATCGTCCAGACCGGCCCGCCGGCGAAGTCCCGCAGGTAGATGAAGCGCTCCTCGTACACGTGAGGCCGGTCCAGGTCGCTGTCCATGTGGCGGACGACCTCGTCGTAGCTGGCCGGTCCGTTGGGCGAGGTCTGGAGGTCTCCGGCCCGGCTTCCTGGCCTGTTGGATGAGTAAGAGACGCCGCCCACGTTGAAGGGGGCGTAGCCGCGCGTGAACAACAGGTGTCGCCAGCCCATGTGGTGGTTCATGTACTTGGCCCACGCGTCCATGTGGCGGGTGTCGCCGTCGAGCCAGTTGCGGTCGCCGAGGTCGAAGCCGTAGCTCATCGACCACCCGGGCAGCGGACCCAGCCGAGCGGCAATGTAGCGCTGCAAGCGGCGGTCGGGCGTTCCGTTGATGCCACCGACCCCGATCGGAGTCAGACGCCGGTCCTCATCCCCCCACTTCCAGATGTGGAGGTGGATGCCGCGAGAGTGGAGGTACGTGATGGCCCCCTCCAGCGCCTCGAACGTGCGCAGGTCGGGGTTCTCGCTGTCGTGCTCGTCCCACGGCCTGGTCTCCAGGTTGAACCACCGGTTGGCGATTCCCCCCGAATAGAGGGCGGTCATCCCGTGCTTCAGGATGTAATCGTCGATGCCGTGATCCAGGACCTCGTGGAGATCGGGGTTATCGTACCACACGTTCACCCCGTTGGGGAAGCCGCCTTGCCAGATGTTGAGAACGACGGCCTCCAGCTCGCCGTTCTCACCTACCTGGCGGGCGAACTTGTTGCCGTGGTTGACCAGGAAGCCCTTGATGTCCGGATCCGGGTTGGGAGCGATGGTCGCCCGTCCGGAACGGCCGTCGAGATCGGGATCCTCACTACAGGTGCTGAAGGTCCACAGGCCGGTCCGGGTGCCCGTGAAGCGGAACTTCCAGGTGGCCTCACCCGCGTAGAACATCCCGGTGCGCCGCACCTCGCCGCTTTCCGGGTGGACGAAGGTCGCTTCCGCCATCAGGTCGAAGGGGTTGCCCGAATAGGACTCGTTCTCGAGGCTCCATTCCAGGTACGGCGCCCACAGGGTGCCGGTCTGCTCGGGAAGCATCTCCGTCTCGGTCTCGGGCGTGGGCGACGGCGGGCACGGGGCGGTCGAACCCGGGGCGGTCATGAAGCGGAACAAGCCGAACCCGACGATCGACCCGACGAGAAGTGCGGCCGCCGTCGGCCAGAGGACGCTTCTCCGCCTCGCTCCATCCATCGCTTGACTCATGTATCTTTCGCTCGTCGTAACACGCGACTGATGGGGCTCACGTCATGCGCTGCCCGTCACGGACGTCCACCATGTTCATCGGGACATCGAGCCAGCCGAGGTGGAAAACGGGATGCGAATCGAGACCGCGGCGACGCCGAACCCATCTCCGGGGACTCGGACGTAGAGGGTAGTCAGGAGTGATGCGCATCCTGTTCCACGCGTTCGGACCGAACCCGCGCGCAGCGGGAATGCAGCAATCCGTACGCGTCTGCTACCATCTAGCCCGTCTGGGTGCCGAGGTTCATCTCCACCTCGGCGGCACGCCATTCTCGAACCGCTCCGCCCTGCTGCGCTTCTTCGGATTCGAGGACGAGCCGCGGTTCATCACGTACTTCCACCCGTCGGGGCTGAAGGGCCGCGAGGCCGGCCCGCGGCGCGTCCGGCTCTCAGGCATGGCCTTCCACCTGAAGCGTCTGCTGACGCTGCTATTCACACGCGAAAAACGGCGTTACGATGTGTTTCTTGCCCGGGGTCACAGAATTCCCGTTCTTCACGTCTGGCTGAAGCGGTGGCTTGGCTATAGAGTCGTCTTCGAGTTGCACGAGCTGTACCGCTACAGTCGCGGTGAGAGAGACATCGGGCCCGACAGCGGCACCATCAGGACGCCGGAAAGGCAGCTCTGGCGGCGTGCCGATGGCATCATTGCCATCAGCGAGTCGCTTCGTCGGGTTGCAGAGCGAGCATGGGCCCCGCGCGACAACGTGGTCGTCATTCCTTCAGGAGCGATTCTCTTCGAGGCCGCCCCCCTGCCGCCGACCCGGACCCTGCGGCGCGTCTTCTACGTAGGCAACCTGAATGCGCTGAATGGGATAGACGACCTCATCCGGGCGATCGCAACCCTGCCGGACATCACACTGTGCGTTGTCGGCGGCCGGGTGGGAGACGAGGATCACGCTCGCGTCGTCGGGCTGATCGACGAGATGGGGGTGAACGACCGCGTCGAGCTGCGCGGCTTCGTCGAACCGGCCTTCCTCTCCCACGTGTACGAAGAGGCCGACATTCTCGTCGCGCCCTTTACCAACCATATACGTCCACGGCTGTTCGCCTCACCACTCAAGCTCTTCGAATACATGAGCGCCCGTCGGCCGATCGTCGCCACCGGCCATGCCACGGTCCGTGAGATCCTCACCCATGAGCGGGACGCGCTGCTCACCCAGCCGGAGGATCCCGAGAGTCTGGCGGCGGCGATCCGCCGGCTA
>CAZTGV010000051.1:0-16261 GCA_964613475.1 uncultured Gemmatimonadota bacterium
GAAGTCGGGCCCGCCGCCGAGGCCGAAGATGCTCAGGTCGGCGACCGGAGCGAGGGGAATCTGGTCCCGCAGACCGCCGCCCCGCACGATCACTGTCGCCGTGGGCATCCGGGCGAGCTCCATCAGCCGCTCCAGGAACGTCCTGGCGCGCGCCATCTCGCGCGGCTCGCCGCTCCGGACGGCCGTGATGACGTTCATGCGCCCGTCCCACGATTCCTTCACGATCCAGCCGGTAAGGAGCGCCAGGTCCACGTTTCCCAGTGTGGCGGACAGCTCCCAATCCGGCCCCTGCTCGCTGAGCCAGACGTTGACCGTGTGGCGCCGGCCGAGGCGGGCCTCCGGGTGATCGGCGAACAGGAAGATGCCGATCCGCTTCTGCTTCGCCTTCCGGACCACGCGGCGGATCGCCTCCTCGCGCTCCGGATCGGGCATCAGCGGCAACCGGAGGAAGACGATGTTCGGCCGGAAGAAGGAGCCATCGAGCGCCTGCATGCCCGCCAGGAGCCCCTCTCCCGGGGAGGTGCCGTCGATCAGCGTGAGCTGACAGAACACGTCTTTCTGCCGAAAGGCCGCCGCCAGCTCGGGGAGACGGCGGGCCACGCGGTCCCCGTCAGCTCCGCCGGCGAGGCCCAGGAGCTTCACCGAGCCCCGGATCGCCGCCAGGTCGCACAGCAGCGGGAAGGCGCCCCGCAGCTCGGTCATCCGTTCCACCGGGACCAGCAGGTTCGGTTGCCAGGCGCGCTCCCGGGACGGGGGCAGCTCGGCCACCTTCTTGGCCGCCCATTCCGCCAGCGAGGCGAAGAGCCCGCTCCGGACGTCGCCCTCCGGTGCCTCGAGCCGTCGACGGAGGAGGACCGAGTAGAAGGCGAGCACCACGCCGACGGCGACCAGCCCGAAGGTCGGCTGGATGATGAACATGGCGAACAGGCAACCCACCGTCCCGAGGAAGGGAACGGCGCGGGGGATCCGCAGCACGGGTCGGAAGCTGACCAGGCCGAGGCTCTGCTCGATCAACACGACCAAATTGATCATCCCGTAGGTCACCAA
Source organism: uncultured Gemmatimonadota bacterium (assembly GCA_964613475.1). Taxonomy (GTDB): domain Bacteria; phylum Gemmatimonadota; class Gemmatimonadetes; order Palauibacterales; family Palauibacteraceae; genus CAZTGV01. The sequence continues at coordinate 1,048 of CAZTGV010000051.1, forward strand.
GAAGAACATCGTGAGCAGCGGGGCGACGGTGTTCAGGTCGCGGAGGAAGAGGGCGGCGAGGATGATCCCCCCGGTCACCAGGATCGCGTTGCGGGGCTCGCCTTTCGCGGTGCGCCGGCGGAGCGCACCCCCGGCCGGCAGGACCCCCGTGTCGGCCAGCGCGTGGAGGATCCGTGGCGCGCCCACCAGCGACGCGAGCCCGGAGGAGAAGGTGGCCCCGAGGAGGCCGGCGAGCACGACCGGACCCCAGAGCGCCCGGTCGATCATGATCGTGTAGTCGCCAACCAACTCCTCCGGCGCGGCGACCCGGGAGAGCCACCAGGCCAGCAGGAGGTAGACGACGGCGCCCACGCCGATCGCGGCCATCGTGCCGAGGGGGATGCTTCGCTTCGGATCCTCGAGCTCCCCGGACATGTTCGCGCCGGCCATGATGCCGGTCGCGGCCGGGAAGAAGAGGGCGAACACGAACCAGAAGCTCGTCCCGGCGAAGCCGTCCTCCGGAAAGCCCGGGAACTCGCCCCACATCTGGGGCTGATGCTCCAGCGCCCCCGTGAACACGGTGCCGAATACCGAAACGAGGGAGGCGGCGATCACCGCGAGGATCACGTACTGGATGCGGAACGCGAGGTTGGCGCTGACCATGGCGATCCCGAACAGGACCCCGAAGACCAGCAGGTCCACCAGCAGCGCCGGGTGGTTCGGGAAGAGGAATTGCCAGCCCTCCCGGAAGCCGAACACGTACATGGTGACCGCGAGCGCCTGGGAGAGGTAGAGCGGGATTCCGACGCTCCCCCCCATCTCCAACCCGAGCGACTGCGAGATGATCGAGTACGCGCCGCCGGCCCCGATCCGTATGTTCGTGGTGATCGAGGACATCGAGAGGCCCGTGCAGGCCGTGATCGCGCAGGCGAGCAGGATCACCAGCGCCCCGCCCAGCAGGCCGGCGTTGCCCACCACCGCGCCCGTCCGGAGGTACATGATCACGCCGAGGATGGTCAGAAGGGTCGGCGTGAAGACCCCGGCGAACGTGCCGTAGCGGCGGTAGGCCTCCTTCTCCTCCACCTGGGCCTGGAGGCTGGACGGCCGCTCCGCGGCCCCGCCGCCCGGCGGAGCGCCGTCGCCGTCGGTGCCGGCGGACCGGCGGCCCCTTCCGGCGGCCGGATCCGCCGAACCGGGCGGGCGGTCGTTCATCACGGATGCGACGTGCCGGCCACTATCGGACCGCCTCGAGCACCCGGCGCACCAGCCCGTCCATCGCGTCCCGCTCGATCCAGCGGGCGACGACCACCAGGTCGTTCTCGGGGTCCACGTAGACCATGTTCGTGCCGGCCCCGAGGTGGGCGAAGGCCGACTCGGGGGCGCTCGGGAGCAGCTCGCGCCCCGTGTTCAGGAAGAAGTTCATGAAGCCGTAGCCCTGGCGGACCTCGGTGGGGGTGGTCGCCATCCGGAGCCATTCCTCGGAGAGGACCTGCCGGTCCCCCCAGCGGCCCCGCCGCAAGGTGAGCAGGCCGAAGCGCGCCTGGTCGCGGGCGCTGATCCACATGCCGCCGCCCCAGTGCCCGCCGCCGCTCACCGCCTGCGCCATGCGTCCGTCCAGCACGATCCACGAGTTTCGGTAGCCGTGCCAGCGCCAGCCCCGGGAGGCGTCGATCGGGTCCATCAGGTGCTCGCGGAGCACCTCCGGGAGGGGGCGGCGCCACACGCTGGTGGCTGCCAGGGCGAGCAGGTTCACGCGCACGTCGTTGTACTTCCAGGTCGTGCCCGGCTCGGCCCGCTCCCGGGTCAGCCACTCCGACGGCTCGGGGCCGGGACGATCCGCCCAGTCCGGCTTGCCCCATAGCGTGCCCTCCCAGTCGCTCGTCTGCCGGAGGAGGTCGTCCCAGGTGATCCGCCGGGCGTGCTCGGAGGCGAACGGCTCCAGCGGGGCGTCCTCCCCCATCCGGTCGGCCCCCGAGACCCGGAGCATCGGGTCCCGCACGGGGGTGACCGGCGCCACGTAGGGCGCGACCGGGTCGTCCACGTCCCGGATCAGCCCGCGGTCGTAGGCGAGCCCGACGGTGGACGAGAGGAAGCTCTTGGTCACGCTGAACGTCATATCCACCCGCCGCGGGTCGCCCCACTCGGCCACGATGTAGCCGCCCCGGAGCACCACGCCGCTCGGGTCGCCCCGCTCCTTGAACGGACCGACGGCCTCGCCGAACGGCTCGCGCCCGAAGTTCATCGCGTGGTTCAGCGCCAGGTCGCGCGGCGCGTCCGTCTCGGCGGCGATCGCGAAGCGCACCGCTTCGGCGAGGGCGGCCGAGTCCATCCCCACCTCGGCGGGACGGCGGACCTCCCAGGCGTGGTCCGGGCCCGGGACGTAGACCGTCTCCTGAGCGGCTTCCGTCCCGGCCCGCTGCGCGGTTCCTGGCGCGGCCTGCTGGGCGTGAGGCGCGGGAGCCGCCGCCCGCGCGACCGCCAGCGGCGGCGCGGCGGCCACGGGCGGCGCGGCGGCCGTGGCGATCGCCGCGATCAGCAGCGCCAGGACGTCGGCGCGAAGGCCTCGGGCTCCGAGGATCGCCGTCCAGGGCATCGTCGTTCGGGTCGCTGCCATCCGGGTCACGGGGTTCGGGTCCCTTTCGTATCGCGTTCGATCCATTCCAGGGCGAGCCGCGCGCACAGCGAGCCGCGGGACACCGCCCCCCGAAGCCGATCGGTGCCGGCCCAGCCCCAGGCGTCGTACCGGGTCGTCCCTTCCGGGAGCGGCGCCTCCAGCTCGGGACGGACGTTCGGCTCGCCGTCCACCAGCGCCGCCAGGTAGAGGCGCATGTGGAGCCGATAGCCGGGGCGTTCGGCCGATCCCTCCCCCAGCATCGGACCGGGCTGGAGGGCGACGCCGAGCTTCTCGCGGCCCGTCCGTGGGACGGCGTCCTCCCACGATTCGCCCTGGCGGAGCGAAGAGGCGGGCAGCCCCCACACGCCGGGGAGCTCCTCATCGTCCTCGGGCCGCAGGACGAGGAGCAACGTGTGGAACTCCCCCTGGCCCGGCGGGCGGACCACCACCGCCACCGCCCGCTTCACCGGCGTGCCGTCACCCCGTGCCGAAGCACCGTTCTGCATGGCGTAAGCATAATCGGACGGGCCGGCGCGCGCCCAGCGTTTTTCGACTTGTGGTCGGCTCGATTTCTGCAGCGGCTCGGCGGCGCGCACGGGCGTGCGGCGCTCGACCTCCATCAGATGTCGAAGGCCGGCGAGCCCTGGCCGTGCGCTACTCATCGGCCCACCCCCGTGTCGGAGGACGGAGTGGCACGGCGCACGGCTTCGGATATCCGCAGATGCTTCGTCGGAAAGGAGGCTCGAATGGTCTCGCGCGGCCGCACCCTCCGCCTTGCGGCGATCGTACCCTTGCTCCCGGGGCTGGCGCTGCTCGCCCCCGCCGCCCAGGCCCAACAGGAGGCGCCCGACGACCCGGCGGTGATCCACGGGACGGTGCGGGACGCCGCCGGCGAGCCGGTGGCGGGCGCGGCCGTGGCCGTCCGGGGGGAGCACGCCCCCTTCCCCCGCCGCCAGCGCACGGCGGAGGACGGGAGCTTCCGCTTCGAGGTCCCGCCGGGTCGCTACACGCTGTCGGCGGCGTTCGAGGGCTTCCGCGGCGCGGTGACCACGGTGGACGCCGGGGCGCCGGGCGCGCACGAGGTGGAGCTCTCGCTCGTCCGGATCTACGCCCTGGAGCGGCTGGTGGTCACGGCGACCCGCGGCGAGCGCGAGATCGGGCACGTGCCCCAGGCGGTCAGCGTGGTGGGGCGCGAGGACGTGCAGCGCGCCCAGAAGTCGATCGACATCGAGGAGGCGCTGCGCCGGGTCCCCGGCGTGCGGGTGGAGAGCGAGCTGGGCACCACCGGGCGGACGCGAATCATCGTGCGCGGGACCGGCACGCGGGCCAACAACCCCGCCGGCTCGGGGGTGCGGGGCGTACGCGTGCTGGTGGACGGGATCCCGAAGAACAACGCCGGCGGCTCGGCCCAGGACCTGATCAACATCGACCTCCGCTCGGTGGGCCGGATCGAGGTGCTGCGGGGCCCCTCCTCGGCGCTGTACGGCAATCAGTCCGGCGGGGTGGTGAACCTGATCACCGAGGAGCCGCCGCCGGAGCCGTTCTTCGAGTACCGGCAGCTGGTGGGGGCGTACGGGCTCCTCGGCGAGCACGTGAAGCTCGGCGGGCGGAGCGACCGCCTCGACTACCTGGTGAGCGGCTACCGGACCGACCAGTCCGGCTTCCGCGAGCACTCCCGCTTCGAGAGCACCGGCCTGCATTCGAAGCTCGGCTTCGTGGCGGACGAGCGGACGCGGCTCACGGCCGTGGTCAGCTACGGCCGCCACTGGGAGCAGTCGCCGGGGCCGCTCACCCGGGAGCTGTTCGAGGAGGATCCCACCCAGGCGGATCCGGTGTTCGCGGAGAACGACGTGCAGGCCACCCTGGACGAGCTCCGCTTCGGGCTCACCGTGCGGCGCGAGGGCGTGTTCGGCGAGCGGGACGCGGCCGAGCTGACCGGCTACTACATCCCTCGGCACCTCGGGCCGTTCCTCCAGATCGGGGTGCGGATCCCACAGGACTTCCAGAACCGGGGCGCCAATCTCCGCTACACGAACGAGGGTCCGCTCGGTGAGCTCGCGAACGTCTTCACCGTCGGCGCCGACTTCCAGAACACCCCGATCGTGACGGGCGTGTTCGCCCGGGAGGGAGGAGCGGCGTTCGCCATGCTGGAGGAGAACGCCACCACCTTCGGCGTCTACGCCCTGGAGGAGCTGACCGTGTCCGACGGCGTGGTCCTCAGCGCGGGCGCGCGCTACGATCACATCCGGTTCTTCTCGCGCGACCTCGCCCGCGAGGGTGTTCCGGAGGCCAGCCGCACGTACGATCAGCTCACCCCGAAGCTGGGGGTCACCTGGTTCCCGGTGCCGGATCTTTCGCTGTACGCCACGTTCGGGCGGGGCTTCGAGACCCCGATCATCGGGGAACTGCGCGTCCTACCGGGCGGCGAGTTCGGCTTCAACCAGGCGCTGGACCCGCAGAAGACGACGAACGTCGAGGTCGGCGGCCGCGGCGAGGTGGCGGGGCGTCTCACCTTCGAGGCGGCCGTCTTCCGCCAGGTCGTGGACGACCTGATCAGCCCGGTGGGCACCTTCCCCCAGAACTCGTTCGAGAACCTGGGCGAGGTGGACCAGCTCGGAGTGGAGCTGGCGGGCCAGGCGCGGCTCGCGACGGGGCTGTCGCTCTACGGCGCCTACACGTTCGCGGACTTCACGATCGAGGAGTTCCAGACGGACCAGGCCGACTTCTCGGGCAACGCGCTGCCCGGTGTCCCCGACCACACGCTGTTCGGCGAGCTGGAGTGGCGCCACCGCTCCGGCTTCGCGGCGTCGGTGGACCTCCAGCACGTCTCCAGCTTGTGGTTCGACAACGCGAACACGGCCGAGAACGACCCGTACACGGTGCTGAACGCGCGCCTCAGTCACGAGTGGGACGCGGGACAGGCGCGGCTCTCCCCCTTCCTGGGCGTCAACAACCTGACGGACACGCGCTATTCCGCGTTCGCCCTGATCAACGACACGAACCGCCGCTTCTACAACCCGCTGCCGGGGATCCACGCCTACGGCGGGCTGGCGGTGACCTTCTGACCGTGCCGGTCGGGACGTCGCCCTAGGTGCGGTGGGCGGCCGCCGCCGGCCGATGGGCGGCGCTCCTCGCATTGGCCGGCGCCCTCGTGGCGGGCGGGTGCGGGGAGCCCGCCGCCGAGCGGGCCGGCGTTCCGGCGCCTGCCGATTCCGTCGCGAGCGCGCACGGCACCACGCCAGACAGCCTGGTGGTGGGTGCCGGGGAGGATGTGAGCCCCTCCGGCGCCTTCCAGGCGCGCCTCGGCGTCTACCCGCTGAACGCGAACGTAGCCGAGCCGCTCGTCCGGCTCACGCCCGACTTCCGGGTGGAGCCGCTGCTGGCGGTCCGCTGGGAGCACCGGGAACCGCGCACCTGGCGCTTCCATCTCCGGCCCGGGGTCCGCTTCCACGACGGGCAGCCGCTGACCGCTGAAGCGGTGCGCGCGTCCCTCGACGGGGTGCTCGAGGCCGGGCTCGGCTACGGCCCCCTGAGGTCGGGCGCGGTCCGCGTCGTCGACGACTCCACGGTGGACGTGACGACCACCGTCCCCGATCGACGGCTCCCCGAGCGGCTCGTCCATCCGAACTGGTCCATCTTCGCCCCGGGCACCGACCCCGGGCGACACCCGGTCGGCACCGGCCCCTTCCGCTGGGTCGAGTACCGCCCTCACCGCCGGGTCGTGGTGGAACGGAACGACGCCTACTGGGGGACGCCGCCGCGCCTGCGGACGATCGTCTTCCGCTTCTATCCGGACGCGACCACCCGCACGCTGGCGCTGCTGGCCGGCGAGGTGGACCTCGTGATGGACCTCCCGCGCGAGCAGGTGGCCGCCATGGGTCGCAGACGAGATCTCGTTGTGGCTCGTGCCGATGTCGGACAAATGCTCAACCTTCACATGAACCTGCACGGGCGGGGCCCTTACGCCCGGACGGGGGATGCCGAGGTGCGGCGTGCCGTGGCGCTGGCGATCGATCGCGAGGGCCTCGTCCGGCGGATCTGGAGCGGCGAGGGCGCCCTGGTCCAGAACATGACCGTGCCCGCCGTGCTCGGCCGGTGGGCGGAGCGGGTCGAGCCCCACCCCTTCGACCCCGACGGGGCGAGCCGGCTGCTGGACCGCGCGGGCTGGAGGCGGGGGCCGGACGGGATCCGACGGCGGGAGGGACGCACCCTGCGGCTGGAGCTGATGGCGAGCCCGGAGCTGGACGCCGGCACGGCGGAGTACGTCCAGGCGCAGCTCCGCGCGGTGGGGATCGACGCCGCGCTCGTGCGGCCGCCCGATTCCGGCGCCCACTTCGACCGCCTGGTCGCCGGGGATTTCCACCTCAACCTCACGTTGCCGAACCAGAACGACGGAAACCCGCTTTTCCTGCCGGCGCTCCTCTTCCACTCGGACTCGGACCGGCCGTTCGCCCGCTGGCAGCACGTGGGACGCCGGTTCGATCGGCTGGTGGACGCCGGGCTGCGGGCGGCGGATCCCGACTCCGCGCGCCGGTGGGCGGCGGAGGCCATCCGGGTGGCCATGAACGAGGTGGTGGCGTTCGCCTCGCTGGCGGGACGCGGTCGCCTGTACGCCCACGCGGCCGGCGTCTCCGGCTTCGTGCCGCACCCCTCCCAGACGAACCAATCGTGGGCGAACCTCTCGTGGGCGGATGCGGCCGAGGCGGGCGCCCGCCAGGAATGACCCGCATCCTCCTCCGCCGCCTGCTCCACCTGCTCCCCGTGTGGCTCGGGATCTCGGTGCTGGCGTTCGGGCTCATGGCGCTGGTCCCGGGCGACCCGGCCGTGATCATCCTCCAGCGGCAGACCGGGGAGCCGCCCTCCGCCGAGGCGGTCCGCCGGGTCCGGGAGGAGCTGCGGCTCGACGAGCCGGCACCGATCCGGTACGTCCGCTGGCTCGGCGACGCCGCGCGCGGGGACCTCGGCACCTCCTACCGGACCGGGCGGCCCGTGCTCGAGGAGCTCGTCCGCCGGTTCCCCGCCACCGCCGCGCTGGCCGCGGTGGCGGTGCTGCTGGCGGTCGCGGTCGCGCTGCCGCTCGGCGCCCTGGCGGCGGTCCGGCGCGAGAGGCCCTTCGACCATCTGGCCCGGGCCGGCACGCTGCTCGGCGCCTCCCTGCCCGGCTTCTGGCTCGCCTACCTCCTGATTCTCGTCTTCGCCCTCCGCCTCGGGCTCCTCCCGGTGGCCGGCACGGGCGGGCCCCTGCACGTCGTGCTGCCGGCGGTGACCCTGGCCACCGGCCTGGGCGCGCGCCTTTCCCGGCTCGCGCGGGCGGCGCTGCTGGAGGAGCTGGAGCAGGGCTACGTGCTGGCCGCCCGCGCCCGCGGGCTCGGGACGGCGGCGGTGGTGCTGCGCCACTGCCTGCGGAACGCCGCCTCCTCTCTTCTCACCGTCACCGTGCTCGGCCTGGGGCACCTCATGGCCGGGGCGGTCGTCGTCGAGACGATCTTCGCCTGGCCCGGGATCGGGAAGCTGATGGTGGACGCGATCCACGACCGCGACTACCCGCTCGTCCAGGGATTCGTGTTGTTCACCGGCAGCGTCTTCCTGCTCCTGAACCTGGCGGCGGACCTGGCGTACGCGCGGCTGGACCCGCGGGTGCGACTCGACAGGTCGGGAAGGCGCCGTGTCCGCGCCTGAGGCCGGGCGTCCGGCGCTCCGCCGGCGGGAGGGGGGCGAGGCCGCTTGGGACTTCCCGGGGGTGGAGCGAGGGTTGGCTCCCCCCGCGGACGCCCCCGGTCCGGCCACCGCCCCGCGCGCCCGCCGCCGGCTCCGCGCGCTCGTCCGCCACCCCACCCTGGCGGCCGGGCTGGCGCTGCTCGCGGTCCTGGCGCTCCTGGCGTGGCTCGGCCCGGCGCTGGCGCCGCACGATCCCACGGCGGTCCACCCGGAGAGCCGACTGGCCGGGCCGGGTGGGGCCTTCCCGCTCGGCACCGACCACCTGGGGCGCTGTCTCCTGAGCCGCCTCCTCCACGGGGCCCGTTGGTCGCTCGGCCCCGCCGCCCTCGCCCTCGCCGCGATCTTCCTGGTCGGGACCGCCGTGGGGGCGGTGGCGGGGTGGATCGGGGGGGCGCTGGACGGCTTTGCAATGCGGGTCGTGGATGTCCTGCTCGCCTTCCCGCTGCTGGTCCCGGCGATCGCGATCGCCGGGGTGCTCGGCCCGAGCGTGACGCACGTGATGCTGGCCGTGGCCGCGGTGGGCTGGGCCGCATACGCCCGCATCGTCCGCGGCCTGGTGCTCGCGGCCCGGGAGCGGCCCTACGTCGAGGCCGCCCGCGCCCTGGGCTTCGGCCCCGGGCGGATCCTCGTCCGCCACGTGCTCCCGAACGTGCTCTCCCCGGTGGCCGTGCTGGCGAGCGTCGACATGGGTGTCCTCCTGCTCACCATGACCGCCCTCGGCTTCCTCGGGCTCGGGGCCCAGCCGCCGACCCCCGAGTGGGGCGCCATGCTGGCGGAGGCGCGGGCGTTCCTGCTCACCGCGCCGCGGCTCATGGTGTGGCCCGGACTCCTGATCACCCTGACCGTGGTCGCCTGCAACCTGGTGGGCGAGGGCCTCCGCGACCTGACGGATCCGCGAACGGCGGCGCGCTGAGGAACCGCCACGACGCGCCGGGATACCCACCACGCATGACGGCGACGAGCGAGGCCCGGCCCGCGGATCCCGGCGGCTGCGGCTGCAGCGAGCCGAGCACCCGGGCGGCCCGCCACTGCTACTGCACGGTCGAAGACCTGGTCCGGGCGATCTCCCGCAAGCACGCCCTGTCGGTGATGAACGCGATCGGAGGCCGGGGCGTGGCGCGCTTCACCGACCTGGAGGAAGCCCTCCCGCCGATCAGCACCTCCACCCTGTCCGAGACGCTCCGCGTCTTGCGCGGTGTCGGGCTGGTCGACCGCCAGGTCTTCCCCGAGACCCCGCCGCGGGTGGAATACCGCCTCACCGAGGCGGGCGCGCTCCTGCGGGAGCGGTTCCACGACCTGCTCGATCACGTCCGCGCTTCCACCTAGTCGGCTCGGGCACGTCGCTTCGGCGACCCGAAGTTGCTTCGGGTCACCCTACCATCTTGACGCGAGTGCGGGCGCATCCTCCATTGAGGTACGGAGATATCCGGCTCCAGACCGCGCGTCCGAGCCGGGCGTGGCGGAGCCCGCGAGCCCCGCCGTCCTCCACGCCCTCCGACCGCGGCGCCGCCGCGCACCGTGGGCGCGCCGTCCGGTCGGCGGGACCGGGGTCGCATGCGTGAAGGTCGATCCATCGCCGTCCAGGGCATCGTGCAGGGAGTGGGCTTCCGCCCCTGGGTGCACGGCCTCGCGGCGGCGCGGCGCCTCGGGGGGCGGATCCGCAACGACGCCAGCGGCGTGCGGATCGAGGTGGAGGGGGAGACCCCCGCGCTAGAGAGCTTCCTCGAGGAGCTGGCGCGGCGTCCCCCGCCCCTGGCGCGGATCCACCGGATGCGCGTCCGCCGCCGCCCGCCCCGCGGCTGGCGCGACTTCCGGATCCAGGAGAGCCGGGGCGCCGAGGAGCGCGCGGCGCTCGTCCCGCCCGATACGGCCACCTGCGACGACTGCCTGCGGGAGCTGTTCGATCCGGCCGACCGCCGGTTCCGCTACCCCTTCCTGAACTGCACGCGCTGCGGCCCGCGGCTCACCATCGTCCGCGACCTCCCCTACGACCGCCCGCGGACGACGATGGCGGGCTTTCCGATGTGCGAGGCGTGCCGCCGGGAGTACGAGGATCCGGCGGACCGGCGCTTCCACGCGCAGCCGACCGCCTGTCCGGCCTGCGGGCCCCGCCTCCGGCTGTACGATCCGGAGGGACGCACGCTGGCCGCGGCGGGTGCCTCGGACCCCCTCCGCGCCGCGGTCGCCGCGCTCCTGGAGGGTCGGATCGTGGCCGTGAAGGGCCTGGGCGGATGGCATCTGGCGTGCGACGCCCGGCGGCCCGAGGCGGTGCGGCGACTGCGCGCCCGGAAGCGGCGCCCGACGAAGCCGCTCGCCGTCATGGTGCGGGATGTGTCGGCCGCCCGCGCCCTATGCGAGCTCGGACCCGCCGAGGAGGGGCTCCTCGTCTCCGCGCGCCGGCCCATCGTCCTCCTCCGGAAGCGCCCCCGACCCACGCGAGGCGCCCGAGCGCCCGGCGGCGCACGGCTCGCCGAAGGGGTGGGGCCCGACGGCGAACGGGTCGCCGAAGGGGTGGGGCCCGGCGGCGAACGAGTCGCCGAGGAGGTGGCGCCCGGCACCCGCCGGCTCGGGGTGATGCTCCCCTACACGCCGCTCCACCACCTGCTCGCCGCGGAGGCCGGGCGGCCGCTCGTGATGACCAGCGGCAACCGGACGGACGAGCCGATCGCCATCCGCGACGAGGACGCCCGGGCACGGCTGGCGGACATCGCGGACCTCTTCCTGGGCCACGACCGGCCGATCGAGACGCGCTGCGACGACAGCGTGTGGCGGGTCCTGGCCGGCGGGCCCGTGCCGCTGCGGCGCTCGCGGGGGTGGGCGCCCCAGCCGGTGCGGCTGCCGGTCGCCTCGCCCGCCCCGCTGTTGGCGGTCGGCGGGCAGCAGAAGAACGCCTTCTGCCTGGTCCGCGGCGACCGGGCCTTCCCGAGCCCGCACGTGGGCGACCTCGGGAGCCCCGAGGCGATCCGCGCGTTCCGGGAAGGGATCGCGCGCTACCAGCGCCTTCTGGGGATCCGGCCCGCCGCCGTGGCCCACGACCTGCACCCGGCGTACGCGTCCACCGGCCACGCCGCCGCCCTGGAGGGTCTCGAGCGGATCGGCGTGCAGCACCACCACGCGCACGTGGCCGGCTGCCTGGCGGAGCACGGCGAGAGGGGACCGGCGATCGGGATCGCGTTCGACGGCACCGGATACGGGGAGGACGAGACCGTCTGGGGGGGCGAGGTGCTGGTGGCGGACCTGGAGGGCTACCGCCGAGCGGCCCACCTGGGAACGGTCCCCCTCCCGGGCGGGGAGGCGGCGGTCCGGCAGCCCTGGCGCATGGCCGCGGCCCACCTGGCCGCCGCCTTCGGGGGCGACCTCGAGGCGCCCGACGCCGCGCCGCCCGCCGCCCGCCTGCGCGCCGCGGCGGGAGCCGCCCGCTGGGAGGGCGTGCTCCAGCTGCTCGACCGCCCGGCCCTCTCGCCGCGCACCTCCAGCGTGGGCCGGCTGTTCGACGCCGTGGCCGCGCTCCTGGGCCTGGCCGACGAGGCCCGCTTCGAAGGGGAGGCGGCGATCGCGCTCGAGATGGCCTGCGACCCCGACGAGCGGGCCGCGTATCCGGTGGCGTGGATCGACGCGCTGGAAGGGCCTCGCATCTGGGATCCCGCGCCGATCGTCCGCCGCGCCGCGGCCGACCTCCGGGGCGGGACGCCGCCGGGCGCCATCGCCGCCCGCTTCCACGGGGCGGTGCGGGACGCGGCGGTGGCCGCCTGCCGACGCGTGCGCGAGCAGGGCGGCCCGGAGCTCGTCGCGCTGACCGGCGGCTGCTTCCAGAACGCGCGGCTCACCGAAGCGACCGCGGCGGCGCTGGAGGCCGAAGGCTTCCGGGTGCTCCTCCACCGCCGCCTGCCTCCGAACGACGGCGGCCTCGCCTATGGTCAGGCGGCGGTAGCGGCCGCCCGGCTCGCCGCCCGGGCGGCACGGAACGGCGAGCCGGCCGCCGGCCCGGCCCGGGCGGGGACGAAGAAGCGCAGTGCGCCGAGCCGCGAGAGGGGGACGGCATGTGCCTAGGCATCCCGGGACGGGTCGTCGAGTTCGTGGACGAGACCAAGCACCTGGCCAAGGTGGACGTCTCCGGCGTGCGCCGAACCGTGAACGTCGGGCTCGTGCTTCCCGACGGGCTGGAGCCGGGAGACTGGGTGCTCATCCACGTCGGCTTCGCGATCAGCCGGATCGACGAAGCGGAAGCGCACCGGACGCTGGAGTTCCTCGAGAGCCTCGGCTCCGAGTTCGAGGACGAGCTCGCCGACCTCCGGCGGAGCGACATCCGGTGAGCGCCGGCACGCGGAAGCGGGAGGCGAGCATGGATGCGGCCGTCGAGGAACGCCCGTCCGAGCCCCGGGCGGACTCCGCGATCCTGGAGATCGGGGAGGCCCACTTCCGCAGCGTGGCGCGCGCCTCGGATCGCTTCTTCCGAGAGAAGGCGGAGGCGGTCGCGGCCGCATGCCGGGACATGGCCGGACGATTCCACGCGGGCGGGCGGCTCTTCGCCTTCGGCTCGGGCGCCGCGGCGAGCGATGCGTATCACGTCGCGGTGGAGTTCGTCCACCCGGTGATCGTCGGCAAGCGCGCGCTTCCGGCCGTCTGCCTGGAGGCCGAGCCCGCGCGCGAGCTGCGGCTGCTCGGCCGCCCGCAGGACATCGCCCTCGGCATCGCGTCGGACGGCGGCGAGCGGCGGGTCGTGGAGGGGCTGCGTACGTCCGCCGACGGCGGCTTGCTGACCGTCGGGCTGGCCGGGGGCGCGGAGGGGGCGATCGCCACCCTTCCGCTGGATCATCGCTTCATCGTGCCGGAGAAGGACCCGGCCGCCGTGCAGGAGGTGCAGGAGACGCTCTATCACGTGCTGTGGGAGCTCGTGCACGTCTTCTTCGACCACGAGGAGCTGCTGTGAGGCGGGTGCGAGCCCGTAAGGACGCGGCCGCGGACCGCGCCGCGCGTCCCGGCGGCGGATCGGTGGCGGGCGAGCGCCCGGCTCCCGCGCGCGATCCCGCGGGCGCCGCCTGTGCCCCCGAGGAGGGGGCGAGCTGCGCGATCTGCGCCGACGAGGGCATCGTGATGGAAGTGATCGACCTTCCGGCGCCCGGGGTGGCGCGGGTGCGGGCCCCCGGCGGCCGCCCGGCCCGCGCGGTGGCCATCGACCTGCTGGAGGACGTCCGGCCGGGGGACCGGCTGGTCGTCCACCTCGGCTTCGCGATCGCCCGGGTGCGCGACACGGACGAGCACGAGGAGTCCGCGTGAGCCCGCTCGACGACCTGTATCCGTTCCTCCGCGAGGGCGCGGCCGCCGAGGTCGACCCCGGCCCGGTGCTGGCGGAGGTCCGCGCCTCGACCCTGCGCAAGGCGGAGGACGTGGCCGAGCTCCGGGCCGCGACCTGGGCGCGCTCCGCCGCGGCGCTGGCCCGCGCGGCGCGCCTCCTCGCGGCGTCCTTCCGGGCCGGCGGGAAGGTGCTCGCGTTCGGGAACGGCGGCAGCGCGACCGACGCGCGCGACCTCGTGTCGGACCTGGTCCAGCCGGCGCGACCCGGCGACCGACCCCTCTCCGCGGTGGACCTCACGCGGGATGCGGGCGTGCTCACCGCGGTGGGGAACGACGTGGGCTTCGAGGCGGTCTTCCTGCGCCAGATCATCGCGTACGGGGCGCCCGGCGACGTGGCGGTCGGCTTCTCCACCAGCGGCGAGAGCCCGAACGTCCTGGCGGCGCTCCGCACCGCGCGCGAGCGCGGTCTCCGGACCGTCGGCTTCGCCGGCTACGAGGGGGGCGCCATGGCGGAGCGGGTCGAGGCGGGCGAGCTGGACGCCCTCATCGTGGCGCCTTCCGCCCACATTCCACGCATCCAGGAGGCGCACGCCACCGCCTACCACGCCCTGATCGCCATGACCCGCCACCTGCTGGCCGAGGAGATCGCGTGAAGTACGTCGACGAGTTCCGGGATCCGGCCCTCGCCCGGCGGCTGCGGCGCGAGATCGAGGAGCTGGCGGCGGAGGGCCGCTACCAGTTCATGGAGGTGTGTGGGGGCCACACGCACACCATCTACAAGCACGGCATCGACCAGCTGCTCCCCGAGGCGGTGGAGCTGGTGCACGGCCCCGGCTGCCCGGTATGCGTCATCCCCATGGGCAGGGTGGACGACGCGATCCACATCGCCCGGCGCGAGGGCGTGCTGTTCGCCACCTATGGCGACATGATGCGCGTGCCGGGGAGCGAGGGGAGCCTGCTCGACGCCAAGGCGGAGGGGGCGGACGTGCGGTTCGTCTACTCGGCCCTGGACGCCCTCGCGCTCGCTCGCAAGCACCCCGAGCGGGAGGTCGTCTTCTTCGCCATCGGCTTCGAGACGACCACCCCCTCCACCGCGGTCACGCTGCTGCGGGCCCGCGAGGAGGGAGTCCGGAACTTCTCCGTGTTCTGCAACCACGTCACCATCCTCCCGGCGATCAAGGCGATCCTCGACTCGCCCGACATGCGGCTGGATGGCTTCGTGGGGCCAGGCCACGTCTCCACCATCATCGGGATCGAGCCGTACCGCTGGATCCCCGAGCGCTACGGAAAGCCGGTCGTGATCTCCGGCTTCGAGCCGCTGGACGTGCTCCAGTCCATCCTCCTCCTGCTCCGGCAGCTCCGGGAGGGACGCTGCGAGATGGAGAACCAGTACGGGCGGGTCGTCCGGCCGGAGGGGAACCGCCGGGGGCTGGAGGTGATCCGCGAGACGATGGAGTTGCGGCCGCAGTTCGAGTGGCGCGGCCTCGGCTTCATCTCCCGCAGCGCCCTGCGGCTGCGGCCCGAGTTCGCCGACTGGGACGCCGAGGTCCGCTTCGACGTCCCCGGGATCCGGGTGGCCGACCCGAAGGCGTGCCAGTGCGGCGAGGT
>CAZTGV010000052.1:0-11124 GCA_964613475.1 uncultured Gemmatimonadota bacterium
TCGAGGACGGCGAGGGCGCGGAGACCGAGAGCGAGGAAGAGGGCGAAGAGGGCGAAGAGAACGGCGAGGAAGGCGAGGAGGAAGAGGGCGGCGAGGAGGGCTGAGCCGAACCGCCGTCACGCCCCCGCTCCGGGCTCCGCCCGCGGGCGGGGGCGCCATCCGCGCGATGCCGGGGGAGCCGCTACGGCGCGCTCCCCCGCTTCACATCCGGAGAGCGACCGAGGCTACGGCGCGCTCCCCCCGCATCCCATCCGGAGAGGATCCGGGGCCGATCCGAGCTAGGGCGCGCTCCCCCTCATCGCCTCGCGGGCGGCCCGGAACTCCGTTCCTTCGTACCAGCTCGGCCAATCGTCCCCGTCCGCCAGCGCCCAGCCCACCCGGAAGAGCAGCCGGAGGTCGTCCACCGCCCCGGTCAGGTCCCAGGAGGGGTCGTACTCGTCGGCCGGCTTGTGGTAGCGCTCCGCCGTGTACTCGTCCTTGCGCGCCCGCGTCCATTCCTCGCCGTGCTCCACGTGCTCGACGCCCTCGTCCGTGTAGAGCGCGGGGACGCCCACCTTGGCGAACTCGAAGTGGTCCGAGCGATAGTAGAAGCCCTTCTCGGCCTCCGGGTCCGGCCGCAGCGACCGGTCCTGGGTCCCCGCGGCGCCGGCGAGATACTCCTCGAGCTCGGACATGCCCTGCCCGATCACCGTGACGTCGCGCATCGGGCCCCAGATGTTCAGCCCATCCATGTTGATGGCCGCCACCGTGGACTCGAGCGGGTAGACGGGGTTCTCGGCGTAGTGCTTGGAGCCGAGCAGCCCCTGCTCCTCCGCCGTGGTAGCCAGGAAGAGGACGGAGCGCGCCGGGCCCGGCTCGGCGGCGGCGAACGCCTGGGCGATCTCCAGCAGCCCGCCCGTCCCCGTCGCGTTGTCCTTGGCGCCGTTGTAGATCTCGCCCGACTCCTCGTCCCGGCCCAGGTGGTCCCAGTGCGCCATGTAGACGACGTGCTCCTCGGGGCGCTCGGCCCCGGGAAGCCGCGCCAGCACGTTTCGCGAGGTGGTCTCGCGGAGCGCGTTTCGTAGCGTCACCGACGCCTCCAGCGGCATCGGGACGGCCTCGAAGTCGGGCTCCACGGCGCGGCCCTTCAGCGAGTCGTAGTCGAGCCCCGCGGCCTCGAAGGCCCGCCGCGCCGAGGCGAGCGTGAGCCACCCCTCCACCCGGACGCGGCCCATGTTGCGGTCCTCGGCCACCAGGTCGAACTGGGGCCCGGACCAGCTCCCGCTCACCACCTCCCACGGGTAGCCGGCCGCCTCGTCCTCGTGGACGATCAGCGCGCCGGCGGCACCCTGCCGGGCCGCCTCCTCGTACTTGTAGGTCCAGCGGCCGTAGTAGGTCATCGCCCGGCCGTTGAACAGCGCCGTGTCGCCGGTCGCGAAGCCGGGATCGTTCACCAGCAGGACGACCGTCTTCCCCTCGACGTCGAGGCTTTCGTAGTCGTCCCACCCGTACTCGGGCGCCACCACCCCGTAGCCGGCGAACACGAGCGGCGAGTCCTCGAGCGAGACCTCCTCGACCACCCGCTTCGTCCATCCCATGTACTCGGTGGCGTAGGCGAGCTCGATCGGCCCGCCTTCGCCGCCCGTGAGGCGGAGGGGCGCCGGGCTGGCCGTGATGGCGACGAGCGGCACCTCCTGGAACCAGCTACCGTCCGGCCCGCCGGGCTCGAGGCCCAGGTCCTGGAACGCCTCGCGCAGGTAGGCGACCGTTCGTTCCTCCCCCTCGGAGGAGGGCGCTCGGCCCTCGAACTCGTCCGAGGAGAGGGTTCGGATGTGCGCGTCGAGGTCCGTCCCGTCGATCGCCGCGACCGCGGCCTCGGGCGGCGGCTCGGCCGGGGGGCTCTCCTGGTCGTCGGCCGCGCAGGCCAGGACGCCGCCGAGCAGGCCCGCCGCGGCCACGCCGGCGAGGAACCCGGCGGCGCCCTGGCGGGCGCTCCTTCCGGCGGCGGTCTCGTACGTCGTCCTCATCGCACCTCCTCCAGGCAGCTTCGAAAGCCGTTCCTCCGGGCGTCCCGCCTCGCATCGGGCGGGGCCACGAAGATGGGGCGCGACCCGGACGACCGCCACGCGGGAACCGCTGTGCGCGGCGGGGGCTCCGGCGTAGCTTTCGGACGATCGGCGGCGGACGCGGCGCGGCGCCGTCCCGCCCCGACCCAGGACCCCACAACGCGAGGAGACACCGATGCCCGAAACCCGCACGCGGATCGTCTCCACCGGCTTCGCCGTCCCCGACCGGGTGGTCACGAACGACGAGCTGGCGGCCATGATGCACACTTCGGACGAGTGGATCCGGCAGCGCTCCGGCATCGTGGAGCGGCGGTGGGTGGAGGAGGGGACCGGCGGCTCCGACCTGGGCGCCCGGGCCGCCGAGCGCGCGCTGGAGCGGGCCGGGCGGGAGCCCTCGGAGGTGGACTGCCTGATCCTGGCCACCCTCAGCCCGGACCACTTCTTCCCCGGCACGGGCGTGCTGGTGCAGCGGAAGCTCGGGCTGTCCGAGATCCCCTGCCTGGACGTCCGCAACCAGTGCAGCGGCTTCCTGTACGGCCTCTCCGTCGCGGACGCGTGGATCCGCACCGGCGCGTACCGCCGGGTGCTGCTCATCGGCACCGAGGTGCATTCCACCGGGCTGTGGAAGAACGACCTCGGGCGCGACACCGCCGTGCTGTTCGGCGACGGCGCCGGGGCGGTCGTGCTCGAGCCCGACGGGGAGAACGGCCGCGGCGTCCTCTCCGTGCACATCCACGCCGACGGCCGCCACGCCGAGAAGCTGTGGGTGGAGGCGCCCGCCTCGCGCTACGATCCCTTCATGAGCGCCGAGTACATCGAGAAGGGCCTCACCCGTCCGCGCATGGAGGGGCGCGAGGTCTTCCGCCACGCGGTGACCCGCATGCCGGAGGCGGTCCACGAGGCGCTGGTGGCGAACGGGCTCTCGGTGGAGGACCTGGACCTGGTGATCCCGCACCAGGCGAACCTGCGGATCTCCGAGGCGGTCCAGAAGGCGCTCGGGCTCCCCGACGACCGGGTCTACAACAACATCCAGCGCTACGGGAACACGACCGCCGCCAGCATCCCGATCGCCCTGCACGAATGCGTCGAGGAGGGACGGATCGGGGAGGGCGACCTGGTGTGCCTCACCGCCTTCGGCTCCGGCTTCACCTGGGGAAGCGCGCTGATCCGCTGGTAGCGTGAGGCTTCCCCTCGCGCGTTTCTGGGAGCGGCTGGAGGAGGATCACCCGGCGGGGGGCGCCGCGTCGGCCACACGCTTGCGGGAGACGGGCCAGCCTAGCGGCCGATGGCCGTCATCAGTACGGGCGACGACCTCGCGGCCGCCATCCTGGTGACGCTCGCCGTGAAGGACATCGGGGTCGATGAAATCTACGTGTAAAGTGTCCAGTGAGGATGCCGCGCGGGTTCTCGAGGCTCTCGACGTCACCGAAGCGATCTTCCCCGAGCGGGAAGCCGCGTACCGACTCGCCCACCGCGACGCGCGCCTCAAGGAGTCCGACGTCGCATTGGTGGCCGGACCCGACGACAAGATCAAGGAGCTATTGGAGGAGGCGCGAGAATGACGACGTGGCTCCTCCTGGCGCTCGGGATGATGGCCCTCGCCGCCGGCATCGCGGCCCGTCGACGTGTCCGCGCGGCCCGCCGGCGGGAGCTGGACCAAGAAATGATTCGGCGCATCGAGGAGACCGGCCGCTTGAGCTGGGACGCGGAGGACCTCGACCTGGAGGCGATCCGGGAGGAGGAGGACCGATTCTGGGAACAGACATGGGACGATCCGGAGCCGCTGTGACCCGTCCCGGGAGCGAATCGCGCTCGCGGCGAAGGATCCGGACCGACTGAATGGCCGAGCGAGCGGCGCAGCAGGAGCTGGCGAGAGACCTGGGCTTCCTGGAGGCGTACACGATCGGCGTCGGTACCATGATCGGCGCCGGGATCTTCGTCCTCCCGAGCATCGCCGCCGCGAACGCCGGCCCGGCCAGCATGGTCTCCTTCGCGATCGGGGGCGTCGTCTCCCTCCTCGCCGCACTGTCGCTCTCCGAGCTGGCCACCGGAATGCCGCGCGCCGGTGGAAGCTATTTCTACGTGAACCGGGCGCTCGGACCCTTCTTCGGGAGCATCGTGGGCTGGGGCATGTGGGCGGGCCTCATGTTCGCCACCGCCTTCTACATGCTCGGCTTCGGCCAGTACCTCACCTTCTTCTGGGGAGAGGTGCCGGTCGCGGTCGCGGCGCTCGCCATGGCGGGCCTATTGGCCCTGATCAACTATCGAGGCGTGAAGGAGGCGGGTTCGCTTCAGAACCTGATCGTCGTCCTCCTCCTGGGCTTCATCCTCGTCTTCATCGCGTTCGGGATCCTCCGGGTCGATTGGGAGGTCTTCCGGCCCTTCAACCCGCGGGGCTGGGGCGCGGTCGCCACCACCGCGGCGACCGTGTACGTGAGCTTCATCGGCTTCGAAGTCGTGGCCACCAGCGCCGAGGAGATCAAGGACCCGGGACGGAACCTCCCGCTGGCCATGATCGCCTCGGTGCTCACACCGACGGGGCTCTACGTGTTGGTGATGCTGATCAGCACGGGGACCCTGCCGGTCCCTGAGCTGGCTGCCTCGCGCATCCCGGTGGCCGATGTGGCCGGCGAATACCTCGGGGTGGCGGGGGCGCTCATGATGGTGGTGGGCGCGCTGTTGGCGACCATCTCGAGCGCGAACGCCTCGATCCTCTCGGCGGCCCGGGTCAACTTCGCGATGGGACGCGATCGCATTCTGGCCGAATGGCTGAACGAAGTGCATCCGCGGTTTCGGACGCCCTATCGGGCGATCGTCGTCACCGCCGCCATCGTCCTCCTCCTGATCGCGGTGAACGTCGGGATCGAGACGTTGGCCGACGTGGCGAGCTTCGCCTTCCTGGCGACCTACGCCCTCGTGCACGTCTCGGTGATCGTCCTCCGTCGCGCGGCACCCGAGGACTACCGCCCCTCGTTCCGCCTCCCCGGCCCGGCCTACCCCTTCGTTCCCGTCGCGGGGCTGGCGTCGTGCCTGCTCATTCTCGGCGCCATGCGGCCCATGGTGATGTTGGCCGGGCTCGGGATCCTCCTGCTGGGCGCCGGCTGGTACGCGCTGTACGCGAGCGCCAGGGCGGCTCCGGTGAGCCTGGTGGGCGAGGCGATCGTCGGCCCCCGAGGTCGCGAGCGACTGCGTGGCGCGTACCGGATCGTGGTGGCCGTGGCGAATCCCGAAACGCAGAGGGAGCTGATCCGCCTCGCCGCGGCCGCGGCGGGCGAGCGCGAGAACGCCGAGCTGGTGGCCATCAACGTCACCGTCGTCCCGCCCCAGACGGCGCTCGACCAGCAGCTCCGCTTCGAGGCGGAACGGGTCGGCCGGCAAGCCGCCCTGCTCGAGAGCGCCAGGGCGGCGGCCGAAGATCGAGGCATCCGCCTGCGCACCCGAGCCATCGTGGGCCGGGATGTGGCGGCCGTGGTGTCCAACGTGCTCCGCGAGGAACGCGCACGGCAGCTCTTCATCGGCTGGAAGGGGAGCCGGAAGCGGGCCGAGCACATCCTCGGCACCAACATCGACCGCATCGTGCAGGACGCGGAGTGCGAGGTCACCCTGGTCAAGCCGGGCACCCGCCGTACGGGCCCACCGGCGGCGTTGATCAGCACGGGCCCGCACACCCCGCTGGCCGTACGACGCGCCTACGACGTGGCCCGAAGCGCCGGCGGGCCCAGGCGCGATCTCACGCTGGTGCGCGTCGAGGTGGTCGGAGAGGACGGGCTCGACGACCCCGAGCGTGTGCGAGGAGCGCGGGAGCGCGGCGAGATGCTGATTCGACGGGTGGCCGACGAGGCCGGCGTGCCGGCCGCGGCCTACGAAGCCCGGGTTGTCGTCGCCGGGCGGCTCAAGCCGACCATTTTCGAGGAGGCGAGCCGGTACCCCCTCGTCTTCCTCGGCGCGACGCGGCAACCGGCGCTCCGGCGCGCGCTCTTCGGATCGTTACCCGAGGAGGTCGGTGAACGGACCGACTGCAGCATCGCGATCGTACGGGGACCGCAGGCTCGCCCCCGAACCATCGTCGAGGCGCTCATCGAACGTCTGACCGGCGGACGCGAGGGCAGGTCCGGGGACTGAGCCCCGCTCACATCCGAACGCCACGGCCCGTCTGGCGCTCCCGAGGAGGAACCATGGAAGACGACGCCACCCGCGACGGCCCACAGGCTGGCCCGGAGATCCTCGTGTGCGGGATCGCCGGAAGCCTCCGGAAGGGCTCCTACAACCGCGCGCTCCTGCGGGCCGCCCGGGAGCTGGCCCCGGAGGGGATGGAGGTGCGGCCGTTCGAGCGGCTGGGGGAGATCCCGCCGTACGACGCCGATGTGGAGGCGGAGGGCGACCCCGAGCCGGTGCGGGCGCTCAAGGCGGCGATCGCGGAGGCCGACGCGCTGCTGGTCGTCACCCCCGAGTACAACTACGGGGTGCCCGGCGTCCTCAAGAACGCGATCGACTGGGCCTCGCGCCCGGCGCGCGACTCCGTCCTGCACGACAAGCCGGCCGGGATCATGGGCGCCACTCCGGGGCGGCTCGGCACCGCTCGGGCGCAGATGTCGCTCCGGCAGTCCTTCGTCTTCACCCGCACGCTCCCGCTGCCGGGGCCCGAGGTGCTGGTGGCCGGGGCGGGCGAGAAGTTCGACGAGGAGGGACGGCTCACGGACGACCGGACGGCCGAGTTCGTGGCCGGCCTGATGGAGCGCCTCCGCGACTGGACGCTGCGCCTCCGGGCCGAGCGGGCGGTCGGATGAGGCGGGCCGGGCTCCCCCTTCGGGGGATTCGGCCGCGGCTCGCGCCCCTGCTGGCGAGCCTCCTCCTTCCGGTCGCGCTCCCCGCCGCCGCCCCCGCGCAGGAGGCGCCGACCGCCACCGAAGCGCTCGACGCCACCGAGGCGCGGATCGCCGCCGAGGTGGACGCGCGGACCGGCGAGGCGATCGCCTTCCTCGAGCGCGCCGTGAACATCAACAGCGGGACGATGCACCACGAGGGCGTGCGCGAGGCGGGCCGCCTGTTCGCCGCCGAGCTCGAGGCGCTCGGCTTCCGCACCCGTTGGATCGACCAGTCGGCGGTGGACCGGGCGGGCCACCTGTTCGCGGAGCGGCCGGCCGCCGCGGAGGTCGAGGATCCGCCCCGCCTGCTGCTCATCGGCCATCTGGACACGGTGTTCGAGGGGGACAGCCCCTTTCAGCGCTTCGAGCGGCTCGACGACTCCACAGCCACCGGCCCCGGCGTGGCGGACATGAAGGGCGGCGACGTCGTGCTGCTGTACGCGCTCGCCGCCCTCCACGCCGTCGGCTCCCTGGACCGGGCGCAGGTGACGGTCGCGCTCATCGGCGACGAGGAGGACGCAGGGCTGCCGATCGCGACGAGCCGCGGCGACCTGATCGAAGCGGGCCGGCGGGCCGACGTGGCGCTCGGCTTCGAGGGCGCGTCGGGAGACGGGCACCGGGCGGTGATCGCCCGCCGGGGCTCCGGCGGCTGGACGCTCCGGGTGACCGGCCGGGAGGGCCACTCCTCCCGCGTGTTCACCGAGGAGTACGGGAGCGGGGCGATCTTCGAGGCGGCGCGCATCCTCCGGGGCTTCCACGAGGAGGTCCGGGTCGAGGACGATGTGACCTTCAACCCGGGGATCGTGCTCGGCGGGACGGAGGTGCGCTACGACGAGCAGCGGAACCGCGGGGACGCGACCGGCAAGACGAACGTCATCGCCCGCACCGTCCTGGTGGACGGCGGGCTCCGCTTCCTGACCGAGGCGCAGAAGGAGCGCGCCCGCGAGCGGATGCGGGCGGTCGTCGCCCGCCACCTCCCCGGCACCTCGGCGGAGGTCGAGTTCCGGGACAAGTACCCGGCCATGCCGCCGACCGAAGGGAACCGCGCGCTGCTGGAACTGTTGGACGATGTGAGCCGTTCGTTGGGGCACGGGCCGGTCGAGCCGGTGGAGCCCGGGTCGCGCGGGGCGGCCGACATCTCGTTCGTGGCCCCCTACGTGGACGGGTTGGACGGACTGGGCCCGGTGGGCTCGGGGGCGCACACGACGGAGGAGCGGGTCGACCTGCGCTCGCTGCCGGTCGCCACCCGACGGGCGGCGCTGCTCCTGCATCGTCTCGCCACCCGCGGTCCGCCGCCGGAGGTGCGGCCGCGGATGTCGGACGCGCGCGATGCGCGCACGGATGCGAATCGGGGACGCGAATCGGGAAGGCAAAACCGATAGAGGAGGGGACGATGGCGGAGAACGGCGAGCAGCGCGAGGCGGTGACGGTGATCCGGACGATGGAGAACGGTCCGTATCAGGTGCAGGGGCCGCTCAGGATCGAGGATCCGGACGGAAACCGGTGGGACGTCGGAGGCCGCACGAAGGTCTCTCTCTGCCGCTGCGGGGGCTCCACGAACAAGCCGTTCTGCGACGGGACGCACTCGAAGCTCGGCTTCGAGGCCGCCGAGCGGGCGGTCGCCGAGGCGGAAGAGAGCGGCTGACCGACGGGAAGCGCCCGCCGGAACGCCGTCGACCCTCCGGATCGCGGCGCTCCGCGCCGAAGCGCGCCCCGGCGCTGAGCCGCCGGCCGGCGGCTCAGCGGCTCCGAGGAACGAGGCCTCGATCCCTCGATCGGATCGGGCCACGATCGGTCGAATGAACCAGGCCTCGATCGCTCAGATGAACCAGGCCTCCATCTCGACGTCCGGCTCCGCCACGTGCGGATCCGCCGGTCCCTCCACGCTCTCGGGCAACTGCGTCGCCACGGCCAGCGCGGCCAGCCCGGCGGCGAGCGCCACGAGCAGATAGTACGACTTCATCCTCCCCATCCTTCCCCACGGGCCTACGAGGTACGCGCGACGGCGAGCCTCCTCTTCCCGGTGGTCGATGTTCGGCCGCGCGCCGAGCGCGGCCCTTCCATACCTAGGACGCGTCGCGAGCGCCGCGCGTAACACCTTCGGGGCGGCGGCGCCCGCTCCGCGCCCTCCGCCCCTCGTCCCGGTGCAGGTTCCTTGCTCGCGCGCGGCCCTCCGTGGAAGAGGCGGCGAGGCAAGGATTTCGAGTCGCAGGTCCGCGTGGCGCCCCCCGCGCTGTCGCGGGGCTCCAACAGGATCGGGGCATCTTGCGGCGGTCGTCGCCCCCCCGCAGGGTGGGCCCGTCCGCGTCGACCCGCCCCGCGGCCGCCGATCGCGGCGGGGCCGGACGGCATCGATGAACCCTCGGTCCGGAGGGCTTCGCGATGAACGACGGGAGCGCGCCGCGCGAGCAGTGGGGGACCCGGTTCGGCTTCATCCTGGCCGCGGTCGGGTCCGCGGTCGGTCTGGGGAACATGTGGCGCTTCCCCTACCTGACGGCCGAGAACGGCGGGGCGGCGTTCCTGATCCTCTACATCCTGCTCGTGGCGCTGGTCGGGCTCCCGATCCTGCTGGCCGAGTTCGTGGTCGGCCGCGGCTCCAAGCGGAGCCCGATCGAGGCGCTCGTCCACTTCGGGGGCGGGGCCTGGAAGCCCCTGGGGGTCTTCTTCGTGGTGATCGGCTTCCTGATCCTCTCCTACTACGCCGTGATCGCGGGCTGGGTGGTACGCTACACGGCCGAAGGCCTGATCGGCGGCTTCGCGGCGGATCCGGCCGCCCACTTCGGCGAGATCGCCACCGGCGGGAGCGCGGTGGCGCTCCACCTCCTGTTCATGGCCCTCACGGTGGCGATCGTCCGGGGCGGCGTGAAGGGCGGGATCGAGCGGGCGGTGGTCCTCCTGATGCCGCTCCTCTTCCTCATCGTGGTCGGCCTGGCGGCGTACGCGGCCACCCTCGGCGGCGCGGGCGCCGGCTACGCGTTCTACCTCCAGACGGACTTCGGCGAGATCCTGTCCCTACCGGTGCTCAACGCGGCGGCCGGCCAGGCCTTTTTCAGCCTCAGCCTCGGCATGGGGGCGCTCCTCACCTACGCGAGCTATCTCTCCCGCGACGAGAACCTCCCCCGCGAGGCGGTGATCATCGCCGGATCGGACTTCGCGGTGGCGTTCTTCGCGGGGCTCATGGTGTTCCCGATCATCTTCGCCCTCGGCCTCTCCGAGGCGGTGGGCGAGAGCACGATCGGCGCGCTGTTCATCGGCCTCCCGGAGGCGTTCAACCAGCTCGGCGGGGCGGGACGGGTGGTGGGCATCCTCTTCTTCGCCGCGCTGCTGGTGGGCGCGCTCACCTCGGCGATCTCCCTGCTCGAGGTCGTCGCCTCCACCGCGATGGACAGCCTCGGATGGCCCCGGCGGCGCGCGGTCTACGCCTTCGGCGGGGCGATCGCGCTCGCCGGCATCCCCTCCGCCCTGGACCTCACGGTGCTCGGCCTGCTGGACCAGATCGTGGGGAACGTGTTCCTGGTGATGGGAGCGCTCGGGATCGCGCTCTTCGTGGGCTGGCGGATGCCCGACCCCGAGGCCGAGCTCCGCAAGGGCGCCGGCGCGGTGGGGTGGGCGTCCGCCTGGCGGGGCTTCCTGCGCTGGGTCGTGCCGGCCTTCCTGCTCCTCATCCTCTTCTTCGCCGTGCAGGACACGATCGGCGCTGTCGGCGAGGCGCTGCGCGGCGGCTGAGCCCGGCCGGGCCGCCGGCCGGAGAGGGACGGGGGCGGTGCGGCGGCTGAGCCCGCGCCGGTCGACCGCCGGCCAGCACTGGCCCGCCGCTCAGCGGCGCGGCGGGACCTCCCACCGCGTGAGGCTGTCCGGATCGAGACGCACCTCCGCGTCCGCCAGCGTCTCGTCCCCAAGGTCGAGCGCCTCCAGCCGCAGGCGCTCGGCCCGGACCTCCACGTCGATCCGCGAGGAGTCCCGCCCGGCGAGCGTGTCCAGGAGCACCCGGCCCGCCCCGGCGCTCGCGTAGACGACCGCCTCGACGCCGGCGCGGTTCACCAGCAGCAGGCGGTACCGCCGGAGCGGCAGCTCCGGCTCCACCTCCGGGCCCGGGAGCGGGAGCGCCGGCCTCGCGTCCGACGCGCCAGCGGCGTCCTCCGCCGCGCCGCTGGTGTCATCCGCCGGGCCGCTGGTGTCATTGGTTTCATCCACGTCGCCGCCGGTGCCCTTCG
>CAZTGV010000052.1:11224-15975 GCA_964613475.1 uncultured Gemmatimonadota bacterium
TCCGCCGGGCCGCTGGTGTCATTGGTTTCATCCACGTCGCCGCCGGTGCCCTTCGCGGCGGCCGACGCTCCCGTGTCCCGCGCCGCCGAAGCCGCCGCGGTGTCCGCGGCGGAGCCGGCCGCCGCATCCTCCGGGCGCTCCCCGGGATCGGGGGCGCCGCAGCCGGGCCCCGCCGCCAGCAGGCCCGCGGCGAGCAGGCCCGCCGCGAGCACGCCGACCCCCCTCCGCGGCGGCGGTGGCCCGGTGCCCCGGCGCGGGCGAGCGTCCCCTAACCCCGCCACGCCTCGTCCCGCGCCCGGGAGGCGCGCAACCGCTCCACCTCGTCGTCCACCCGCTTCTCGTCCCATCCCAGCTCCTCCCCCATCGTTTCCGCTACGGACCGCGCCAGCGCCTCGGACCCCGGTCCGACCTCGAGGGCCAGCCGGGTGCGCCGGAGCGCCACGTCCTCGGCGTGCAGCGCCATCTCCTCTCGCACGGCGTGGACGACCTCGGCACGCAGGTGCGGCCGCCCCGCCACGATCGGCCGCGCCAGCTCCGGCCGCTCCGCCGCCAGGGCGAGCAGCCGCCGCGCGCCGGTCCCGTACGCCCGGCTCAGCCGGTCCGCGGAGGCCGCGGCGATGCCGAGCACCGCGGCCCGGGCGCGCACCGCGTGGCGCACCGCCTCGATCTCCTCGAAGTCCCCGCCGGGAAGCGGCAGACGGTGCGTGTCCGAGCGGCGGGACGGCCGCACGCCGGCCTCGGCGAGCCGTGCCGCGACCCGATCCACCGCCTCCTCGGCCATCGCGCGATGCGAGGTCAGCTTGCCGCCGGCCAACGTGAACACGCCGGCGGGCCCCTCCCGCAGGACGAAGTCCCGGGAGAGCTCCTCCTCCCGCACCGCCGACTCGGCGGCCGTGAGCGGGCGCAGGCCCGCCCAGGCGCTCAGCACGTCCGAAGGCCCGAGGTCGACCCCTGGAAACAGCGCGTTGGTTGACTCGAGCAGGTAGCCCACGTCCTCGGCCGTGGGTACGACGCGCTCGGGCGGCACGTCGTCGAAGTCGTCGGTGGTCCCGATCAGGGTGAGATCGCGCCAGGGAAGGACGAACATGATGCGCCCGTCCACCGGCGACTCGAAGATCAGGGCCGACCGGTGCCCCAGCCGATCGCGGCGCACGTGGATGTGGCTGCCGCGGCTCGTCCGCACCATCCCGGGACCGTCCAGCCCCACCCGGCACCGGAGCCGGTCCGTCCACGGGCCGGCGGCCAGCACCACGGTCAGCGCGTGCACCGGCCACTCCGCCCCGGACTCCGCGTCCTTCACCCGCACCGCGTGGCCGGGCCCCTCGTCCGAGCGCAGCCACACGGCCTCCACGCGGTTCGCCACCGCGGCCCCCTCCTCGGCCGCGGCGACGACGGTGGCCAGCACCAGCCGCGCGTCGTCCACCTGCGCATCGAAGTACCGCGCGCCTCCGAGCAGCCCCTCGGCGCGCAGGCCGGGCTCCCGCGCCAGCACCTCGCCCGCGTCCAGCATCCGGTGGCGCTCGATGTTCCGGAACAGCGAGAGCGCGTCGTAGAGCCACATGCCCGCGTCGAGCCGACGCCGGCCGATCCGCCCGTCGCGGTACAGGGGGAAGGTGAACTCGAGCGCCCGTACCAGGTGCGGCGCGATGCGGAGGAGCCGGCGCCGCTCGCGGCTGGCCTCGAACACCAGGTCGAACTCGAGCTGCTCGAGGTAGCGGAGCCCGCCGTGGATGAGCCGGGAGGAACGGCTGCTGGTTCCCTCGGCGAAGTCCCGCGCCTCCACCAGGCCGGTGCGGAAGCCGCGGCGCGCCGCGTCGCGCGCCACCGCCGCCCCGGTGATCCCGCCCCCCACCACCAGGAGATCGAACGCCTCCTCATGCAGGCGGCGCAGGTGGTCGTCGCGGCTCAGCACGCGCCCGGGGTCACGGCGTCAGCACCACCTTCCCGAAGGCCTCGCCCGACTCGAGCCGTTCGTGCGCCCGCCGGATCTCCTCCAGGGGGAGAACGACGTCCACCACCGGCCGCAGGCGGCGGGCGAACACCAGCTTCATCACGGCCTCGAACTCGGCCCGGCCCGCCATGGTGCTCCCGATGATGCGGAGCTGCCGCCAGAAGACGCGGCGGATGTCCAGCTCGCCCCGGGCGCCGGTCGTGGCCCCGTAGGTGACCAGGGCCCCGTCCTTGGCGAGGGCGCGCAGGCACTGCGCCCAGATCGCCTCGCCGACCCCGTCCACCACCACGTCCACGCCCCGCTTGCCGGTCTCCTTCCACACGCGGGCGGAGAAGTCCTCCTCGAGCCGATCGATCGCGTGGTGCGCCCCCAGGTCGCGGAGGCGCTGTGCGTTCTCCGGCCCGCTGGTGACCGCCCACACGGTGGCGCCGGCCAGCCGCGCGATCTGCACGGCGGCGGTGGAGACCCCCCCGGAGCCACCGGTGACCAGCACCGACTGCCCCGGGCGGATGGCCGCCCGGCCGACCAGGGCCCGCCAGGCGGTCTGGAAGACGAGCGGCACCGCGGCGGCGGACTCCAGGGGGAAGCCGTCCGGGACCGGATACAGGTTGCGGGCGGGCACGGCGATCCGCTCCGCCAGGCCGCCCCCGATGTGCTCCCCGAGGATCGCGAAGCGGTCGCACAGGCTGTCTTCGCCCCGGGCGCACCACTCGCAGCGGCCGCAGGAGAGGGTGGGGTTCACCACCGCCCGGTCCCCCGGCGCCCATCCCTCCACGCCCTCGCCGACTTCGGCCACCACGCCCGCCACATCGGAGCCGCCGACGTGGGGCAGCGGCAGCTCCAGGCCCGGGAGCCCACGGCGGACCCACAAGTCCAGGTGGTTGAGCGCGGCGGCCGCGACCTCGAGGACGACCTCGCCCGGTCCGGCCGTCGGGTCGGGCCGCTCGCCCACCTCCATCCGCTCCGGTCCCCCGTGCTCTCGAAACAAGGCGGCTCGCACCGGCTGCTCCTTGCCTGGTTCACGTCGCCATCGCCGCGGCCCGCCGAAGATATTCGGACGGCCCGGGGTTCGCAGCGCTCCCGAAGGGCAGCAGCGGACGGAGGGACCCGAAGATCCGCTCGGAACCGGCCGAAAACCCCACTTGAAACCGATTCTCAACCGGGTTACATTGCGGCTGCTCGACCCCGATAACGATTATCGGTTTTCGGACGGCGCGGTCGGCGACGCGATTGACGGCGGGACGACGGCGCCCGCGACTGGGCGTCCGAAGGGATCGCGGACCCGAAGCGCCCCGGCGCCCGTCCGGGGCGGAGATCCGAGACAGACGAGGACGGAACCCCATATGGCGGACCACCTTCTGGAAGTACGAAACCTCCACGTCCGGGCCGAGGGCGTGGACGAGCCCATCCTCCGCGGGGTGGACCTGGTCGTGGACGAGGGCGAGATCCACGCGCTCATGGGCCCCAACGGGTCGGGCAAGAGCACGCTGGCCAAGGCGATCATGGGGCACCCCAGCTACGAGGTGACCGAGGGCGAGGTGCTCTACCGCGGCGAGGACGTGCTCGAGCTGGAGCCCGACGAGCGGGCGCGGGCCGGGATCTTTCTCGCCTTCCAGTATCCGAGCGAGATCGCCGGCGTGACGATCTCGAACTTCCTACGCACGGCGGTCAACGCGACCCGGGGCGAGGGCGACGAGATCGACGTGTTCGAGTTCCAGGAGCTCCTCCAGGACCGACTGGGGCTGCTGGAGATGGACGAGAGCTTCGCCTCGCGCTACGTGAACGAGGGGTTCAGCGGGGGCGAGAAGAAGCGGAACGAGATCCTCCAGCTCGCCGTCCTCCAGCCGGGCCTGGCCCTGCTGGACGAGACGGACAGCGGGCTCGACATCGATGCCCTCAAGGTGGTGGCGAACGGGGTCAACACGTTGGCGGACCGGGATCCGATGCTGGGGGTACTCCTCATCACGCATTACAAGCGCATTCTCAACTACATCCGTCCCGATCGCGTGCACGTCATGATCCGCGGCGCGGTGGTCGAGAGCGGCGGGCCGGAGCTGGCCGACAAGCTCGAGGAGCTCGGCTACGACTGGCTGCGCCGCGAGACGCCCGCGCCGGCCTAGGAGCAGGACACCGGAGGCACGATGCCGCACAACGAGACGATCGCCCAGCTCGGGCTCGAGGAGTACAAGTACCACTTCATCACGGAGGACCGGCCGATCTTCAAGGCGCGGCCCGGCCTCTCGGAGGAAGTGGTCCAGCAGATCTCCCTCCACAAGGAAGAGCCGGACTGGATGCGCGCCTTC
Organism: uncultured Gemmatimonadota bacterium; assembly: GCA_964613475.1. Taxonomy (GTDB): domain Bacteria; phylum Gemmatimonadota; class Gemmatimonadetes; order Palauibacterales; family Palauibacteraceae; genus CAZTGV01. Next base: position 15,479 of record CAZTGV010000052.1, read on the forward strand.
CGGATGAAGGCGCTGGAGATCTACCGCTCCAAGCCGATGCCGACCTGGGGGGTCGACCTCTCCGAGCTGGAGCGGGTGTTCGACAAGATCTACTTCTACATCCGGCCGCAGGACCGGATGGAGCGCTCCTGGGACGACGTGCCGGAGGAGATCAAGGAGACCTTCGAGCGGCTCGGCATCCCGGAGGCGGAGCGGAAGGCGCTCGCCGGGGTCGGCGCGCAGTACGAGTCGGAGATGGTCTACCACTCGCTCAAGGAGCAGTGGGAGGAGCAGGGCGTCATCTTCGAGTCGATCGAGGACGGCCTCAAGCTCTACCCCGACCTGTTCGAGGAGCACTTCGCGACCGTCATCCCGCCGCAGGACAACAAGTTCGCGGCCCTGAACTCGGCCGTCTGGTCGGGCGGCTCCTTCGTCTACATCCCGAAGGGCGTGAGCGTGGACATCCCGCTCCAGGCCTACTTCCGGGTGAACGCCGAGCGGATGGGGCAGTTCGAGCG
>CAZTGV010000053.1:0-15899 GCA_964613475.1 uncultured Gemmatimonadota bacterium
GGATGGACGCGCGCGGGGAGCTGGTGACCGTCCCGCGCTGGCGATGGCGCGGGGAGGCGCGCTCCGACGGCGCAGGGGCGCGCTCGGAGGAGAGTGCGGGAGCGCCCTCGGACGGCGCGGGGGCGGGCGCGAGGGAGGCGGGCGGCGGATAACGCGGCCGCCACGGGACGACCCATCGGGGGGAGGTCGGCCGTGAGGAGAGGCGGAGGACGCGGGTGGGCGGAGCGGGCGGCGCGTACAGGGCTCGCGGCCTGGCTGGCGATCGCGGCGGCCGGGGCGCTCGCATGCGGCGACGCGCGCGACCGCGGCCCGGGCGGCGTGGCGGAGTCGGCGGAGGACCCCGCCGCCGCCGCGGCCGCGGCCGTTCCGGAGGCGGAGCGTCGGGGCGGCACGGCGGTCCTGGCCGGTCGGGTGGGGATCGCCTCGTTGAACCCGCTCGCCTCCACGGACCTCCTGGCCCACGAGATCCAGAAGCACGTCCTCTACGCGCCGCTCCTCGTCCAGGATTCGAGCTTCGAGGCGCGCCCCTGGATGGCCGAGGAATGGGCGCTGAACGAGGACAGCACGCAGATCCGCTTCCGGCTGCGCGAGGGGGCGGCGTGGCACGACGGCCGACCCCTGACGGCGCGGGACGTGGTGTTCACCTTCGAGCGGGCCCGCGACCCGGCGGTCGGCTACCCGAATCGCCACTGGTTCGATCTGTGGGAAGGGGCCGAGACCCCCGGGGCGCGCGAGGTGCGGCTGGTGCTCCGGCCGCACGCCGGCTTTTTGTTCGGCTGGACGCAGGTCCCGCTGGTCCCCGCGCACATCCTGGGCGAGGTGCCGCCGGATCGGCTGGCCTCCGCCGCGCTCGGGCCCGACGGGCCGGTGGGGAGCGGGCCGTTCCGCTTCGCCGGGCGGGACGGTCGGGATGCCTGGAGCTTTCGGGCGAACCCGGACTTTCCCGAGGCGCTGGGTGGACCGCCGCTCCTCGACCGGCTGGTCTACCGCCAGATTCCGGAGGAGACCGCCCTGATGGGCGAGCTGCGCGCGGGCCGCGTGCACATGGTGCTCGACGTGCCCGCGGGGGCGGTGGACGAGATCCGCGCGGACACGGCGCTCCGGCTGATCACCGCCCCATCGCGGACTGTGGCCTTCATCGCCTGGAACACGCGGCGACCGCTCTTCCGCGACGCGCGGGTGCGCCGCGCGCTCACCCTGGCGCTCGACCGGCGCGCCATCCTGGAGGCGGTGCGGAACGGGCTCGGGACGGTCGCCTCGGGTCCGGTCGGGCCGTGGCACTGGGCGCACGACCCGGCGTGGGCGCCCGTCCCGCACGCGCCGGACTCGGCCGCCGCCCTGCTGGAGGCGGCGGGCTGGCGGGACGCGGACGGCGACGGGGTCCGCGGGCGGAACGGCGCGCCCTTCCGGTTCGAGCTCCTGTCCACGGACAGCCGGATGCGCCAGGACATCGCGACCATCGTGCAGGCGCAGCTCGCCCGGGTCGGGGTCGAGGTGCGGGTCCGGACGATGGAGTCGGCCGCGGTCGGCGCGGCGGTCACCAGCCCGGAGCGGCGCTTCGACGGCGTGATCCTCGTGTTCGCGCAGGATTGGGAGCTGGACGAGCGGGGGCAGTTCGCCTGCGACCGGGTGGGCCAGCCGTTCCACTTCTCGAGCTACTGCGACCCGGAGCTCGACGAAGTGATGGAGGCCCTGCCGCTCACCCTGGACGGGGACGAGCGGCGCCGCCTGTACCGACGCTTCCACGAAATCGTGGCCCGCGACCAGCCCTATACCTACCTGTGGTTCGAGACGACCGCCCACGCGGCGCGATCGGCGCTGCGGGGCGTGCGCGCCGACGCGCGCGGCCCGCTGGCGGGGGTCCGCGAGTGGTGGCTGCTGCCGTCGGCCCGCGCCGGCCGGTAGGGGCGGCCGGAGCGCCCGGGGCCGTGTCCCGGCCCGCGCCGGCCGCGTCCCGGCCCGCCGCGGCGGGAGCCGGACGGTGATCCGCTACGGCCTGCGACGCGTCCTCGAGGCGGTGCCCCTGCTCCTGGGGATCGTCACCGTCCTCTTCTTCCTCATGCACATCGCCCCCGGGGATCCGACCGCGGCGTTCTTCAACCCGAACGTCAGCCCCGAGGTCATCGAGCAGATGCGCCGGAACCTCGGGCTCGACCGGCCGCTCCACGAGCAGTACGTGCGGTGGCTGGGCGCCTTCCTGACGGGCGACTTCGGCTACAGCTTCAGCCAGTTCCGTCCCGTCCGCGCGGTGATCGCCGACGCGCTGCCCGCCACGCTCCTGCTCGGCGGCGTGTCGCTCGTCCTCATCTTCCTGGTCGGCTGCGCGGTGGGGGTCGTCCAGGCGGTGCGGCAGTACTCGAAGACGGACGCCGCGCTCACTTTCGGCGCGCTGTTCGTCTACTCCATGCCCGGCTTCTGGCTCGGCCTCATGCTCATCCTGCTCGTCTCGGCCCCCTGGTTCCCGGAGTCGCTGCGGCTCCCGATCTCCGGCATGCGGAGCCTGGACTTCGAGCTCATGGGTTTCTGGGAGCGGAGCCTCGACCTGGGGCGCCACCTCGTCCTGCCCTCCTTCGCCCTCGGGATCGCCTCGGCGGCGGCGATCTCGCGCTACATGCGCGGCTCCATGCTGGAGGTGGTCCGGCAGGACTACATCCGCACCGCGCGGGCGAAGGGGCTTCCCGAGTGGCGCGTCGTGTTCGTGCACGCGCTCCGGAACGCCCTGGTGCCGATCGTGAGCCTGCTGGGGCTCTTCCTGCCCGTCCTGTTCGGCGGGGCGGTGGTCATCGAGGTCGTCTTCTCGTGGCCCGGCATGGGCCGGCTCCTGTACGACGGGATCCTGGCGCGCGACTACCCGGTCGTGCTCGCCGCCACCTTCCTGTTCGGCGCCCTGGTGGTGGTGGGGAATCTGGTGGCGGACCTCCTGTACGCGGCCGTGGACCCCCGCATCCGGTACGACGGTGAGCGCGCCTGAGGCGCGGCGTACCGCGCGGGGTGGCGGCGTGCGCGCGCTGAACCGGGCGCTTCCGGGGATGGCGGCGCTCGTCCGCGGACGGGTGGGCGGCCTGCTCCCGCTGCTCGCCTGGGCGGCGCTCTGGGCGCTGGCCGCGGCGCGGCGCGACCGGGTGCTCCAGACCCTGCGCGGCGGCGGCGCGGACGAGTGGCTGGCGCTCGCCGCCCTGGCCGCGCTGCTCGGCGCGGCGTGGTGGGCGGGGAACCGCGGCCCGGCGGCCGCGCGGCGCGCGCGGGCGGCGCGGCCCGGCGAGGTCCCTCCCGACCGGCCCGTCCACGAGGCGGCCGCGCCCGAGGCCGCCCCGGACTCGCAGTGGGCGATCGGCTGGCGCCGCTTCCGGAAGCACCGGCAGGCGATGGCCGGCCTGGCGCTGGTCGGCCTGCTGGGCGCGGCGGCGCTCCTCACCCCCTACCTGGCGCCGTACGATCCGGCCGCCCAGGCGGAGGACATCGTGGCCGGCCGCTACCTGGCGCCCTCCGTCGCCCATCCGATGGGCACGGACCGCTTCGGCCGCGACGTCCTGAGCCGCGTCCTCTTCGGGGCGCGGGTGAGCCTGTCGATCGGCTTCCTCGCGGTGGCCATCGCCATGACGCTCGGCACGGCGGTGGGCGCGGTGGCGGGCTATGTGAAGGGCTGGTGGGACACGCTCTCCATGCGCTTCGTGGACCTGCTGCTGAGCTTCCCGCGCCTCGTCCTGCTGATCACGGTGGTGGCGCTGTTCGAGCCTTCGATCGCCCTGGTCACCCTGGTGCTCGGCCTCACCGGCTGGATGGGGACCTCCCGGATCGTGCGCGGAGAGGTCCTCTCGGTGCGCGAGCGCGAGTTCGTGCAGGCGGCGCGGGCGCTGGGGTTCGGGGACCGGCGGATCCTCCTCCGCCACGTGCTTCCGAACGTGCTGAGCCCGGTGATCGTGGCCGCCACGCTGGGGATCGGGAACACGGTCCTCGCCGAAGCGGCGCTCAGCTTCCTCGGGCTCGGCGTCCAGCCGCCGACCGCGAGCTGGGGGAGCATGGTGGCCGCCGGCCGCGACGTGATGCTCGAGGCGTGGTGGATCACCCTGTTCCCGGGGCTGGCGATCGTCTTCACCGTGATGGCGTTCAACCTGGTGGGCGACGGGCTCCGCGACGCCCTGGACCCGCGGTCCGTGCCGTGAGCGGCGCGGCGGCCGGAGGCGGCCGGTGAGCGCGCCGCTCCTCGAGGTGCGGGACCTCCGCACCTGGTTCGACACGGACGAGGGAACGGCGCGCGCCGTGGACGGCGTCTCCTTCGCGATCGGGCGCGGCGAGACCCTGGCGCTGGTGGGCGAGTCCGGCTGCGGCAAGTCGGTGACCGCGCTCTCGCTCCTCGGGCTCGTCCCGAGCCCCCCCGGGCGCATCCTGCCCGGCTCCAGCGTCCGGCTGGCGGGCGAGGAGCTGCTCGAGGCCTCGGAGGCGCGCATGCGCCGCGTGCGGGGGGGCGAGGTGGGCATGGTCTTCCAGGAGCCGATGACCAGCCTGAATCCGGTGTTCCGGGTGGGCGACCAGGTGGCGGAGGCGCTCCGCCGCCACCGCGGGCTGCGGGGGCGGGCGCTCCGCGCGGAGGTGGTGCGGCTCCTCGACCGGGTCGGCATCCTCGACGCGGAGCGCCGCGCGCGCGCCTGGCCGCACGAGCTGTCGGGCGGCATGCGGCAGCGGGTGGTGATCGCCATGGCGATCTCCTGCCGCCCTTCCCTGCTCATCGCCGACGAGCCGACGACCGCGCTGGACGTGACGATCCAGGCCCAGATCCTGGCGCTCCTGGCGGAGCTGAGGGACGAGTTCGGGATGGCGCTGCTCCTGATCAGCCACGACCTCGGCGTCGTGTCGCGCGTGGCGGACCGGGTGGCCGTGATGTACGCGGGGAGGATCGTGGAGACGGCCCCGGCGGACGAGCTCTTCCGGCGGCCCGCGCACCCGTACGCCGAGGGGCTGATGCTGGCGGTGCCGGACGTGGAGGCGCCGCGTCGGCGGCTCGCCGTGATCCCGGGCGCCGTGCCGCCGGCCACGGCCTGGCCGAGCGGCTGCCGATTCCGCCCCCGCTGCCCCTACGCGTGGGAGCGCTGCCTGGAGGAGCCGGCGCTCCTGGACGAGTCGGGTGGCCGGGCGGCGCGGTGCTGGCTGGTGGAGGAGCCGGAGCGGCGGCTCGGCCGCGGCTTCGCGGCCCGGGAGGGCGCGCGGTGAGGGACGCGGCGCGCCCGGGGTCGGAGACGGATGTCGCGCCGGCGCTCCTGGAAGGCCGGGAGCTGTCGCGCCACTATGGGGGCGGAGGCGGCTGGCTCCGCCCGCGGCGGGAGCCGATCCGGGCCGTCGACGGCGTGTCGATCGCCGTCCACGAGGGGGAGACGCTGGGGCTGGTCGGAGAGTCGGGCTCCGGAAAGAGCACCCTGGCCCGCCTGCTCCTCCGCCTCGAGCGGCCGACCGCCGGGCGCGTCCTGTTCCGCGGGCGCGACCTGGCGGAGCGCGGCCGGCGGGAGCTGCGGGGCTTCCGGCGGGAGGCGCAGATCGTCTTCCAGGACCCGTTCGGCTCGCTGAACCCGCGGCTCACGGTGGGGGCGGCCCTGCGGGAGGTGCTGCGGGTGCACGGCCTGGCGCGGGGCGCGGCGGCCCGCCGGCGCATCGACGAGCTACTGACGCTGGTCGGGCTCGATCCCGGCGCCGCCCTCCGCTATCCGCACGAGTTCTCCGGCGGGCAGCGGCAGCGGATCGGCGTGGCCCGGGCGCTGGCGGTCGAGCCGCGGCTGGTCGTGGCCGACGAGCCGGTCTCCGCCCTGGACGTCTCCGTGCAGGCGCAGGTGCTGAACCTGTTGATGGACCTGCAGGAGCGGCTCGGGTTGACCTATCTGTTCATCGCCCACGACCTGGCGGTCGTGCGCCAGGTGAGCGACCGGGTGGTCGTGATGCGCGCCGGCCGGATCGTGGAGGAGGGGGCGGCCGCGCGCCTGTTCGAGGCGCCGGAGCACCCGTACACGCGGTCGCTGCTGGCGGCCGTCCCGCGCCTTCCCGCCCCGCGCTGACCCGGAGCGGTCCCGCCCTTCTCTCTCTCGCGCGCCCGCCCCTCCCGGCGGGCCTTCCAGGCTCCCTTCGGGCCGCTTTTCGCCGCTGGCTGAGCTCTTGCAGCGACCGTGGCAACGGCCGCTTGACGCCCTCTGCGCCCCCGGGTAGGTTTTTCCGGCCTGCCTTTTTGCGCCGGGCGACCGACGGACGCGCAGAAGATCCTTGCAGCGTGTGGAGGCCCACTTGACCGGTTGGACGTTGACCGCATTGCTGGTCTTGCAGGAGACCACGCCTCAGCTCGGAGAGGGACAGGAGCTCCGGTTGGGGGAGATCTGGGAAGCGGGGGGCTTCATGATGTGGCCGCTCGGCTTCTGTCTGCTCGTCGGGGTCCTGATCATCATCTGGAAGTTCATCGACCTGCAGGTCAAGGCCGCCCGCACCCGCAGCCTGCTGCGCGATGTGGACGAGCTGATCGCCCGCGGCCGGCTGGACGAGGCGCTCGCCCGCTGCGAGGAGTCCGATGCCCCGGCCGCCGAGATCCTGGAGGCGGGACTGCGCCGCCGTGACGAGGGCACGGAGCGCGCGATGCAGGCGATCGAGAACGCCGGCGCCATCCAGGTGGCGAACCTCGAGCGCGGGCTGGTGTGGCTCGCCACCCTGGCCAACGTCGCGCCCCTGCTCGGCTTCCTCGGCACCGTGATCGGGATGATCATCGCCTTCCAGGCGATCGAGATCGCCGGCGAGGTGGAGGCGACGCTCGTCGCCGGCGGGATCAAGGTCGCCTTGATCACCACCGCCTCCGGTCTGGCGATCGCGATCCCGATCAACATCATGCACAACTACTTCGTGACGCGGGTCGATCGGATCGTGATCGAGATGGAGGAGAGCGCGCAGCGGATGATCGACGCGCTCCACGACCGCGAGGCGAGGGCCGCCGCCAGCTGATCCCCGTTGCGCTCCCGCCGACGGTCCGAACACCGTCGGCGGGAGGCCCCGGACCCCTTCCCAGACTTGCGGCCCGCGGTGGCCGTTCCGACTATTGATTCCCGTACGGGTCGGGCAGCGTTTCGTCTTCTCCAACGCCGAGGCCGCCCCATGAGAGCACCCCCACGTCGTGCCGGCGCGCCCCCGCACGCCCCCTTCGGCCGCTCCGCGCTCGCGCTCCTGGTCGCGCTCGCGCTCCTGACCTTCCCCGCCGCCTCCGCCGCGCAGGAGGAGGGGGCGATCGCCGGCACCGTGCGTGACTCGACCACCCAGACCCCGCTGAGCGCCGTCCTGGTGCAGGTGATCGGTCCTGGCGCGGCCGCGGTGGCGAGCGCGACCACGGGGCCGGACGGGGCCTTCCGCATCGTGGGCGTGCCGGCCGGGACGTACGGGCTCCGCTTCACCCTGCCCGGCTGGCAGGTGCGGACCCTGGAGGGTCAGCGGCTGGAGGCGGGCCGCACGACGAGCGTCACGGTGGAGCTGGTCGAGCGGAGCTACAACCTGAACCCGATCACGGTGACGGCCTCCAAGACGGTGGAGAAGGTGCTGGACGCCCCGGCGGCGGTCCACGTCGTCTCCGAGCGCGACATCCAGGAGCGGCCGGCCCTCACCCAGGCGGACCACGCGAAGGGCGTGGCGGGGGTGGACATCATCTCGACCGGCCTGCAGGGCCACTACGTCGTGGCCCGCGGCTTCAACAACATCTTCTCCGGCTCCATGCTCACCCTCACCGACAACCGGATCGCGCGGGTCCCGTCGCTCCGGGCGAACATCTCCCACCTGAACCCGACCGTCGACCTGGACATCGAGCGCATGGAGCTGGTGCTCGGCCCGGCCTCGGCGCTCTACGGCCCGAACGTGACGAACGGGGTGTTTCACGCGATCACCCGCTCGCCGATCGACGACCCCGGTGCCAGCTTCTCGGTCGCCGGCGGCCTCCGGGAGCAGTCCGACGAGCCGGGGATCGCCGACAACGACGAGGAGCTGTTCCACGGGGTGGGGAGCGTGTCCCTGGCGCCCAGCGACCGGTTCGGCATCCGCCTCTCCGGGCAGTACTTCACCGGGACCGAGTACCGCTTCGTCGACCAGGCGGAGGAGGCGCAGCGAGCGCTGGCCAGCGACTGCATCGCCACGGGATTCGACCTCACCCAGCCGGACTGCCTCAACTTCTCCGAAGGCTTGAACCTGCAGGATCCTGCGGACCAGGCGCTCCTGGTGGAGAGCGTGCAGAACGTGGCGGCGGGGCGGAACAACGACCTGGAGCGCTGGTCCTTCGATTCACGCGTCGACATCCGGCCCGAGCCGGGCATGGCCCTCATCTTCTCCGGGGGCCGTACGCAGGCGGTGAGCAGCATAGACCTCACCGGCCTCGGGGCGGCCCAGGTGGTGGACTGGAGCTACAACTACCTGCAGGGCCGCTTCTCGTGGGAGGACCTGTTCGCGCAGGTGTTCTGGAACAAGAGCGACAACGACGACACCTACCTGCTCCGCTCCGGACGTCCGCTCATCGACAAGTCCGAGCTCTTCGTGGGCCAGCTCCAGCACGCGACCCGCCTGAGCCAGAGGCAGAACTTCATCTACGGCCTGGACCTCCTCCGCACCGTGCCGCAGACCGAGGGGACGATCAACGGACAGAACGAGGACGATGACGACCTCACCGAGATCGGGGCCTACGTCCAGTCGGAGACGCGGCTCGGCGACCGCTTCGACCTCTTCCTGGCCGCCCGGCTGGACGACCACTCGCGGCTGGAGGACCCCGTCTTCTCCCCACGCGCCGCGCTGGTCTTCAAGCCCGACCAGGCGCACAGCTTCCGCGCCACCTACAACCGCGCCTTCTCGACGCCCAGCACGCTGAACCTGTTCCTCGACATCTCCGGCGCCAGCGTGCCGCTCTTCGGTCCCTTCCGGTACGACGTGCGGGCGCAGGGGGCGACCGACCAGGGGCTGAGCTTCCGGCGGGAGGGCGGCGTGCCGATGCACATGTCGCCCTTCGCCCCGCTCCTCGGTCAGAGCCCCCGGACGTTCCTCCCCACCACGACCGGGCAGCTCTGGATGGAGATGGTGGCGGTCGCGCAGCTGCTGGCCCAGGCGGGCCAGCTCCCGCCGGACGTGGCGGAGTTCCTCGCCAGCATCCCGCCGCCCGCGCCGGAGCAGGTGCCGGTCGTCGCGGCGCGGCTGAACCCGCAGACGGAGGAGTTCGAGCCGCTTCCGGGCGGCCTGGCCGGGATCCAGGACATCGACCGGCTGGAGCCCACCATCACGAACACCTTCGAGCTGGGTTACAAGGGGCTGATCGGGGAGCGCCTCCTGCTGGCCGCCAACCTGTGGTACAGCCACATCGACGACTGGGTGTCGGCGCTCCTGGTGAACACGCCGAACGTCCTTCTGCCCGCGCAGGCCCTCGGCCCCTACTTCGTGAGCCAGGGCCTGGACGAGCCGACCGCGCAGGCGGTGGCGGGGGCGCTCGGCCAGATCCCGTTGGGGGTGGTGACGGTGGAGCAGGCGGGCGGGACGGATCCCGCCCTCGTTCTCACCTACCGCAACCTCGGGGACGTCGACCTGTTCGGAACCGACCTCTCGGCGACGGTGCTCCTGGCCGACGAGTGGGAGCTCCGGGGCACGCTGTCGCTGGTGAGCGACGACGAGTTCACGGCCGAAGAGGGTGAGGTCACCGAGGAGGTGATCCCACTGAACGCGCCGACCACCAAGGGCACCCTGTCGCTGCGCTACCGGGCCCAGGGCGAGCACGGCTTCAACGGTCAGCTCCGCTTCCGGGCCCAGAACGGCTTCGAGGCGAACTCGGGGGTGTACAGCGGTGAGGTCGATTCCTTCTCCGTGTTCGACCTGACCCTCGGATACCGGCTGCCGGCGGTGCGCCGGGTGGCCGTGCAGTTCGATGTGCAGAACCTGTTCGACCAGGAGTACCGGAGCTTCGTGGGGACCCCGTCGCTCGGGCGCTTCGCGATGGTGCGGGTCCGGTACGACCTTTCTCCCTTCTGATCGTTCCGTCGTTCCCGGACGGATGAGCGGGCGGCGCCGGGCGCCGGCGCCGCCCGTGCCCACCGGCCTGGCTGGCCGGGGGGCGCTCCGTCGCCTCCTCCTTCCGCTGCTCGTCCTCGTCCTCGGCTGGGGCCTCGCGGGTCCGACCCCGGCGGCGGCCCAGGCCGCGCCGGCCGGTTCCGATTCCGCGCTCGAGGGGGCCCGGGGGCTGCTAGACGCGCAGCGCCCCCTGTCCGCGGCGCGCCTCCTCGCGCGCGCCCTCTCCGAGGGTCGCGTGGCGGGGGCGGAAGCGCTGCTCCTGGCCGCGCGGGCGCATGCGGCGTACGGGGCGTGGGGGGCCGTCGACCGCCTGCTGGAGGGACAGCCCTGGCTGGACGAGCTCGCCGGGGCGGAGGGCAGGCTGCTGCTGGCCCGCGCCCGCCTGGAGACCGGCGATCCGGCCGGCGCGGTACGAGCGTTCGAGCGCCTGGCGGACGCGGCGGCCGCCGGGCGGCCTCAGGCGGCGGTCGGCCACGCCGCGGCGCTGATGGCGGCGGAGCGCCCGCGCGCCGCGGCCCGGGTGCTGCTCGCGGCCGCCGCGCGCCACCCGGAGCTGGCCGCCTGGCTCCGCTTCGACGCCCTGCGGGCGCTGGCGGAGGAGGGGGACACGGCGGCCGCGGGGCGGCTCGCCCCGGCGCTTCTCGCCGAGCCGGCGCTCCCGGCGGACTCGGTGCGCGGCCTGCGCGCGCTGGCCGCCTTCCGCGCCGGCGATGCGGCGGGCGGCGTGCGGCTGGCGCGCGGGGTTGGGGGCGCCCTCGGGGCCGCGCTGGACGGGGAGTGGGTCGGCCCGGCGCTGCTGGCCGCCGGCGACACGGCGGAGGCGACGGCCGCCTTCCGGCGGGCGCTGGTCGCGGCGGCGCCCCCGGAGGCGGTCGGGGCGGCGCTGCTGGCGCTGGACCCCGGCTGGGCGGTCCACGCGGAGGTGGCCGCCGCGGACCGGCGGTCGGGGCGGCCGGCGCGGGCGCGGGCGGCGCTCGAGGCGGCGCTCGAGCGCGCCCCGGCGGCGGAGCGTCCCGGACTGGCCGAGCGGCTCGCCGCGCTCCGCGCCGCGGCCGGCGACCACGCCGGGGCGCTGGAGGCGCTGGAGCCGTGGCTCGAGGATCCCGCCGTGGAGCCGGAGCGCCGCGCCGCGCTGTGGCTCGCCGCCTCCCGGGGCCTGGGCGCCCTCGGCCGCGCCGAAGCGGCGGAGGAGGCGCTGGCGCGGGCCGCCGAGGTCGGCGCCGCCGCCGGATCGGCGGCCGGGACGCCCGGCTTCGCCGCCTTCCTGCTCGCCGACCGCCGGCACGACCGGGGCGAGACCGAGGCCGCCCGCGAGGCCTACGAGGGGGTGGTCGAGCGCTTCGGCGGGACCCGGTACGCGGAGCTGGCGCTCTCGCGGCTCGGCATGCTCGCCCTGGCCGCTGGCCGCCCGGCCGAGGCGGTCGCGCGCTTCGACGACTACCGGCGGCGCTATCCGAACGGCGAATGGGTCCAGGGGGCGCTCTACTGGAGCGGCCGCGCGCGCCAGGTGACGGGCGAGGAGGAGGCGGCCCGTACGCTATACCGTCGCGCGCTCCGCCAGGACCCGCTCGGTTACTACGGGATGCGGGGCGCCGAGCGCCTCGGAGCGGACGCCTGGGTCGAGGCGGCGCCCCGCGAGGCGCCGGAGCCGGCGCTCGACGCGGCCTCGGCGCGGCTTCTCGCTCGCATGGAGGCGCTCCGGGCGGTCGGCTGGACCGACCGGGCGCGCGCCGAGCTGCGGGCGGCTCCGCGCCCGCCCGGCGGCGAGGCGGGCCGCCTCGCGATGGCCCTCGCCCTGAACCGCGCGGGGTGGACGGCGGAGGGGGTGGCACGCGGCCACGCCGTCCGCGCCCGCCGCGGGACCTGGACGCTCCCGCTCCTCCGCGCCGTCTATCCCCTCATCTACGCGCCCGCTCTCCGCGCCGCCGCGGCGGACCGCGGCCTGCCGCCCGCCCTGGTGGCGGCCGTGGCCCGGCGCGAGTCGATGTTCGACCGCGAGATCGTGTCGGCGGCGGGGGCGGTGGGGCTGCTGCAGCTCATGCCGGCCACCGCGGAGTCGGTCGCCGCGCGCGAGGCGCTGGCGGACTTCCGGCTCCCCCAGCTCGCGGTCCCGGAGGTGAACCTGCGGCTCGGCACCCGCTACCTGGCGGACATGCTGGACCGCTTCGGCGGCTCGCGGGTCGCGGCGCTGGTCGCCTACAACGCCGGCCCGCACCGCTGGCTGGCCTGGCGCGGCTACCCCGAGACCGGGGGCGACGAGGAAGCGTTCGTGGAGCGCATCCCCTTCCGCGAGACGCGGGACTACGTCCGCGCCGTGCTGGCGCTCGAGCGGCTGTACGCGCGCCTCTACGCCTCGGAGCTCGCGGGCGCCGGCGCCGGCCCGGGCGGGTGAGCGGCCGGGCGCCGAACCCGCTCGGGCGCCCCGCCCCGGCCGGGCTGTCCAGATGCGGTTGACGGCGGCGGTCCAGCCCGGTAGGATCGTAACGTTTTGCGGGGGGGTCCGGCGGCGTCCCTCGACCGTGGCCCTTCCGTCCGCAGCAAGGTGTCAGTCTCAGCGCAGGAGGCCTCAGCATGCCCATCGGACGGGTGAAGTGGTTCAACGACTCGAAGGGGTACGGCTTCATCGAGCAGCCCGACGGGGGGGACGACGTGTTCGTCCACTACAGCGCGATCGACATGGAGGGCTACAAGACGCTCTCCGAGGGGATGGAGGTGGACTTCGAGTTCACACAGGGAGACAAGGGCCTCCACGCGACCCGCGTGAGCCGCGCGGCCCTGTAGCCTCGGCCGGGCCGTCTCCGCGGGCCCCGGCCTCTCCGCGAGGCCGGGGCGGCCCGATCGCGCCGCCGGCCCACCGCCCGCGCCGACGCTCGGATCCCCTTCCGCCCGGAGGGGGTATCCTTCCGCACCTTGCCTGAGAACGACCGCCCCGAGTTCGACCGTCCGACCCTCTTCCTGCTGGACGGGCACGCCCTGATCTACCGGGCGTTCTACGCCATGATCAGCCGGCCGCTCACCACCTCCAGCGGCGAGAACACCTCCGCGCCGTACGGTCTGGCCCAGTTCCTCGTCCGTCTGATGGAGGAGGAGCGCCCCGATTATCTGGCCGTCGTGTTCGACGCGGGGGACAGCTTCCGCACGGAGCTGCTGGAGGAGTACAAGGCCACCCGGACGAAGATGCCGGACGAGCTGGAGGCGTCGATTCCGCGCTGCCGCGACATCCTGGAGGGCTTCCGGGTGCCGTGCATCGAGGTGGAAGGGTGGGAGGCGGACGACGTGATCGGCACCCTGGCCGAGCAGGCCGAGGAGGCGGGCCTGCAGACGGTCATCGTCTCCGGCGACAAGGACTTCTATCAGCTCATCGGGCCGCGCACGGCCCTCCTGAATCCCGGCCGTGGGGGACCGGCCGGGGTCGACCAGGAGTGGGTCACGCCCGAGAACGCCCGCGAGCGGCTCGGGGTCGCCCCGGAGCGCGTCACCGACTACCTGGCGCTGATCGGCGACAGCTCGGACAACGTGCCCGGCGTGCGCGGGATCGGGAAGAAGACGGCCCCGACGCTCATCGAGCGTTTCGGCTCCCTGGAGGAGATCCTGGCGCGGAGCGAGGACGTCTCCTCCACCCGGGCGCGCAACGCCCTCCGCGAGCACGGCGAAGCGGCCCGCCTGTCCAAGCGGCTGGTCACCATCCGGCGCGACGCGCCTGTGACGCTCGATCCGGAGCGGCTCCGCCGCGAGCCGCCGGACCGCCGCCGCCTGCGCGACATCTTCCTGGAGCTCGAATTCCACCAGCTCCTCCGCGACTACGCGCCGGAGACGCCGGCCGAGGCGCTGCGCGAGGCGTACGAGACGGTGCGGGACGCGGCGCGCGCGCGGGAGGTGGCCGACTCCCTCGCCGGGGCCGAGCGGATGGCCCTCCGGGTGCTGGCCGAGGGGAGCGATCCCCTCCGCGCCCGCATCGTCGGCCTCGGGCTGGCGGCGGAGCCGGGCCACGCCTTCTACCTGCCGCTCGGACACCGCCCCCCCGAGGTGACCCGCGACGCCGAGGGGAACCCCGCCCTGGCGCTCGAGGACGCGGGCGACGCGCCCCGCAACCTGACGCCGCTCGCCGACGAAGCGATGGCGCCGGTGCGGGCGCTGCTCGCTTCCGACCTCCCGAAGGTGGGGCACGACCTGAAGCGGGAGTTCCACCTGCTCCGGCGGGCGGGCGCGCCCCTGGCCGCGCTCGCCTTCGACACCGAGCTCGCCTCCTACTGCCTGGACCCGAGCAAGCGGGAGCACTCCCTGGAGCTGCTGGCGATGGACCGCCGCGGGCACCGCCTCGCCACCCGCGAGCGGGTGGCCGGCACCGGTCGGGCCGAGGTGCCGCTCGCCGAGGTGCCGCCCGAGGAGGCCGCCTGCGTGGCGCAGGAGGCGGCGGACTTCGCGCTCCGCCTGGCGGAGGAGCTGGAGGAGGACCTCCGCCGGCACCGGATGCAGGAGCTGTTCGAGCGCATCGAGATGCCGCTCATCCCGGTGCTCGCCGCCATGGAGCGGGTGGGGATCGCGATCGACCGCGACTTCTTCGCCCGGCTCCTGGCGCGGCTCGAGCGGGAGCTCGGGCTGGTCATGGAGGAGATCTGCAAGATCGCCGGCGAGGAGGTGAACCTCCGGTCGGTGCCCCAGATGCGCGAGCTGCTGTTCGACCGCCTCGAGCTCCCGGTGGTGAAGCGCACGAAGACCGGGCCCTCCACGGACGAGAGCGTGCTGGCGGAGCTGGCGGCCCAGGGGCACGAGGTGCCGCGGCTGGTGCTCGAGTACCGGGAGCTGGACAAGCTCTGCTCCACCTACGTGCGCGTGCTCCCGCAACTGGTGAACGAGACGAGCGGACGCATCCACACCAGCTTCAACCAGGCGGTGGCGGCGACGGGCCGGCTCTCCTCCTCCGACCCGAACCTGCAGAACATCCCGATCCGCTCCGCCCTGGGTCGCGAGATCCGCAAGGGGTTCGTGCCGGCCGAGGGCTACGTCTTCCTGGGGGCCGACTACTCGCAGGTCGAGCTCCGGGTGATGGCCCACCTGTCGGGCGACCCGGCGTTCGTGGAGGCGTTCCGCGGCGGCCGCGACGTCCACCGGGAGACGGCAGCCCGCATCTTCGGCGTGGAGCCGGAGCGGGTCACCCCCCAGATGCGGGAGCGGGCGAAGACGATCAACTTCGCCACCATCTACGGCCAGGGCCCCGTGGCGCTCGCCGCGCAGCTCGGGATCTCCCGGCGCGAGGCGCGGGCGTTCATCGACGCCTACTTCGAGCGCTTCTCGGGGGTGACCGACTACATCGAGCGCATGAAGGCGCAGGCGCGCGAGAAGGGCTACGTGGAGACGCTGCTCGGCCGCCGGCGCTACATCCCGGAGATCCGCTCGCGGAACCCCGGCGTCCGGGGTTTCGGGGAGCGGACCGCCGCCAACTCGCCGATCCAGGGGACGGCGGCCGACCTCATCAAGCTCGCCATGATCCGGCTGCACGCGCGCCTGGAGGCCCTGGCGGAGGACGGCGCCGCGGACGGGAGCTCGACGACGACGGCGCGTACTGGCGCCGGGTCGGCCGGCGGCGCCGAGTCGGGCCTCGGCGACGGCCGACCTGCCCGCATGCTGCTCACCGTGCACGACGAGCTGCTGTTCGAGGTGCGCCGGGGTCGCGAGGAGGAGGTGGCGGCGCTCGTGCGGGAGGAGATGGAGGGGGCGATCGAGCTGGACGTGCCGCTCGAGGTGGACATCGGGGTGGGCGAGAGCTGGTACGACTGCAAGGGGTGAGCGGCGCCGGCGCCGGCGCCGGGCGTCGCGGGCGTTCCGGTCCGGCCGCGGCTCAGAGGGCGTCCCAG
>CAZTGV010000054.1:0-2337 GCA_964613475.1 uncultured Gemmatimonadota bacterium
AG
The DNA here is from genome assembly GCA_964613475.1 of uncultured Gemmatimonadota bacterium. Classification (GTDB taxonomy): domain Bacteria; phylum Gemmatimonadota; class Gemmatimonadetes; order Palauibacterales; family Palauibacteraceae; genus CAZTGV01. The sequence goes on from CAZTGV010000054.1 coordinate 3, forward strand.
CGCGCGGGACACGATGCGGACGGCCCAGAGCCTCTACGAGGACGGGCTGATCACCTACATGCGCACGGACTCCGTCCAGCTCTCGGAAGAGGCAGTGCGGGCCGCCCGCGCCCGCGTGCGCGACCTGTACGGCGACGCCTACCTGAACGACGCCGCGCGGCGCTTCCGGACGAAGGCCAAGGGTGCGCAGGAGGCGCACGAGGCGATCCGTCCCGCCGGCACCCGCATGGCCACCGCGGACGAGCTCCGGCTCACCGGCCGGCGCCGCGCCCTGTACGACCTGATCTGGAAGCGGACGGTGGCCAGCCAGATGGCGGAGGCGCGCCAGAAGCACCTGACGGTGCTCCTGAAGGCGGACGACGTCGTCTTCCGCGCCACCGGCAAGGTGCTGGAGTTCGCCGGCTTCTTCCGCGCCTACGTCGAGGGGTCGGACGATCCCGAGGCGGCGCTCGAGGACCAGGAGGTCCTTCTGCCGGAGCTCGCCGAGGGAGACGAGCCGTCGCTCCGCGAGCTGGAGGCGGTTTCTCACGAGACGAAGCCGCCGGCCCGCTACACGGAGGCGACGCTGGTGAAGGCGCTCGAGTCGGAGGGGATCGGGCGGCCGAGCACCTACGCGGCGATCATCTCGACCATCCAGGAGCGCGGGTACGCCGAGCGGCACGGGAAGCAGCTCGTGCCGACCTTCATCGCCTTCGCGGTCACCGGGCTCCTGGAGGTGCACTTCCCGGACCTGGTGGACACCGGCTTCACGGCCGCCATGGAGGACTCGCTGGACCGGATCGCCGCCGGGAAGGTGGAGTGGCGTGCCTGGCTCCGGGACTTCTACTCGGGCGAGAAGGGGCTCGAGGGGCGGCTCGCGGAGCGGGAGGAGAAGATCGACCCGCGCGAGGCCTCCACCATCGTCCTGCAGGACCTCCGCCCCCGCATCCGGATCGGCAAGTATGGGCCGTTCCTGGAGCTGGAGCGGAACGGGGACACCCTGACCGCCCCCGTGCCGGAGGGGGTGGCGCCGGCGGACCTGTCCGACGAGCAGGCGGTCACGCTCCTGGAGCGCAAGGCCGGCGGACCCGAGCCGCTGGGCGAGGATCCGGAGACGGGGCAGACGGTGTACCTGATGACGGGGCGGTTCGGCCCCTACGTGCAGCTCGGCGAGTCCGACGGGGACGGCAAGCCCAAGCGCACCTCCCTCCCGGAGGGGTTGGAGTACGAGGACGTCACCCTGGACAAGGCGCTCAAGCTGCTCGCCATGCCCTTCCCGCTCGGCTCGCACCCGGAGGACGGGAAGCCTGTGAAGGTGGGGATCGGCAAGTACGGGCCTTACGTGGTGCACGAGGGGGACTTCCGCTCGCTGAAGGAGGGCGACGACCCGCTGGACCTGTCGCTGGAGCGCGCGCTGGCGCTGCTCGCCGAGCCGAAGCGGGGCCGCCGCCGGGGCGGGCGCTCGAAGCCGGTCAAGGAGCTCGGGGCGCATCCGGAGGACGGCGAGCCGGTGAACGTCCTGATCGGGCGCTACGGACCGTACGTGAAGCACGGACGCACCAACGCCTCGCTGCCCAAGGGGATGGATCCCCAGGAAGTCACGATGGAGCGGGCGGTCGAGCTCCTGGAGGCGCGCCGCGAGCGGGCGAAGAAGAAGCGCCGGAAGGGCGCGGGCGGGCGCGGCCGTGGAGGGCGGAGCTGAGGGCGCGTGACGGCGGCGGATCGGAGTGACGCGTGACGATCGCGGAGGGGAGCGCGGGGTGACGGCTGCGGAACCGCGGCTGCGGGAGATCGCCGACTTCCTACGCTATGTGGAGAAGGAGCGACGCCTGTCTCCCCGGACGGTGGAGGCGTATCGGCGCGACCTCGCGCAGTTCCACCGCTTCCTGGGCGGCCACCGCGAGGCCGGCTGGGCGTGGTCCGACCTCGAGCGGGCGGACGTCCGCTCCTTCCTCGGCTCGCTGCGGGCCCGCGACCTGGAGCGGTCGACCATCGCCCGCAAGCTGTCCAGCGTCCGCTCCTTCTTCCGCTTCCTCCACCGGACGGGCCGGGCGCCGGGCAACCCGGCGCGCGCCGTCCGGGCGCCCCGCGGCGGCCGAACGCTCCCGGGCTATCTGAGCGAGGCCGACGCCGAGCGCCTGTTCGACGCCCTGCGCGCCCGCGCGGCGCGCGAGGAGTCGCCGACGGCGGCGCGCGACCTCGCGCTCCTCGAGCTCCTCTACTCCTCGGGCTTGCGGCTGGCCGAGGTGCGGCAGCTGGACCTCCAGGATGTGGACCTGCGCACCGGCCAGCTCCGGGTGCGGGGAAAGGGGGGCAAGGAGCGGATCGTGCCTCTCGGCCGCGCCGCGGCGGAGGC
>CAZTGV010000054.1:2437-15812 GCA_964613475.1 uncultured Gemmatimonadota bacterium
GGCCCGAGAATCCGGCTTCGCCCGTGGCCCCCGCGAGCGCCGCGCCCCGCTCCTCCTTTCGTCCCGCGGCCGACGGCTGTCGCGCCGTCAGATCCAGCGGCGGGTCGCCGCGGCGCTCCGGGAGGTCTCGACCGAGGACGGTCTCTCCACGCACGCCCTGCGTCATTCCTTCGCCACCCACCTGCTGGACCGGGGTGCGGACCTGGTGGCCGTCAAGGAGATGCTCGGGCACGCGAGCCTCTCCACCACCCGGATCTACACGCACACCTCGGTGGAGCGGCTCAAGCGGGCGTACCGGCAGGCGCATCCGCGCGCGGGGGAGGAGCCGTGAGGCGGTTCGGCGCTCCGGGCCTGCCCGGCGCGACGCGGAGGAGCGGCGCGATCCACGGCACCACCATCCTGTGCGTGCGGCGCGACGGTCGGGTCGCGATGGGCGGCGACGGGCAGGTGACGATGGACGACGCGGTGGTGAAGGCGCGCGCCACCAAGGTGCGGACCATGCGGGAGGGGCACATCCTCGCCGGCTTCGCGGGGAGCGTGGCGGACGCCTTCACGCTGTTCGAGAAGTTCGAGTCGCAGCTCGAGCGCCACCCGAAGAACCTGGCCCGCGCCGCGGTGGAGCTGGCGAAGGAGTGGCGGAGCGACCGGTACCTGCGGCGGCTGGAAGCCCTGCTCGCGGTGGCGGATCGCCGGCAGAGCCTCATGGTCGCCGGGAGCGGCGAGGTGATCGAGCCCGACGACGGGATCCTGGCGCTGGGGTCCGGCGGCGGCTACGCGCTGGCCGCCGCCCGCGGCCTCATGGCCCATTCGGAACTCGCGGCCCCCGACCTCGTCCGGCGGGCCCTGGAGATCGCCGGGGACATCTGCGTGTACAGCAACCGGGAGATCACGGTCCTCGAGCTGCCCGACGGCGAGGGCCCGGACGCCGGATAGGCCGGACAGGATGGATTCGATCAGCGGCACCACGACCGATACCCGACCCCTCGAAGAGCGTCCAACGGCCGAGTCCGGCGCGGCGCCGGACGGCATCGACCGGGGCGCCGGCCCCGCCGACGAGGAGACCGGGGACGGCCTGGCGGGCCTCACGCCCCGTCAGATCGTGGCGGAGCTGGACCAGTACATCATCGGACAGCGGCAGGCGAAGCGCGCGGTGGCGATCGCCCTGCGCAACCGATGGCGCCGCCAGAACGTCGAGTCCGAGATGAGGGAGGAGATCCTCCCGAACAACATCATCATGATCGGCCCCACCGGGGTGGGAAAGACGGAGATCGCCCGCCGGCTCGCCCGCCTGGCCGGCGCCCCCTTCATCAAGGTGGAGGCCTCCAAGTTCACCGAGGTCGGCTACGTGGGCCGCGACGTGGAGTCGATGGTCCGCGACCTGGTCGAGATCTCGATCAACATGGTGCGGAGCGAGAAGGAGGAGGGCTTCCGCGAGGCGGCGGAGGCTCGAGTGGAGGATCGGCTGCTGGACCTCCTCCTCCCGCCCGTGGCCGAGAAGCCGCCCCCGGGGGGAGCCGGTCTCGAGGGCGCCCGGCCCGGCGCGGGCGCCCCCGGTCGCGGCGCGCCCGGCGGCGTCGCGGGAGTCGGCGCCCCGGGCGGCTCCGGCGGCCCCGCCGCTCCCGGCGCTCCGGGCCTCCGGGGCTGGCCGGGCGCGGAGGGCGCCGCGGGCGAGGCCGGTCGGGAGGGCGCCGCGGGCGAGGCCGGCGCGGAGGGGCCCGTGGACCCCGATCCCGCCTCCGCGGCGGATGTTTCCCCCGGCGGCGCACGCACCTTCATCGTCTCGCGGGAGGGCCAGGCGCAGGAGGAGCGGGCCGAAGCGCCCGAGGCACGGAAGCGCCGGACCCGCGACAAGCTCCGGCAGCTCCTCCGCGACGGGCGGCTGGAGGAGCGGCAGGTGGAGGTGGAGGTGACCGAGAGCTCCATGCCGCTGCTCAACCTGGATGCGCCGGGCATGGAGGGGCTCGACTGGAACATGAGCGAGATGCTCCAGGGCCTGCTTCCGAAGAAGACGCGGCGGCGGGAGGTGACGGTCGCGGAGGCGCGCCGCATCCTGCTCGGCGAGGAGCTCGACCGGCTGGTCGACATGGACGAGGTGATCGACGACGCGCTCGACAGGGTCGAGAACATGGGGATCATCTTCCTCGACGAGCTGGACAAGGTGGCCGGCCAGCGGGGCGGCGGGGGTCCGGACGTGTCGCGCGAGGGGGTGCAACGCGACCTCCTGCCGATCGTGGAGGGCTCCACGGTGCAGACCCGGTACGGCATGGTCAACACGGACCACATCCTGTTCATCGCGGCGGGCGCCTTTCACGTCTCCAAGCCGTCCGACCTGATCCCGGAGCTCCAGGGCCGATTCCCGATCCGGGTGGAGCTCCGGAGCCTGGACGAGGCGGACTTCGTCCGCATCCTCTCGGAGCCCCGGAACGCGCTGCTCTCCCAGTACCGCGCCCTGGTGGAGACCGAGGGGGCGGTCCTCGAGTTCACGGACGAGGCGATCCGCGAGCTGGCCCGGATCGCCTCCGAGGTGAACCAGCGGATGGAGAACATCGGGGCGCGGCGGCTGCACACGGTGCTCACCACCCTGCTGGACGAGGTGATGTTCGACCTCCCGGACGCGGGGGCCGGCGAGACGATCCGGATCGACGCCGACTTCGTCCGTGACCGGCTGTCCGAGATCGCCGGGGACGAGGACCTCCGGCGCTACATCCTCTAGCCGGCGCGCTCGGGCGAGGAGGTGGCCGAGGCCGGCTGGTCGCTGACGCTCGCCCTGGTCGGCATCGGGGGCTTCGCCGGGCTCGGCGGCGCCATCTTCGGCCTCGGGGGCGGGTTCTTCCTCATTCCGGCGCTCACCGTCCTGTTCGGGGTGCCGATCCGGACCGCTGTCGCGGCGGGGCTGGTGGCCGTCGTCGCGACCTCCACCGCCTCGGCGGCGGGCTACCTGCGGATCGGCCGGGTCGACGTGCCGATGGCGTTCCGGCTGGAGGCGGCGGCCGCGGCCGGCGCGGTGCTCGGGGCGCTCGGCACGCCCTGGCTCCCCGAGCGCGTCATCTACCTGGCCTTCGCCGCGGCCGTGCTGTTCGTGGCCGCCCTCATGCTGCGGCGGCGCGTCGGACGGGTGGACGAGCGGGCGCCCGCGGGAGCCGGCTCGGCGGCGCCCCCCCCTACCCAGGACGAGTCGGAATCCGGTGGCGAGGCCGCGCGGGCCGCGGGCGGGCGCGCGCCCGTCCCGCGCCGGCGGCACCCGGCCGCCGCGCTCTCCGCCCTCGGCCTGGCGGGCGTGGCCTCGGCCGTGCTCGGGCTCGGCGGGGGTTTCGCCAAGGTCCCCACCATGCATCTCCTCCTGGGGGTGCCGATGCACGTGGCGGTGGCCACCAGCACCCTGATGATCGGCATGACGGCGTCGACCGGCGCGTGGATCTACTGGGCGCGCGGAGACCTCCTGCTCCCCCTGGCCGCCCCGCTCGCGCTCGGCGTGCTGGGGGGCGGCACGCTCGGCGCACGGCTCGGCGACCGCATCCCGGCGCGGGTGCTGCGTCCCGCCTTCGCGGTCATCCTGCTGGTGATCGCCGCCCAGATGGCTTGGCGGGGGCTCCAGGGGGCGTTCCATTGACCGCGCCCGGCGGGTCGCCCCCGGGTGGTGCGCCCGCCCCGCCCGACGCGTTCGAGCGCGGCCTGGGGCGGCTGCTCCTGGGCGCCACTCTGCTGGCGGCCGGACTGCTCGGGGTCGCGCTCGTGTGGCCCGCGAGCGGGGCGCCCCTCGGGACGGCCGGGGTGGTGGTGCTCCTCGCCGCACCCTTCGGGGCCATCGTCCTGGCGGGCGGGCTCTACGCGCGGGAGGGACGCTGGCGGGCCGTCGCCACGGCGGGCCTCCTGCTGGCGATCCTGGCCGCCGGGTTGTGGCTCCAGGGCGCCTGAACGAACGGACGCGAGGCGGAGCTCCCCATGGATCGTGAACGGCACTTCCTCTCCATCGCCGACTGGTCGGCCGCCGCGCTCGGCGAGACGCTGGACCTGGCCGACCGGCTCAAGGCCGATCCCTCGGCGGTCGGGCGCCCGCTGGCCGGTCAGGTGCTGGCGCTCATCTTCGCCAAGAGCTCCACGCGCACCAGGGTCTCCTTCGAGGTCGGCGCGCGGCAGCTCGGGGGCTCGGCCCTCTTCCTCTCGTCCCGGGACATCCAGCTCGACCGCGGCGAGCCGATCGCCGACACGGCGCGCGTGCTGTCGCGCTACGTGCAGGGCGTGATGATCCGGACGTTCGACCAGGAGGAGGTGGCGACGTTCGCCCGCGAGGGGACCGTCCCGGTGATCAACGGCCTCACGGATCGCCTGCACCCCTGCCAGGTGATGGCGGACCTCATGACGGTGCGGGAGGCGTTCGGGCCCGACCTGGGGGAGATCTCGGTCGCCTGGATCGGGGACGGGAACAACATGGCCAACTCCTGGTTGAACGCGTCTCGGCGGCTCGGCTTCCGCCTCCGGCTCGCCTGTCCCGAGGGGTACGACCCGGACCCCCGGATCCTGGACGAGGCGGCGGCGGACTCCGACGTCCGGCTGGTGCGCGATCCGGCGGCGGCGGTCGAGGGCGCTCGGGTGGTGACGACGGACGTGTGGGCCTCGATGGGCCAGGAGGCCGAGGAGGAGGAGCGCCGGCGCGCCTTCCGGGGCTACACGGTGGACGCGGCGCTGATGGCCCGGGCGGCGCCGGAGGCGATCTTTCTCCACTGCCTTCCGGCCCACCGGGGCGAGGAGGTGACCGCCGAGGTGATCGACGGGCCCGCCTCGCGGGTATGGGACGAGGCGGAGAACCGGCTGCACGCGCAGAAGGCGCTGCTCGTCCGTCTGATGGGCGGCGGGGAGGCGTGATGGAGGCGCAGCTCAAGCGGACGCCGCTCTACGAGGAGCACCTGCGGCTGGAGGCGAAGCTCGTCCCCTTCGCGGGCTACCTCATGCCGATTCAGTACCCGGCCGGGATCCGGGCCGAGCACGAGGCGGTGAGGACGCGGGCGGGCCTGTTCGACGTCTCGCACATGGGCGAGTTCCGGGTCCGGGGGCCGGATGCGCTCGCCCTGGTCTCGCGGGTCACCACCAACGATCCGGCGACGCTCGCGCCGGGGCGCGCCCAGTACAGCGCCATGTGCCTGCCGGACGGCGGGATCGTGGACGACCTGCTCGTCTACCGGCTCGGGGAGGAAGACTTCCGGCTGGTCGTGAACGCGGCGAACATCGCCAAGGACTGGGCGCACCTGGAGGGGCACGCGGAGGGGCTCGAGGCGGAGCTGGAGGACGAGAGCGAGACGGTCGCGCTCCTGGCGCTCCAGGGGCCCCGCGCCGAGTCCGTCCTGGCCCCGCTCGCCTCCGTGCCGCTGGAGAGGATCGGCTTCTACGCCTTCGCCGAGGCGGCGGTGGACGGGGTGCCGGCGCTCATCAGCCGCACCGGCTACACGGGGGAGGACGGCTTCGAGCTCTACGCCCCGGCGGGGGACGCGCCCCGGCTGTGGCGCCGCCTGCACGAGGCCGGGGCCGAGGCCGGCCTCGCGCCGGCCGGGCTCGGCGCGCGCGACACGTTGCGGCTCGAGATGGGCTACGCCCTGTACGGAAACGACATCGACGAGAAGACGACCCCGTTGGAGGCCGGGCTGGGCTGGCTGGTCAAGCTCGAGAAGGGGGACTTCGTGGGGCGCGATGCCCTGCGGACGCAGAAGGAGCGGGGCGTGCCGCGCCGTCTGAGCGGCTTCCGCCTCACCGAGCGCGGCTTCCCGCGGCCAGGCTACGCGGTGACCTTCCGCGGGGAGGAGGCCGGCGAGGTCCGGAGCGGCACGGTGAGCCCCAGCCTGGGGGAGGGGATCGGCACCGTCTACCTGCCGCCGGACGCGGCGCCGGGCGACCCGCTCTCCGTGCGCATCCGGGACCGCGAGGTGGCCGGCGAGGCGGCGCGCCCTCCGTTCTATCGGGACGGCTCGCTGAAGCGATGAGCCCCTGCCGATGAGCGGTCGGCGGCCCGCGCGCGAGGACCCGCTCCGGGTGGGCATCCTGACCGTCTCGGACGGGGTCGCCGCCGGCGAGCGGGAGGACCGCTCCGGCGAGCGGATCGCCCGCTGGGCGGCGGGGGCGGGCTACCGTGAAGCGGCGCGCGCCACCGTCCCGGACGAGGTGGGAGCGATCGTGCGGACGCTGACGGCCTGGGCCGATGAAGAAACGTGCGACCTGGTCGTGACCACCGGCGGAACGGGCTTCGCGGACCGGGACGTGACCCCGGAGGCCACCCGCGCGGTGCTGGAGCGGGAGGCTCCAGGCTTGGCCGAGGCGATCCGCACCCGCGGGCTCGCCGAGACCCCGTACGCGGCGCTGAGCCGCGGCGCGGCCGGCCTGCGCGGACGCACGCTGATCGTGAACCTGCCGGGGAGCCCCGCCGGCGTGGAGGACGGCTTGGCCTTCCTGTCCGAGGTGGCGGCGCACGCGGTGGCGCTGCTCCGCGGCCACACGCGTCACGACGGGAGGTCGGCCGCCTCCGCGGATGATTCGAGTCCCGAGGCGGAGGGGTAGGCGATGGCGCTGGTGTTCATCGACGCGCGGGCGCTCGAGGAGGCGGTGGCGGTGCGGGAAGCCGTCGCGGCGGACGGCCACGACGTGACGATGATCGAGTCGGCCGCCGAGATCGAGGGGCGCTCCGAGGAGGGGGACGAGGTCGCGCTCTTCCTCACCCGGGATGTGGAAGGGAGGGCGGCCCGGGCCATGATCTCGCTGTTCGATGCCCGGATCCCTCGACCGCCCGTGGTCGGCCTGGCGGCGGAGGACGCCGAGGGGAGGCGCCAGCTCGCCGAGGCGGTGGACCTGGACGACTGCCTGCCCCTTCCGGTGGATCCGGAGGAAGTCCGGGTGGTGCTGAACCAGCAGCTCGAGCGTTTCCGGCTCCAGCTCGAGACCGGGATCATGGGACGCACGGAGCCGATCCGGGAGGTGCTGGACCGGATCCACCTCATCGCGCCGGTCAACTCGACGGTCCTGCTGACCGGGGAGAGCGGGACCGGCAAGGAGCTGGTGGCGCGCGGCATCCACCGCCTCTCCCCCCGCCGGGGGAAGCCCTTCATCGCGGTGAACTGCGCCGCGCTGCCCGAGTCGCTCCTCGAGTCGGAGCTGTTCGGACACGAGAAGGGGGCGTTCACCGGCGCCACCTCCCTCCGCCGCGGCATGTTCGAGCTGGCCGACGGAGGCACGATCCTGCTCGACGAGATCGCGGAGATGCCGCCACCCACCCAGACGCGCCTGCTGCGGGTGCTGGAATCGCGTCGCTTCATGCGGGTCGGGGGCGACCGCGAGATCGAGGTGAACGTCCGGGTGATCGCCGCCACGAATCGCGAGCTGCGAGGGGCGGTCCGCACCGGCGAGTTCCGCCGGGACCTCTACTATCGCCTGAACGTGCTGCACATCCACCTGCCGCCGCTCCGGGCGCGGAAAGAGGACATTCCGGTGCTGGTCCGCGCCTTCGTCCGGGAGTTCAGCCGGGCGCACGACCGGGAGTTCCGGGGGCTCACAGCGGACGCGATGCAGATCCTGCTTGACTACGCCTGGCCCGGGAACGTGCGTGAGCTGCGGAACCTGATCGAATCGATGGTGGTGCTCGCCCCCGGCGCCGTGATCCAGGCGGAGGACATCCCGGCGGAGATCCGATCCGGCAGCGGGCGCGCCATGCTCCCGGTGCCCCGCGGGGAGTTCGCGCCCGAGCGGACGAGCGCCGGGGATGGTGTCTCCTCGGAGCGGCTGGAGTTCCTCTTCCGAACGCTGGTGGAGCTCAAGATGGACGTGGAGGACCTCCGTCGGGAGTTCGAGCGCTACAAGGAGCGCCATCCCGACCTGGTCGACGTGCGGCTGAGCGAGGGACTCCGGGGGACGGCGATCGAGATCGACGGCCCGGTGGACGCGACGGTCGAGGACGAGATGGATGGCGAGGCGCCGGAGGAGGGTCCGGTCATCGAGTTCCGGCCGGGCATGACGATGTCCGAGCTGGAGAGGGAGGCGATCGTGGCGACCCTGCGCGAGGTCGGCGGCAACCGCCGCAAGGCGGCCGAGAAGCTCCAGATCGGCGAGCGCACCCTCTACCGCAAGCTCAAGGAGTACGAGATCGAGCTGTGACCCGCCGGCGCGGGTCGCGCGTTTTGCAAGACCGAGTGGACGGGCGGACGGGCGAGGGGCTACCTTTGTGACAAGGCCGCTCCCTGGCGCGACCGGCGAATCTCCGTGCGATCTCTCGGCTTGTGGGATTCGCGGCGGCGGGGCGGAAGCGTGGCGATGAAGTTGCGCCATGAGGGGAGCGCAGCCCCTCCTGGCGGGCGAGGTAGGGGCGTTGGGCAGGATCGCGGATGGAGGACCGCCGGGCATCGTCCGGCGGCGCGGCCGGGCTGGACCCGGCGACCGGGCGACGGGCGGGGTCGTGACGATGGGTGTGGACGGACGACGGGTCTTCGGGTGGTTCCTGCTGGTCGGGCTGTGCGCCTCGCTGCTCGGCGCCTGGGTCGGTCCGCGCTGGAGCCTCCTGCCGCGCGACCTCTCGTTCACCTTGCTGGTGCGGCACCAGCTTCCCCTCCCCTCGGCCCCGGCGCCCGTGGAGGCGGTCTTCTTCACCGAGCCGGTGGCGGCCGAGCTCGCGCGCACCTGGCAGGTCTCCGTGCATCACGAGGTCGAGAAGGTCCGGTGTCTGATGGGCCGCCGGGATGGGGCGACCGTGGTGGTCACCGAGCTTCGGCGGCCGCACGTGGCGGGAGCGAGCCCGCGCCGGGTCGACTTCTTCACCCTGCCCTGTCAGGTGCCGGGCTTCATCGGCACCCTCCACACGCACCCGAGCGGCCACTGCGCGCTGAGCGCCGCCGATGTGGCCAGCTTCCTCGGGCACCGCACGGCCCAGGTGGAGGTCGTGCTGTGCGAGCCGCGGCGGATCGCCTGGCTGGACAAGCGGGGCGCGGCGACCCGCGTGTCGACCGTCCTCACCGTCCGTCCGAGCCCCGGCGCGGGCATGCTCGGGGACTGACCGGCCGCTCCTCGCGGACTTTGAACAGTCGGGAAACGGACCGGCACGGCCCGTTCAGCCGGCGGGAGGCGGCTCCTCCGGTTCGGTGACGTAGCGGGGGTACTCGAGCTGCGCGCGCGCCCCGGCGGCCAGATCGAGCGTGGCGACCGCCACCGGTCCGGTGGCCGAGGTCTCGGCCACCAGCGTGCCATCCGGGTCGAAGATCCAACCCGCCCCTCCGAAACGCTGCCCCGTCCCCGGCTCCACGCCCGTCCGGTTCGCGCTCGCCGTCCAGCAGCCGGAGACGAGCGCCGCCATGCGGACGGCCGTCCGCCAACGGTCCACCGTCTCCGGCGGCGTGGCGCGGGGCACCACGATAAGCCCCACCCCCTGGCGGCCGTAGCGGCGCGCCCACTCGTTGAACCAGAGGTCGGTGCAGATGAGGAAGCCCACGCGCAGGGTCCGGTCCGCCGCCGGGACCGGAACGGGCCGGAAGCGGAGCGCTCCGCGCCGGAACCAGCGTGCCTCCCAGTAGCCGGGTTCCTCCGGGAAGAACTGCTTCGTGTGCCCCGTGACGAGCCCGTCCTCGCGCGACCAGACGAAGGCCTCGTTCACGCCGCGGCCACGCTCGTCCAGCGCCGGCCGGGTGCCGAGCACGGCGGAGACGCCGAGGGTCTCCAGCGCCGCCAGGCCCCGCTCGTGCGCCCGCCGCGAGGCCGCCAGCGCCCCGGGGTCCGGCTCCGCGGCGGCCGAGATCCAGGGGCCGAAGGGCATCTCGTTGAGCAGCAGCAGGTCCGGTGCCGCGTGCCGCACCGCCCACGCCAGCCGCTCCCACGCCGCGTCGCCCGCCTCCAGGCCGGCCGGCCCGTCCCAGATCGCCAGGCGGGGCCCCGTCGGCGCCTCCGAGCGGGCCGCCTCGGCGGCCCGCGCCCCCCCGCTCACGGCCGGACCGGACCGCGGCTCGCCCGGCCGTCGTCGTCGCCCGCGGCGCCCTCTCCCCCGGCGACCGGCCGCTCCGCCGCCTCCTCGAGCAGCGCCGCGATGCTCTGCCGCAGGTCCTCGATCCCCTCGCCCGTCTTGGCCGAGGTGAGCAGCAGCTGGTCCCGGGGGGCGTCGAGCCGCTCGGCGGCCCGCTCGATCGCCGCGCGCCGCTCGGACCGATTCAGCTTGTCCGCCTTGGTGAGGGCGTACAGGGTGGGCAGGCCGAGCCGCGCCAGGTAGTCCAGCATCTGTCGGTCGTCGCGGGTCGGACCATGGCGGGCGTCCAGCAGGAGCACGATCCCGAGCAGGCCGGGGCTCGCGCCGAGGTAGGCCTCGATCAGCGGACCCCACGCGCGGCGGACCTCGGCCGGGACCCTGGCGAAGCCATAGCCGGGAAGGTCGGCGAGCAGGTAGCGGTCCTCGATGCGGAAGAGGTTGATCTCGCGCGTCTTCCCGGGCCGCTTGGAGATACGGGCCAGACGCTTGCGGCCCACCAGGCGGTTCAGGAGGCTGGACTTGCCGACGTTCGAGCGGCCGGCGATCGCCACCTGGGGAAGGGGAAGGGCGGCGGCCCGCTCCGCGGCGCGCTCCGGGGTGGCGATCGCGCCGTGGAACTCGGCCGGGCCGGTCACGCCTCCTTGCGCTTCGGCTCCGGCTCGAGGATCAGGAGCGGCTGCCCGCTCTCCTCGATGCACTCGCGGGTGACGACCACCTCGCGGACGTCCATGCGGCTGGGCAGCTCGAACATCACGTCCAGCATTACCGCTTCCAGCACCGCGCGCAGCCCGCGCGCGCCGGTCCCCCGGTCGATCGCCCGCCGGGCGATCGACTTCAGCGCCTCGGGATCGAAGGTGAGGCCCACGCCCTCCAGCTCGAACATCTTCGTGTACTGCTTGACGAGCGCGTTCTTGGGCCGCTTGAGGATCTCGACCAGGGCGGCCTCGTCCAGGTCGTGGAGGGAGACGAGGACCGGCAGCCGCCCGACCAGCTCCGGGATCAGCCCGAAGCGGAGCAGGTCCTCCGGCTCCACAGCGGAGAGGACGTTGTCGTCGTCCGAGGCGCCGGCCCCGCGGGCCCCGTCCGCTTCCCCGAAGCCGATCTGTCGGCGGCCCTGCCGCTCCTCGATGATCTTCTCGAGCCCGTCGAACGCCCCGCCGACGAGGAAGAGGATGTTGCGGGTGTCGATCTGGATGTACTCCTGTTGCGGGTGCTTCCGCCCGCCCTGCGGCGGCACCGAGGCGACAGTGCCCTCCAGGATCTTGAGCAGCGCCTGCTGGACGCCCTCCCCGGACACGTCACGGGTGATCGAGGGGTTGTCCCCCTTGCGGGCGATCTTGTCGATCTCGTCGATGTAGACGATCCCCCGCTCGCACTCCGCCACGTTGTAGTCGCCCGCCTGGAGAAGGCGGACGAGGATGTTCTCGACGTCCTCGCCGACGTACCCGGCTTCGGTGAGCGTCGTGGCATCCGCGATCGTGAAGGGGACCTGGAGGATCCGGGCGAGGGTCTGGGCGAGCAGCGTCTTCCCCACGCCCGTCGGGCCGAGCAGCATGATGTTGGACTTCTCGATCTCGACGTCGTCCACCAGGCTGCGGTGGTTGATCCGCTTGTAGTGGTTGTACACGGCGACCGAGAGCGTCTTCTTCGCCTCCTCCTGCCCGATCACGTACTGGTCGAGGACTTCCTTGATCTCCGCCGGCGTGGGGATCTCGGTGAAGCGTCCGGCGGCCTCGCGCTCCTCCTCCTCGGCCAGGATCTCGTTGCAGAGCGCGATGCACTCGTTGCAGATGTAGACGCTCGGGCCCGAGATGAACTTCTTGACGGTGTCCTTCGATTTCCCGCAGAACGAGCAGCGTAGGTGCTTGTCGCTGGGCATCGTCATCCCTTCCCTTGCTCGGGCCGACCCGCCACTACTTCGTGGCCTGGGCCAGCCGGCCTTCCGCCCCGTTGCCCGAGACCTCCTCGCGCCGCTCCACCACCCGGTCGATCAACCCGTACTCGAGGGCCTCCTGCGGCGACATGAACCGGTCCCGGTCCACGTCCTCCGCGATCTTCTCGAGCGGCTGTCCCGTGTGCTTCGCCAGCAGGCCGTTCAGCCGCTCGCGCGCGTAGAGGATCTCCTTCGCCTGGATCTCGATGTCCGCCGCGGTGCCCTGGGATCCGCCCGAGGGCTGGTGGATCATGATGCGGGAGTTGGGGAGCGCCGAGCGCTTGCCCTGCGTCCCGGCGGCCAGCAGGAACGAGCCCATCGAGGCCGCCATCCCCATGCAGATCGTGTTGATGGGCGCGGTCAGGTACTGCATCGTGTCGTAGATCGCGAGCCCCGCGTACACGCTCCCGCCGGGGCAGTTGATGTAGATGTTGATGTCGCGGTCCGGATTCTCGGCCTGGAGGAAGAGGAGCTGGGCGATCACGACGTTCGCCACGTCGTCGTTGATCGGCGAGCCCAGGAACACGATGCGGTCCATGAGGAGCCGCGAGAAGATGTCGTACGTCCTCTCCCCGCGGCTGGATCGCTCGATGACGTACGGTGCGTAGAGCGGCATGTCCCCTTCCGTTCTCCCGTGCTGAAACGTGTCTCTGCTACCCGCGCGCCGCTTCCGGTTTCCCTAGGTCGCCGATTCCGTGCCACCCCCCGGACGACCTCACTCCACGGTCGACCGGGCGGTCAGCCACTCGAACGCCTTCGCGACCGAGAGCTGCCGCCGCAGGTCCGCCAGCCGGTCCTCCCGGGCCAGCCGTCCCCGTAGCGCCGAGGGGCTCTCGCCCCGCTTCTCGGCGGCCCGAGCGATCCGCGCCTCCAGCTCCGCCTCGGACGCCTCCAGCCCTTCGGCCTCGATCAGGCGGTCGAGGACGAGCTGCCGCTTGATCTGGCGCTCCGCGGCGGGTTTCAGCGATCGTCGCGCCGCCTGCACGCGCTCCGGATCGGCGTCCTCCGGCGCTTCGATCATCCGCTCAAGATAGCGCTCCACGAGCCCCGGCGGCACCTCGAAGGGGTTTGCCTCGATGATGGAGTCGAGCAGCCGGTCCCGGACCGTCCGCTCGGCCTCCTCCTCCTTGTGCGCCTGGAGGTCCTCCCGGACGGCCTCCCGCAGCGCCTCGAGCGAGTCGAAGTCCCCCACTTCGGAGGCGAAGCGGTCGTCGACCTCCGGCAGGCGGCGGCGCTTCACCTCGAGCAGCGCGATCCGCAGCCGGCGCGCCGTGCCGGCGAGCTCGGGATCGTCGAAGTCCTCGGGAAACCGGACCTCGAACTCGCTGGAGGCGCCGGGCGCCAGGGTGCGGATCGCCTCCTCCACCTCCGGAATCGCGTAGCCCTCGCCGAGCTCGAAGCGGTAGGGACGGCCGGGCGGCTCTCCGGCCGCCCCCGCTCCCTCCCCCGCGGGCGCCGCTTCC
>CAZTGV010000055.1:0-11526 GCA_964613475.1 uncultured Gemmatimonadota bacterium
GGAGTTCTTCCACACCTTCAACTCCCTGTACGACGCCCACAAGCAGATCGTCATCACCAGCGACCGCCCGCCGCAGGAGATCCCGGGACTCCAGGAACGGCTCGTCTCCCGCTTCGAGTGGGGGTTGGTCACCGACATCAAGCCGCCCGACTTCGAGACCCGCGCCGCCATCCTCCAGAAGAAGGCGGCCGAGGACGGCCTCGAGATCGGCGACGACGTCATCGAGTACATCGCGCGCAACCGCCGCACCTCCGTCCGCCAGCTCGAGGGCGCGCTCATCAAGCTCCTCGCCTTCAGCTCCCTCACCCGCCGGGAGATCACGCTCGAGCTGGCGCGCGACGCGATCGGTCCCGACCGCGAGGAGGAGGAGGCCGGGCACCGGGCCAGCCCCGAGGAGGTGCGGGAGCGGACGGCAGAGTCGTGGGGCGTGACGGTGGACGCGCTCTGCTCCAAGCGTCGGACCCGCAGCGTGACCGTCCCGCGCCAGGTCGCCATGTACCTGATCAAGACGAACCTCGACCTCCCCTATTCCGAGATCGGCGACCTGTTCGGGGGGCGCGACCACTCCACCGTGATCCACTCGGTGAACAAGGTGGAGGCGGAGATGGCGGGCGATTCGGCCTTCCGCGGCCGCGTCCGGAGGCTCCAGGAGGAGCTCTTCAGTGGATAGACCGCCGAAGGGCGGGTGGAAAGACGGTGGAGGATGTGGACGGCGGCGCCACGGAGGCGCGGTGGGGCGGAAACCTTCTTGAGAGCCGCTCCGCTTTTCCTCGTCCTTCCACAGACGGGCGAGAAGCGGAAAGACCCGCGAGCGCGGCGATCCCGGTGACCGACGCCCGGGTTCTCCACCTTTCCAGACGCCCTACTACTACGACGATGATGAAGATATCATACGTTCTCGTAGACAGAGATCGGCGTGGAGAAGCGGGACGAAGGGCGAGCCACGCGAGCGAGCACGCGGCCCGGAGCGAGGCATGAGATTCTCGATCACTCGTGAGCACCTGCAGTCGGGATTGAGCGCGGTCGCCGCGGCGATCCCGACCCGCACCACGCTCCCCGTCCTCTCAAACCTGCTGGTGCGGGCCGAGCAGGAGGCCCTGCGCTTCAGCGGGACGGACCTGGACATCTCGGTCTCCGTGCGCGTGCCGGCGGAGGTGGAGGCCGAGGGGGCGGTGACGGTCCCGGCCCGCAAGCTGGTCGAGATAGCCCGCGAGCTGGAGAGCGCCCCCGTGCACATCGTGGCCGACGGCGATCAGGTGCAGATGGAGTGCGGGAAGAGCCGGTTCAAGCTGTACGGTCTGCCCGAGGATGAATTCCCCGCCTTCCCCGAGGTGGACTTCGGCGAGGGGTGGCGGATGAGCGCCGAGGATCTCCAGAAGCTGATCTCGCACACCAGCTTCGCCGTCTCCACCGAGGAGAGCCGGCCGATCTTGAACGGTGTCCTGTGGCAGCTGCGGGCGGACAAGACGGGGATGGTCGCCACCAACGGCCACCGGCTGGCCAAGATGGAGGCTCCGCTCGGGGCAGTCGGGGCGCCCGAGGCGGACCTGATCGTGCCTCCGAAGGCCCTCCAACAGGTGGAGCGGCTGTTCGACTCCTCCGACGAGCTCGAGGTGGCCCGCTCGGAGAACCACCTCGCCTTCCGCTCGGCGGAGCGGGTCGTGTACACGCGGCTCATCGAGGGGCCGTATCCGAATTACGATCAGGTCATCCCTCGGGACAACGACAAGGAGGCGGTCGCGAACCGGGCGGCGCTGGAGGCGTCGATCCGGCGCATGGCGGTGGTGGCGAGCGACCAGACACACCGCGTGCGGTTGAGCTTCGCGGATGGGGTGCTCCGCTTCCGGGTCCAGACGCCGGACCTCGGGGAGGCGGAGGACGAGCTGGCGGTGGACTACCAGGGCGACCCGCTGGAGATCGGCTTCAACGCCACCTACCTGCTGGAGGTGCTCCGGTACATGCCGGACGAGGAGGTCCGGATGACCTTCAAGGCACCCGAGCGCGCCGCCACCTTCCAGCCGGCTTCGGGCGATCCGGACTATCTCTGCCTGGTGATGCCGCTCCGGCTCCTCGACTGAGCGTTCGGGGCGAGGCGTGCGCGCGCGTCGAGGCGGTCGGCCGGCCGCGGCGCGGCCTCCCTCAGCCGCCCCGGTACTCGGCCCACAGGTCGCGGTCCTCGGCCACCCGCACCCGGACGAGACGACGGCCGTCGGGCAGCGCGGGGGCGATACGGTCCCAGATCGCCCGGGCCAGGTTCTCGGTGGTGGGGATGCGGGTCTCGTCCGAGAACTCGGGCAGGTCGTTCAGGAAGGCGTGGTCGTAGCGGCCGGTGACCCGCTCGGCGAGCAGGGCGTCGAGGCGGCCCAGGTCGATGACCATGCCGGTCTCCGGATCCACCGGCCCCTCCACGGTCACCTCGCAGCGGTAGGTGTGACCGTGCCCGGGCGCCCGCGCGCACGGGCCGAAGCGGGCGCGGTTCTCCTCCTCGCTCCACTCCGGCCGCCAGTAGCGGTGGCCCGCCGGGAACTCGACCGCGCGGGTGAGGCGCGCCCGGGCGGCGGCGGGCCGCTGCGGATCGGTGGGCGGTGCGGATTGCGGTGCGGTGTCGGGCGGGTCGCGGTCCGGCACGCCTCCTCCTCCTTCCGGCGGACGCCTGTTCAACGGAGTTGCCCCGACAAGATACGGCGTGCGCGTCGGTCGGCTGGTGATGTTCGGTCTCGGAGAGGCCTACATCGAGGCCCTCCGAGACGTTACCTTCCGGGTGCAGCCGGTGAGCGACGGAGGCCGAGCCGGGCTCCTAACCCGAGGCTTGGCGCAAACATTGCTGCAGCCCCGTTGGGCGGTGGGGCGGAGGACAGGGTGGGGGGGCGGAGATGAAACGATCGGATCTGATCGAACATGCAGCGCCTGCGCAGGGGGACGGGGCGCGCCGGTCCCGGCGCGTCGTGAACGGGACCGACCATATCCTGGTCGTGGACGACAACGAGGACAGCCGCCTCGCGCTGCGGGCGCTCCTGGAGTCGCTCGGCTACCGGGTGCACGAGGCGTCCGACGGCAGGGAGGCGGTGAAGCGCGCCGAGGACCTGCATCCGGGCCTCATCCTGATGGACATCATGATGCCGCGGATGGACGGACTCGAGGCGACTCGCCGGATCCGCGCCAATTCGGAGCTCTCCGACGTGCGCATCGTCTGCGTCAGCGCCATGGAGGGGGCCGTGGAGGCGAGTCGCGCGGCCGGGTCGGACGACTGCGTGGTGAAGCCGATCTACGACCTCGCGGCGTTCGGGGAGAAGGTGGAGTCCTGGCTGGACGCCCGTCGCCAGACCGCCGGGGGCAACTAGCGCCCGACGGCCAGGGCCGGACCGCCGACAGGTCCCGGCGCTCTGGACGGCCGCCGGGGCCCAGGCTCTCCCTCCGGACGCCCACCGGGCGCCGCCTCCGAAACGGCCGGGCCCATGATCGCGTAGTTCCTCCCGTGTCCGGCCGCGAGGCCGCTCGTGGCGAAGCGCCAGCCGCCCTCGTACCCTGCCAGGGCCGGCCGAGCCGCGGCCCGCGGACCGCGAAGCCGGCACGGACCAGGGACCTCCACCCCGGAGAGGAACATGGCCGCCGCCTGCCCCCACTGTGGCTTCGAAGCCGATCCCGGAGCGACCGCCTGCCCCCTGTGCGGAACCGAGCTGACGGCGGAGGGGGAGGGAGGCGACGTCGGGGGACCGGGCGGCCAGGGAACCGCGGCGGAAGCCGGGGCGCGTAGCGCCGCCGGTGCCGCCGGGGGCTTCGCCGGGGAGGCGCGGGCCGGCGCGGGCGGCGAAGGGCCCGCGGGCGGATACACCGCCGGCGCTGGCGCCGCGGCCGCCGGACCGAGCGCCGAGGCGGAGACGGTCGCCCCGGCGGACCCGCCCGCGTGGGAGGATCAGACCGTAGCGTTCCCGGAGAGCCTGGTCCGCACCTGGCGCGCGAGCGTGCTCGAGCCGACGCGCTTCTTCGCGCGCGTCCCCTGGGACGCGCCGATCGCCCGGCCGGTGCTCTACTTCCTGATCGTCACGGTGGCGGCGGCCTTCTTCACCCTGTGGTGGAACGCGCTCGGGCTCGCCGCCACGCTCCCCTTCACCCTGCCGGCTGTCGATGTCGGGGGGCGCGGGGCCTCGGCGTTGATCGAGTTCTTCATGAGCCCCTTCGTGGCCCTGGTCGGCCTCCTCATCTGGACGCTGGTCCTCCACTTCTTCGCCCTGTTCCTGGCGCCGGAGCGGCGCGGGCTCGGAGCGACGGCCCGGGCGGTCTGCTACGCGGCGGGGCCGGCGGTCTTCTCGATCGTTCCGCTCCTGGGTCCGCTGGTCGGAGGCGTCTGGACGCTGGTGCTCGAGGTGTTCGGGATTCGCGCCGCGCACCGGGTCACCACGGGCCGGGCGGCCGCGATCGTCCTCCTGCCTCTGGCCATCTTCTTCACGCTTTTGATGTTCCTGGTGCTCCTGGCGTTCCTCCTGGTCGGCGTCACCATGATCGGGCGGTGACCGACGCGCCCGAAGACCCGATCCAGCGGATCGAACGGGAAGAGCTGGCCCGGGGTCACATCGGCCCGGGCGAGACGCCGGTCGAGCCGCGCCCGGCCGCCACCGTGGCGTTGGCGCGGGGGGACGCGGGCGCGCTGGAGTTGCTGCTGCTCCGCCGCCCCGAGCGCTCCCGCTTCGCCGCCGGCGCCTGGGTCTTCCCGGGCGGCACGATCGATCCAAGGGACGGCGCCCCGGCGCTGCTCGCGCGTTTCGGCCGGGCCCACGCGGCGCGAGAAGGACCGGCGCTGGCGGCCGGACTCCGCGAGCTGTTCGAGGAGACGGGGATCCTGCCGGCGGACCGGCCGCCGCCCGCGGCGGCGAGGCGGCGGGCCCGGGAGGCGCTCCTGGCGGATCGGGTGGACTTCGCGGCGGTGGCCGAGCGCCTCGACCTGACCTTCCGCGAGCTCGAGGTCGCCTATTTCGCCCGCTGGATCACGCCCGAGAAGCTCACGCGGCGGTACGACACGCGCTTCTTTCTCGCCCGTGACCGGGACGGCCGGCCGGAGCTCACCGAGGAGCACACCGACGCGCGCTGGATGGCGCCGCGGGAGGCGGTGGCCGGCTTCAGGGAGGGGCGCCTCCCCATGCTCTTCCCGACCTGGAAGACGCTGGAGGCGCTGGCCCGCTTCGAGGGGTTGGAGGCGGCCCTCGAGGCGCTCGCCGCCCGGGAGGTGCGGCCGATCCGGGCCGGCCTGGAGGTCCGCGGCGACCGGGTGGTTCCGACCATGACCCCGGATCCGCTGTACGACGGTCCCGAGGGGGGCGACGAAGCCCGATGACCGGCGGTCGGCCGGGCGAGCCGCGCGCCGTCGGTACCCGGCTCCGCGTGCTGGTGGCCGACAACCCGGGGCCGCTGACCCTGGACGGCACGCGGACCTGGATCGTCGGGGCGTCACGGCCGGTCGTCGTCGATCCGGGCCCCGACGCGCCGGAGCGGGTAGAGCGGGTGGTGGCCGCGGTGCGGGGCCGGCGGGCGGAGGCCGTGTGCCTCACCCATGCGCACCCCGACCACGCCGGCTGCGCGGCGGAGGTCGCGGCGCGCCTGGAGGTCCCGCTGGTGGCCTCCGCCGAGACCCTGCGGCGGCTGGCCGCGGGCGCGCCGCTCGCCGTCCGCACGCGGGCCGTCGCCGATGGGGACACGGTCCCGGTGGACGGGGGCGAGAGCGCGCTCGAGGCGCTGGAGACGCCCGGGCACAGCCGCGACCACCTCTGCTGGCTGTGGCGCCCGTCGCGCGACCTGTTCACGGGCGACCTGGTGCTCGGGGAGGGCTCGAGCCTCATAGTGCACCCGGACGGGGAGGTGGGCGCCTACCTGGCCAGCCTCGCCCGTCTGATCGCGCTCCGCCCCGCCCGCCTGCTCCCCGGCCACGGGCCCCCGGTGGCGGATGCGGTCGGCCGCCTCGAGGAATACCGCCGCCACCGGCTGGAGCGGGACCGTCAGGTGCGGGGCGCGCTCGCCGAGGGCGCCGCCTCGCTGGACGCGCTGCGGAGGGTGGTGTACGGGGACCTGCCGACCGGGCTGGAGCGGCCGGCCGAGCTGTCGCTCCTGGCCCACCTGGCACGCCTGCGGGCGGAGGGCGAGAGGCTGCCCGACGCGCTCCGCGACGCCCTGCGGGCGTCCGCCGGGGCGGGCGACGTCGGGCCCGAGGAGGCGGGACCCGACCGCTACCCGTAGGCGGAACGGAGGTCGGCCCCGTGCCGTACCATCGAGTCCGGGCGGTGGTCGCCCGGCCGCGCGCCCGCGGGGCGCCGGCGGTCCCGTCCGAAACGCCGACCGAGAAGGATCCGTATGCCGCGCCCCTCCACCCTCGGCGAGCTCGTCCGATCCGGTTACCGCTCCCGCTCCGTGAAGGAAGAGATGCGGGCGAACCTCCTCCGGAAGATCGGAGAGGGGGAGCCGCTCTTCCCCGGCATCCTCGGCTACGAGGACACGGTGATCCCGCGGATCGCCAACGCGATCCTCTCCCGCCACCACTTCATCCTGCTCGGCCTCCGCGGACAGGCGAAGAGCCGCATTCTCCGCTCACTCGTGGACCTCTTGGACGAGGAGATCCCCGCGGTCGCCGGGTCCGAGGTGAACGACGACCCGCTGCGGCCGATCAGCAAGTACGCGCGGGAGCGGATCCGCGAGGCGGGCGACGAGACGCCGATCGCCTGGATCCCGCGGGAGAGCCGCTACGTGGAGAAGCTGGCGACGCCCGACGTGACCATCGCCGACATCATCGGCGACCTGGACCCGATCCGGGCGGCGCGAGGCGGGCACGTGCTGGCCGACGAGCTGACGATGCACTTCGGCCTCCTCCCCCGCGCCAACCGCGGCATCTTCGCGGTGAACGAGCTGCCCGACCTGGCCGGGAAGATCCAGGTCGCCCTGTTCAACGTCCTCCAGGAGGGAGACGTGCAGATCAAGGGCTTCCCGGTCCGGTTGCCGCTGGACGTGCAGCTCGTCTTCTCCGCCAACCCGGAGGACTACACGGCGCGCGGCAAGATCGTCACGCCGCTCAAGGACCGGATCGGCTCCGAGATCCCGACCCATTATCCGCGCCGGATCGAGGACGCGGTCGCGATCACCCGGCAGGAAGCGTGGCTGGAGCGGGAAGTGGAAGTGGTCGTCCCGCCCTTCGTGCGCGAGCTGGTCGAGCGGATCGGCTTCGCCGCGCGCGAGGACAAGCGGGTGGACCAGCGCTCCGGCGTCAGCCAGCGGATGCCGATCACCGTCATGGAGAACGCCGTCTCGAACGCGGAGCGGCGGGCGCTCGCGCAGAGGGACGGGCCCGCCACCGTGCGGCCCGCCGACGTCTACGCCGCCCTGCCGTCGATCACCGGCAAGCTGGAGCTCGAGTACGAGGGCGAGCTCCAGGGTCCCGAGCGCGTCGCCATGGACCTGGTGGCGGCGGCCTGCGCCGAGACCTTCGACGACCACTTCGAGGAGGAGGACGCCGAGCCGGTGGTCGAGTACTTCGAGCGCGGGGGCGCCCTCCGGATCTCCGACTCCGCGAAGGACGCCGCGGTGCTGGAGGGCTTCCGCCGGGTGACCGGCCTCGTCCCGCTGGTCGAGGCCTCCGACCTCGGGGCCGACGGCGGCGGCCCATCGGCGCTGGTCGCCGGCTGCGAGCTGGTCCTGGAGGGCCTGCACGCGAAGCGGCGGATCAGCCGCACGGAGGAAGGGGCGTACACCCGCCGGCGCCCGGAACGGCCTTCGCGGCCGGGGGGCGGCCCCGGCCAGGGCGGCTTCGGAATCGGCGGGCTCGGCGCGGGGGCCTGAGGCCGGCGGTCGCGGCCCCGGGGATCTCGGCGGCCTCGGGGATCAGGCGGTTCCGGGGCTCTCGGCGGCCGAGCGGCCGTCAGGCGCCGGCGATCGCCTCCAGGAGCCGGCGGTTCGCGGCGGGGAAGGCCAGCTCGACCAGCCGCTCCCGCTCCGCCCACCGCCAGTCGGTGGCGGCGCGCGGGCGCGGCTCGCCCTCCAGGTGGCGCGCGTGGTAGGCGTGCAGGGTGATGCGGAAGTGGCTGTAGGCGTGGGCGATCGGCTCGGTGACCGGCCGCTCCACGCGCACCCGGAGCCCCGTCTCCTCGAGGATCTCGCGTCGGACCGCCTGCGACGGGCTCTCGCCCGGCTCTACCTTGCCGCCCGGGAACTCCCACAGGCCGCCCAGGAGCCCCTCCTCGGGACGCCGCTGCACGAGCACCCGGCCGTCCCGCCACACGAGGCCGACGGCCACGGGGTGGTGGGGGACGGAGCCACGGCGCCGGGGCGGCGGCCGCTCGGCGATCGTGCCGCGCGCCCGGGCCAGACAGTCGGGGGCGAGCGGACAGAGGTCACAGGCGGGTCCGGACGCGGCGCGGGATCGGCCGGCGATCGGGGTGCAGACCTCCCCGCCGAGGTCCATGAGCGCCTGGTTGAGCGGGGCGGCCGCCTCGGGTCGCGCCTCGACGAGGCGGCGGGCGGACTCCTCCAGGACGCCGGCGGTGGGCTCGGCGATGTCGTCCAGGCGGGAGAGCACGCGCCGGGCGTTGCCGTCCACCGCGGGCTCGGCCCGCCCGAACGCGAGGCTCGCCACCGCGCCGGCCGTGTAGCGGCCGATCCCGGGCAGCGCCCGCAGCGCGTCCCGTTCCGAGGGGAGCGAGCCTCCGTGTCGCTCGACCACCCGCCGCGCCGCCCGGTGCAGGTTGCGGGCGCGCGCGTAGTAGCCGAGCCCCTCCCACGCCTTCAGCACCTCGTCACGCTCCGCGGCCGCCAGGGCGCGCATGTCCGGAAAGCGGGCGATGAACGTCGGATAGCGCTCCAGCACGGTCTCCATGCGGGTCTGCTGGGCCATCACCTCGCCCACCCAGATCCGGTACGGGTCGGACTCCCCCCGCCAGGGCACCTCCCGCTCGCGCCCCTGGTACCAGGCGAGGAGCGCGTCGGCGACGCGCCGGGCGCGCGTCATGCCTCGGGCTCGGAATGGTCCGGGGAGTCCGAAGCGGCGTCGACGTTCGGGGAATCCGATGTGGCATCGACGTCCGGGGAATCGGGGAGGACGCCGGCGTCCGGGAAGACGCCGTCGAACAGGAAGCGGGCGGGCCCTTCGAGGAGGATCGGCATTCCCTCGGCGGCGCGCCCCGAGGCGTTCCCCTCGGGCGCGTGCTCCGAGGCGTTCCCCTCCGCGGTGCCGTCCCAGGACTCCCCTTCGCCGGCGTCCCCGAGCCGCACCCACAGCGTCGCGCCGCTCCGCGTGCGCAGGGCCACCTCGGCCCCGGCCAGGCCGGTCTCCCGCAGCACCAGCGCGGCCGCCATGGCGCCGCTCCCGCAGGCGAGCGTCTCCCCCTCCACGCCCCGCTCGAAGGTGCGGATGAGGGCGGTGTCGGGCCCCCTCGGCGCGACCAGGTCCACGTTCGCGCCCTCGGGGCCGAGCTCGGGGTGGTGGCGGAGCGGGCGGCAGGCGGCCTCGAACTCCGCCGGCGGGAGCTCGGGAAGCCGATCCATCAGCACCACCAGATGGGGCGTGCCGATCGCCACCAGCCACGCGGTGCGGGCGCGCCCCTCCACCGGAACCTGAAAGGAGCGCTCCACCCGCGCGTCCAGCCGGTAAGCGAGCGCCACGCCCTCGCCGCGGACGCGCGCCTCGATCTCTCCCCCGTCGGTGATCAGGAGGAGCCGCTCCTCCGCCAGGCCCCGGTCCACCGCGTACCGGGCCGCGCAACGGCTCCCGTTGCCGCAGGTGGAGAATTCGGATCCGTCGGGGTTGAAGAAGCGGAGCCGGACGGCCTCCGGCGACAGGCTCCGGATCAGGACGAGGCCGTCCACCCCGACCCCCGTCGCCCGAGGGCAGATCCGGCGCGCCAGCCGTCCCGGATCGGACAGCCCCACCTCCTCCGCCCGCACCAGGACGAAGTCGTTTCCCGCGCCGCTGTACTTGCTGAATCGAGGCATTTCCGTCCAACGCGGTCGGACCGGCGGCTCGGAGCGGAGCCGGGCGCCGAAGCCGCGGCACCGATGGGGGCCTCCCCGGTATGAACTCCCGGTATCGAGAGGGAGGCGCGAGCGACCCCCGCGAGCCCCCCGAAGATGTGGGCGCCCCCGCCGCCGGAGCCAGCATGCGGTACGTGACGTACGAGAAGTTTCGTGGCAGCCTCCTGGACGCCCTCAACCTCCAGGAGCTGCTGGACCGCCTCTCGGACTTCCTGCTCGACAGCGGGTTCGCGGGCCGCTCCGGTTGGGGGTCGCCCGGTGGCCCGGCGGGGGATCCCGGCGAGGACGCGGGCGACCTGGAGGGGCTGCGCGACGCGATTCTCCGGCAACTCATGGAGAGCGGCCAGCTTACGCCGGAGATGATGCGGGCGCTGCGCGGGGAGGGCGAGCCGAATCCCGAGGTGATGGCGGAGATCGCCGCCCTGCTCGACGAGATCGTCGAGGCGCTCGTCCGGGAGGGCTATCTCCGGCTGGACGGAGAGGCCGCCGGCGGGAGCGGGCCGGAGGGCGAGAAAGCGCCGACCGGTCCGGTCACCGGTCCGGGGAGCCTCGGCCGTGGCGCGGCGCGGCGGGTGGATTTCCGGCTCACGCGGAAAGGGCTGGACTTCCTGAGCTACCGGGCCCTGCGCGACCTGCTCGGCGCGTGGGGGCAGGGGACGCCCGGCCGCCACGAGACGCGCCGCCTCTCCACCGGGGTGGAGGCGGAGGCGAGCTCGAAGCCGTACGCGTACGGGGACGTCCTGAACCTCGACGCGCCCGGAACGCTGCTGCGGGCGATCGAGCGGCAGGGCCTCCGCTTCCCTCTCGAGCTGGAGCCGCAGGACCTCCGCGTCCACCAGTCGATCCACAGGGCGAGCTGCGCCAGCGTGCTGCTGCTGGACTGCAGCCACTCGATGGTGCTGTACGGGGAGGATCGCTTCACGCCGGCCAAGCGGGTCGCGCTGGCGCTCTCCCACCTCCTCCGCACCCGGTTCCCCGGCGACACGCTGCGCTGCGTGCTGTTCCACGATTCGGCCGAGGAGATCCCGCTCGCCCGTCTCGCCCGGGCCCGGGTCGGACCCTACCACACGAACACGGCGGAAGGGCTGCGCGTGGCGCGCCGGATCCTGCGGACCGAGGCGAAGGACATGCGGCAGGTCGTCATGATCACCGACGGGAAGCCGAGTGCCATGACCCTGCCCGACGGCCGGATCTACAAGAACTCCATGGGGCTCGATCGGCAGATCGTGGCCGAGGCGTTTCGCGAGGTCGCCGCGTGCCGCCGCGAGGGGATCTCGATCAACACGTTCATGCTGGCCCGCGATCCCTCGCTGGTGCGCTTCGTCCGGAAGGTGGCGGCGATCGCCCGCGGGAAGGCGTATTTCACCACCCCCATGACGCTCGGCCAGTACCTGCTGCTGGACTACATGCAGCGGAAGTCCCGCCACATCCGCTGACCGCCGCGGGGGGCGCGGCGGTCCCTACGCCTGGTGGGCGGACGCGTCGAAGGCCGGCGCGCGGGCGCCCGAGCGCTTCGCCCGGTAC
>CAZTGV010000055.1:11626-15568 GCA_964613475.1 uncultured Gemmatimonadota bacterium
GTGGGCGGACGCGTCGAAGGCCGGCGCGCGGGCGCCCGAGCGCTTCGCCCGGTACATGGCCCGATCCGCCCGGCGCAGCAGCTCGCGCGGATCGTCCTCCGGTCCCCCGCCCCAGCCCGTGCCGCCGAGCGCCACGCCGATGCTCGGGCGGATCTCGGCCCGCTCGGCCTCCGTCGGGCCGCCGCCGAGCAGGAACGGCTCCTCGAACGCGCCGCGGACGCGCTCCACCAGGGTCCGGAGCGCGGCCTGATCGTCGACCCCCTCGAGCAGGATGCCGAACTCGTCCCCGCCGAGTCGCGCGACCGTGTCGCTCTCTCGGACCACGCCTTCGAGGCGTCGCGCGGTCTCGACCAGCAGCTCGTCGCCGGCCGCGTGCCCCAGCGAATCGTTCACCGCCTTGAACCCGTTCAGGTCCAGGAAGAGCACGCCGTAGCGTCCGCCGCTGCGGCGGGTCCGCGCGCCGGCCTGGTCCAGGCGGTTGAGGAAGAGCGACCGGTTGGCCAGCTCGGTGAGCGGGTCGTGCAGCGCCCGGTGGGCGAGGGCGCGCTCCAGCTCCTTCCGCTCGGTGATGTCGCGCGACGTGGTCTGCACCTGGAACGGAGGGCCGTCCGTGCCGTCTTCCGTCCCCGCGCGCCGCACGGGCTGGGCGGCGGTCTCGAACCAGCGGATTCCCCCGCCGCCGTCCACCGCGGACCCGAGGCGCCAGGTGACGCGCCGCGGCTCGCCGTCGGCCGCGGCCGCGTAGCAGGCGCGCACCCGCTCGCGCTGGTCGGCCCCAGCCAGCTCCCAGGGGAGCCTCCCGAGCAGCTCGGCCGGCCCGCGGCCGAGCAGTCGGCCGGCCGACGGGCTCACGTAGATGTACGTCCCGTCCGGCTCGTGAAGAGCGATCACGTCGGTCGCGTTGTCCGCCAGCAGGCGGAAAAGCTCCTCCCGCGCGGCGAGCGCCCGCTCCGCGCGTCCGTCCCGCTCGAGGTCGCGGATCACGGCCACCAGCCCGCCGTCGTCGAGCGGAGTCAGCCACAGACGCTGCGGGAAGGGGCGCCCGTCCACCCGGCGGCCGCGCGCCCTGCCGGCCCAGCCGCTCCCGCCGCGCAGGGCCGGCAGGACCTCGCGCTCCAGGCGACGGCGCTCCTCGTCCGGGTAGAGGGCCGTCCAGGGGCGGCCCCCCAACAGGTCGCGCGGCTCCCCGGCATCGAGGAGGCCGTGCGCGCGGAGGAAGGCGTCGTTCGCCCAGGCGAGCGATCCGCCCGGCGCGATGATCGCGACCCCGACCGGGCAGGCTCGGAGGGCGGCGGTCAGGGTCCGCGGCGGGAGCTCCGCCCAGGGTTCGGGGGCCGTCAGCGCCGTGGCGCGGTAGGCCGTGGGTCCGCGTAGGGGTGGTGGGGACATCCGCCTTGGCCGCCGTCCTCCGCGAGACGCGCCGCGGTCCGCTCCCGTGCCGGGGCTCGGCACGGAGCGGGGCCGGGTCGGGTCCCGCTCACGGTGGTCGCGCGGTCCCTGAGACGCGCGCAGCCCGCGCCTCGCGCGGGCGCCCCGCTTTACCGAAAGCATCGTGCCAGGCGCGGGCGGGCGGAGCGTGGAAGCCGGCGGATTCGGCAAGGCGCGGATGCACGACGGCCGCGAGCCGAAGCCCGCGGCCGCCGGGGATTTCGTTCCGTGGCCGACTCGACGCGATGCCTTACGCGGGCACCGTCGATCGGTACACGGCGACAGTCAACGCCGTCCGGTGGGGCGTCTCAGCCTCCTACCGGGCCACGTCGAGGCGATCGCTTGCCCGTGTCGAGTCAGACCCGGATCTACAGCCTGCAGACACTGGATCACCTCCTTTCGAGAGTCACGGATCGGGCGCCAACACCACGCCCGAAAAAGTGACGCCCCGGGCGCCCCGAAGCAAGCGGGACGAGGCGGGCGCGCGCGTCTCCCCGAGCCGCCGCGACGCGTTCCCCGTCTGCGCTGCCGGGGCGGGCCCCCCGCCTTGCCGTCAGGCGGCCCGGCGCGGAGAATCAGCGGAGCACGAACCGACCGCTCGTCCTTCGGGTCTCCGACTCCCGCGCCATCATGAGCCGACGCGCCCGACGCAAAGCTTTCAAGGCCGGCCTCGCTCCCGGCACGCTCGTCTACGTGGGGGAGCGGAAGACGGAGCGGGTCGGCATCCAGATCATCGAGTACCGGGACGACCAGCTGCGCGAGCGCGAGGCGGCGGAGGTGGAGGAGTGCCTCGCCGCCCGGGACAGCGAGGGCGTCTCCTGGATCAACGTGTACGGCCTGCACGACGTCGAGGTGATCGAGAAGCTGGGGCGCCATTTCGGCATCCACCCGCTCGTCCTCGAGGACCTCCTGAACGTGGACCAGCGGCCCAAGGCGGAGGACTACGGCGACTACCTCTTCTTCGTCCTCCGCATGCTGGCCTGGAACGAGGACGCCGCGCGGGTGGAGGAGGAGCAGGTGGCGATCGTGCTGGGAGAGCGCTGGGTCCTCTCCTTCCAGGAGCGCCCGGGCGACATCCTCGGGCCCCTCCGGGAGCGTATCCGGAGCGGGAAGGGGCGGCTCCGCGCCCGCGGTCCGGACTACCTGGCCTACGCGATCATCGACGCCGTGGTGGACCACTACTTCGTCGTCCTCGAGCGCTTCGGCGAGCGGCTGGACGCGATCGAGGAGGAGCTGTTGGACTCGGTCGAGCGGAGCACCGTACACGGCATCCACCGGATGAAGCGGGAGCTCCTGTACCTGCGAAAGTCGGTCTGGCCCCTGCGGGAGGTGCTCGGCGCGATCCTCCGAGACGAGAGCCGCCTCGTCACCGAGGAGACGAAGATCTTCCTCAGGGACGTTTACGACCACACGATCCACGTCATCGACACGGTCGAGACCTACCGGGACATCACGGCCGGCATGCTCGACACGTACCTCACCGCGGTGAACAACCGGATGAGCGAGGTGATGAAGGTGCTCACCATCATCGCCACCATCTTCATCCCGCTCACCTTTCTGGCCGGCGTGTACGGGATGAACTTCGAGCACATGCCCGAGCTCGAGTGGCCGTGGGCGTATCCGGCCGTGCTGCTGGCGATGCTCGCGGTGGGGATCGGGATGGCCTTCTGGTTCCGGCGCCGCGGATGGTTCTGATGGCCCCGCGGGCCCGGCACGACTCGGGTGCCGCTCGCTCTCGGGGGGCCCGGAGGGCCGCCCTCCTGGGGCGCGGCTGATGGCGCGGCCGCCCGCTTCGGCGGCCGCGCCGCTCGCCCCCGCCGAGCGCGAGCGCGCCGTGCAGGCGCTCTGCGCGCACTTCGCGCACGACCACATCGGCCTCGACGAGCTGGAGCGGCGGCTCGACCGGGCGTACCGCACGGGCGACGCCGAGGAGCTCTCCGCCCTCACGGCGGACCTCCCCGCGCTCCCGAGCCCGGCCGGCGGGGAGGTGGGGGAACCCGCGCCCTTGCCGACCGCCTTCTCGGTGGACCCGGCGGCGGAGGCCCCCGACCACCGGGCGGTCCTGGCCCTGATGGGGGGCGCGGAGCGGGCCGGCGAATGGACCCCGCCGCGGCGGATCACCGCGCTGGCCGTAATGGGGAGCGTGAGGTTGGACTTCCGCGAGGCGACGTTCGGCTCGGAGGTGGTCCAGGTGACGGCGCTCGCCACCATGGGCGGGGTGGAGGTGATCGTCCCGCCCGGTCTCCGGGTGGAAGTGGGGGGGCTGGCGATCCTGGGCGGCTTCGAGCGAATGACCGTCGGCCTGGAGCCCCGGCCGGAGGCGCCGCTCCTCCGGGTCGGGGGCCTGGCGCTGATGGGCGGAGTGGAGGTGAAGGTCCGCCTCCCCGGCGAGACGGAGCGCGAGGCGAAGCGGCGCCTCCGCACGGCGGCCCGTCGCGCGCGCTGAACCTCTCCATCGCGGCCGGCGAGCCTCCCGATCGCGGCCGGCGAGCTTCCCGATCGCGGCCGGCGAGC
>CAZTGV010000056.1:0-4805 GCA_964613475.1 uncultured Gemmatimonadota bacterium
GCTCGGCGACCGTGCGGTTCGCGTTGTCCGTGAGGCACTCGAGGAAGAAGGCCACCCCGCCCGGGCCGTACCCCTCGTAGGTGGCCGGCTCGTAGCTGGCGCCCGGGAGCTGTCCGGTGCCCCGGAGGATCGCCCGCTCGATGTTGTCGGCGGGCATGTTCTGCGCTTTCGCGTTGTCGATGGCGGTCCGGAGACGCGGGTTGAACTCCGGGTCTCCCCCGGCCTCGCGCGCCGCGACCGAGATCTCCCGCGCGAGACGCGCGAACAGTCGCCCCCGCGCCTTGTCGTTGGCCGCCTTCTGGCGCTTGATCTGCGCCCACTTGCTGTGACCCGCCACCGTGCACCTCGCTCCGAGCTACGTCCGCCTCGTTCCTCCGGGCCGCTGGCGCGGCGCGCGACGGGCCCGCCGCGCGTGCTTCAGCGCGCCGCTTCCGCCAGCTGCGCGGCGCCGGCGATCACCTTCTCCGCCACGTGGGGGGGCGCCGGCTCGTACCCGTGGAAGCGCCGCGTGTGCACGGCCTCGCCGTGGGTGATGGACCGCAGCGCCGCCGAGTACTTGTACAGCTCGGACAGGGGGACGTGCGCCTTCACGACCTGGTGGGAGCCGCGGGACTCCATGCCCAGGATCTTGCCGCGCCGCTGGTTCAGATCCCCGATCACGTCTCCCATGTGGCGCTCCGGCGTCTCGACTTCCACGTCCATGATCGGCTCCAGAAGCACCGGCCCCGCCTGCCTCGCCACCTTCTGGAACGCCAGCGACCCGGCCACCTTGAAGGCGAGGTCAGAGCTGTCCACCGAGTGGTGCGACCCGTCGTACAGCTCCGCCTGGAAGTCCACCACCGGATAGCCGGCCAGGACCCCCTTTCGCGCGGCCTCCTGGATGCCCTTGTCCACCGCCGGGATGAACTTGTTCGGAATCACGCCGCCCTTGATGGAATCCACGAACTCGTAGCCGGAACCGCGCGCCAGCGGCCGGAGGCGGAGCCAGCAGTCCCCGAACTGTCCGCGTCCGCCCGTCTGCTTCTTGTAGCGCCCCTGACCCTCCGCCTGCCGGGCGATCGTCTCCCGGTAGGGGATGCGCGGCTCCTCCGTGTCCACCTCCACCCCGTACTTCCGCGTCAGCTTCTCGAGGCAGATCATCAGGTGGAGCTCGCCCAGGCCCTTCACGATCGTCTGCCCGAGCTCGCCATCGTAGCCGGCCTGGAACGTCGGGTCCTCCTCGTGCAGCTTGGAGAGCCCGGCCGCGATCCGGTCCTCGTCCGCTCGGGAGCGCGCCGTCACGGCCAGGGAGATGTCCGGCTCCGGCCAGTCGATCCGCGGGAGCACGATCCGCCGACCGTCCTCGCTCAGCGTATCCCCCGTGTGCGTGTCGCGGAGCTTGGCGACCACGCCGATGTCGCCCGGCTGGAGCCGCTCCAGCTCGGCGCGGGTGGCGCCGTTCGGCACGCTCAGGTGGGTGATCCGCTCCGAGGTGGAGCGCGTCGGGTTCGCCAGCGAACGGCCGTTGGAGAGCGAGCCGCTGAAGATCCGGAAGGCGCTCAGGTCCCCGACGTGCGGCTCCGAGGTCGTCTTGAACACGAGCGCGGCGAACGGCCCGCGCGCGTCGGCCTCCAGGGCCAGCGGCTCGCCGCCGTCCTCGGCCTCCCACGGTCCCGCCTCGGCGGGTGAGGGCAGGAGCTCCACCATCTTGTTCATCACCGCGCGCACCCCGCGACCGGAGCTCGGCGCGCCGCAGAACACGGGAAAGAGCTCGCCCCGCCGCATGGCGGCGGCCATCGCCCGCAGGACCCGGCTCCGGTCCAGCTCCTCCCCCTCCAGGTACGCCTCCAGGAGCGCGTCGTCGGTGGTGGCGATCGTCTCGATGAGCTCGGTCCGGTAGCGCTCCACCCCCGCCTGCAGCTCGTCCGGGATCTCCGTCTCCTCGTACACCCCCTTCTCGCCCCCCTTGTACAGGTGGGCCTTCTCGGAGAAGAGGTTCACGATTCCGCGGAACGCGTCGCCCGAGCCGATCGGGATTTCCACGGGGATCGCCGCCTCGGAGAGCGACTTCTTGATCTGCTCGAACGTCCGCTCGAAGGACGCCGTGTCCCGGTCCATGGCCGAGACGAAGAGAATGCGGGGCAGCCCCCGCTCCTCGCACGCCCGCCATGCCCGGACCGTGCCGACCTGCACGCGGTTCACCGCGTCCACCACCACGACCGCCCCGTCGGCGACCCGGACCCCGGCCTTCACCTCCCCGAAGAAGTCCAGGTAGCCCGGCGTGTCGATCAGGTTGAGCTTGGCCCCCATCCAGTGCGCCGTCGCCACGGCCAGGTTGATGGAATGGCCGTGCTGGATCTCCTCGGGGGTGAAATCGGTCAGGGCGTTCCCGCCCTCGACCGAGCCCTTGCGGCCGACGGAGCCCGCGATGTAGGCGATCGCGTCCACCAGGGTCGTCTTGCCGCTCGCTCCGTGACCGCAGACGACCACGTTGCGGATGTCCTTCGTTTCGTAGCTGGTGGCGGACGGCGCCATCGACACCTCCTTCGGGAGCGTCATCGGGGTGACCTCCGGGCCCCTCGCCCGGAGGGGGATGTCATTCTAGAGGAGGGCTCGGGCGGCGGAAAGGGCGAAGCGGCGGCCCTGCGAGGCGTGCGGCGGCCGCCGCATATGCCTCAGGGCGTCTTCTGGTAACGGCGGCTCACCTCGTCCAGGAAGGCGCGCTCCTTGTCGGTCAGCGAGTCCATCCCCTTCTCGCGAATCTTGTCCAGGATGCGGTCCACCTCGTCCAGCGTGTCGCCGTCCACCCCGTTGCGGCGCCGCCGAGAGCGCGGCGCCAGGCCGGCGGAGCGGGACCGAGGGCTGAAGCGGGTGGCGGACGCCGTCGCGTCCTCGTCCTCCTCCGACTGGAAGAGCCGGCCGAGGCCGGCCCGGAGCCGCTCCAGCGGCCTCGCCCGCGCCAGGTGGTCGCCGAAGCGGAGGAAGAGGAAGCCCGTGACGAGCCCCCCCAGGTGCGCCCAGTGCGCCGTCCGACCGCCGCCCCCGCCCACCGTCGCCAGGAGGGCGAGGCCCCCGAGCACGGCCACGAACCACTTCGCCTTCACCGGCAGGATCCCCCAGATGTAGATCGGGGCCTCGGGCCAGTTCAACGCGAAGGCGAGCAGGAGCCCGAACACGGCGCCGGAGGCGCCGATCACGAACGGCGCGCCGATCACCGGATAGAGCGGAAGCGCGAACAGTGCCCCGCCCAGGCCGGCCACCAGATAGAACTGGAGGAAGTAGCGGCTCCCCCACGCCCGCTCGAGCGGCGGTCCGAAGAAGAAGAGCCCCACCATGTTCGCGAACAGGTGCCAGAAGCCCCCGTGCAGGAACATGTAGGTGAGGGGCGACCAGGGGTGGGTCGGGAGCGTCTGGAGGGAGAAGCCGAAGTGGCGCACCGCC
This sequence comes from uncultured Gemmatimonadota bacterium, assembly GCA_964613475.1. GTDB lineage: Bacteria > Gemmatimonadota > Gemmatimonadetes > Palauibacterales > Palauibacteraceae > CAZTGV01. Next base: position 3,421 of record CAZTGV010000056.1, read on the forward strand.
CAGCCGCCGGGGAGGAGACCGACCGCCATGGTCAGGAAGACGGCGGTGTTGGCGATGAGCAGCCACTTGACCCAGAACGTCAGCGCGAACGGAAAGCCGCCCCCGCCGAACCCTCCGAAGCCGGGGCGATAGCCCGACCTCCGACGTGCTCGCACGATGTCTCGTCCTCCTCGCTGGCGAGCGTGCTCCATCCGGCCGCCGTCGCTCGACCGCCGCCCTCCGGTGCGGTCCCTCCGACCGCGGCGGTCCGCCCCGCGCTACATCCGGTACGAGGACCGCAGGCCCCGCTCCGCCGCGTCCCGTTCCAGGGCCAGGGAGATGAGCCGGTCGATCAGCTCGGCGTAGCCGATGCCGCTCGCCGCCCAGAGCTTCGGATACATGCTGATGCGGGTGAAGCCGGGAATCGAGTTCAGCTCGTTCACCAGGAGCTCCCCGTCCGCCCGCAGGAAGAAATCCACCCGCGCCATCCCCTCGCAGCCGAGCGCGCGGAAGGCCGCGACCGACAGCGCCTGCACCTTCCGGGCCGTCTCCTCCGGCAGGTCCGCCGGGATCACCAGCTCCGCGCCCGCCTCGTCCAGGTACTTCGCCTCGTAGGAGTAGAAGTCGTGTCGCGGCACGACTTCCCCCGGCACGGAAGCGGCCGGCTCCTCGTTCCCGAGGACCGCGCACTCGACCTCCCGCCCCCGCACGGCCTCCTCGACCAGCACCTTGCGGTCGTAGGCGAAGGCGTCCTCGAGCGCGGCGTCCAGCTGCGCCGCCTCCCGCACCCGGTGTACCCCCACCGAGGAGCCGAGGTTGGCCGGCTTCACGAACAGGGTCGGGCCGAGCCGCTCGGTCAGCGCCTCGAAGGAAGGCGGGGCCTCGCGGCGCCGCAGCGCCACGGAGCGGGGGGTCGGGATGCCGGCCTCCCGGAGGAGCCGCTTCGCCACCTCCTTGTCCATGGCGACCGCGGATCCGAGGATCCCGGACCCCACGAACGGGAGGTGGGCGAGCCGGAGCAGCCCTTGCACCGAGCCGTCCTCGCCGCGGGGGCCGTGGAGCACGGGAAACACGACGTCCAGTCGATCCGGCCCGGGGGCCGGCTCGGGCGCCTCGTCCGCGTCCGTCAACGGGAGCAGCGCCCCGGCCCGACGGCCTGGCGGCAGGACGACCTCTCCCCGCTCCGCGCCCAGCCGGATGCGCCGCGGATCGCCCACCTCCAGGAGGAAGCGCGCGTCGTCGGCGCGCAGCCAGCGCCCGCGCTTGTCGATGCCGATCAAGACCACCTCGTACTTCTCGCGGTCGATCGCCTCGACGATGTTCGCCGCCGACTGGAGGGACACCTCGTGCTCCGCGGACTCGCCGCCGAACAGCACGCCCACCCGGATCCGGCGGCTCACGCGCCC
>CAZTGV010000056.1:4905-15353 GCA_964613475.1 uncultured Gemmatimonadota bacterium
GGCGGCTCACGCGCCCACCAAGTGATGGAGCACGTCGTAGCGGGTGATGATGCCGAGCACCCCCTCCGCCTCGTCGACCACCAGCACGGCCGGCACCTCGCGCGTGAGCCGTTGGCTGACCCGCGACAGGTCGGCCTCCGGCGGCACGGTCGGAAAGGCGCCGTCCGCCAGCTCGCGCACCGGCTCGTGCAGCCGCTCCGGGTCTTCGATGACCGCCGCCATGAGGGACGGCTCGGTCACCGCCGCCACCGGGCGGCCCTCCTCGATGATCGGCATCTGGGAGATGTGATGGCGGTCGAGCAGCGCCAGCGCGTCGGACACCGGGGTGTCCGGGGTGACCGAGACGAGCGAAGGCCCGCCGGCCGCGCGCTTCCTGTCGAGCAGCGAGCGGGCGGTGGCCGGATCGGCGATGAGCATCCGGTTCTCCCGCATCCACTCGTCGTTGTACTGCTTGGAGAGGTAGCGCTCGCCCGTGTCGCACAGGACGCAGACGATGCACGCCTCCGGGTCGTCCACTTCCCGGGCCACGTCGACCGCCACCTGGACGACGAGCCCGGTCGAGCCACCCACCAGGAGCCCTTCCTCGCGGGTGATGCGCCGCGCCATCCGGAAGGCGACCGGGTCGGACACGGTCCGGAACTCGTCGATCACGTCGAAGTGCAGCGTGCTGGGGATCTTGTCGTTCCCGACCCCTTCCACCTTGTACGGGAGGTTCGGGCCCTTCTCGCCCGTCTCGAAGAAGCGCCGGAAGATGGAGCCGTCCGGGTCTCCGGCGATCACCCGGACCTCGGGGTTCCGCTCCTTCAGGTAGCGCCCCGCCCCCGAGATGTGCCCGCCCGTCCCGGGCGAGCTCACGAAGTGCGTGACCCGGCCCTCGGTCTGCTCCCAGACCTCCGGGCCGGTCGTCCGGTAGTGCGCCTCGGGGTTGATCGGGTTGAAGAACTGGTCGGCCAGGATCGCGTTCGGCGTCTCTTCCGCGATCCGCCTGGCCACGTTGCCGTAGTAGTCCGGGTGGTCGGGGGCGACCGCCGAGGGGGTCACGATGACCTCCGCGCCGAACGCCTTGAGGAGCCGCACCTTCTCGGCGCTCATCTTGTCCGGGATGGTGAAGACGCAGCGGTAGCCCTTCACGGCCGCGGCCATGGCCAGCGCCACCCCCGTGTTTCCGGACGTCCCCTCCACGACCGTCCCCCCCGGGGCCAGCCGCCCCTCGCGCTCGGCGGCCTCGATGATGGCCAATCCGATCCGGTCCTTGACCGACCCGCCCGGGTTGAACGACTCCGCCTTGATCCACACCGGGGTGCGCGCCCCGTCCACCACCCGGCGCAGGCGGATGAGGGGCGTCCAGCCGACCGTCTCCAGCACGTGCCGATATGGACGACGGTGCGGTGGCGTCCACTCCGTCACGGCGCGGGCCGAGCCCGCCGCCGCGAGGGCCGACGGTCGATCGTGGGGGGGCATGGGCGGGTGGTCACGGTGAGCGGACCTCCTCCGGAAGCGGGAAGCGGACGGGGAGCGTGCCCCAGACCGCCACCGCCTGGTCTCCCTGTCTGGCCGGACGATAACGCAGCTTCAGGGCGCCCGCGACCGCGGCGGAATCGAGGCTCGCGTGGCCGGAGGAGTCCACCAGCAGCACGGAATCCACCCGGCCGCTCTCGGTGATCCGGATGCGGACCACCACCTCGCCACCGACCCCGCGGCGCCAGGCGTCGGGCGGATACTCGAAGGGGAGCTCCTGGTCCTCGAGGACGGGCATGTGGAAGGGGCTGGCGGCGGCCCCGATCTTGAGCCCGCCGAGCACCGGCCGGACCGTCTCCGCGCAGCCGAGCGAGAGCACGGCCAGCCCCAGGGCGAGGGCGCGCGGGGTCACGAGGGGGCGTCGCCCTGCGCCAGCCGCTTGAGCTCCGCGAGCGCCATCAGGGCTTCCAGCGGGGTCGTGCGGTCGGGGTCGAGCGCCTCCAGCCGCTCCAGGACCGCCGGCGGGATCGCCTCCCCGAACAGCGGAAGCTGCTCGCGCGCGGCGTCCGCCACCCGGGCCACGCGGCCGCCCGCGCCGACGGGGCCGTTCTCGAGCTCGCGCAGGATGGACTCCGCCCGCCCCACCACGTCCGGCGGCAGGCCGGCCAGCCGCGCCACGTGCACTCCGTAGGAGCGATCGCTCCCGCCGGGCTCCAGCCGGTGCAGGAAGACGATCTCCTCGCCTCGCTCCCGCACCGCCACGTTGCACGCCACCACGCCCGACAGGACGTCGGCCAGCTCCACCAGCTCGTGGTAGTGGGTGGCGAACAGGGTCCGGGCGCCGAGCCCGTGCAGCCGCTCGGTCACCGCCCAGGCGATGGAGAGCCCGTCGTAGGTGGAGGTGCCACGGCCGATCTCGTCGAGCAGCACCAGGCTGCGCTCGGTGGCGCCGTTCAGGATGGTCGCGGTCTCCGTCATCTCCACCATGAAGGTGCTCATCCCGGCGGCCAGGTTGTCGGAGGCGCCCACTCGGGTGAAGATCCGGTCGCACAGGCCGATGCGCGCCCGGTCGGCGGGCACGAAGGAGCCGACCTGGGCCATGAGCGCGATGAGACCGACCTGGCGCAGGATGGTGGATTTCCCCGCCATGTTGGGTCCGGTGAGGATCACCACGCGCCGTTCCTCGTCCAGCGCCAGGTCGTTGGGGATGAACGCCTCGCGCGCCAGGGTCCGCTCGACCACCGGATGGCGGCCGGCGCGGATCTCCAGACCGCGGTCGTCGGCGATCTCGGGCCGGACGTAGCCGTGGCGCTCGGCCCCCTCGGCCAGGGCGGCGAGGACGTCGACCTCGGCGACCCGGGACGCCGCCTCCTGGATGCGGCCCACCTCGCCGCCGATCCGCTCCCGCACCTGGGAGAAGAGCCGCGCCTCCAACTCCGCGATCTCCGCCTCGGCCTCGGAGACCTTCTCTTCCCACTCCTTGAGCTCCGGGGTGAAGTACCGCTCGGCGTTCGCCAGCGTCTGCTTGCGCACGTAGTCGGACGGGACCCGCTCCAGGTTGGTCTTCGTGACCTCCAGGTAATAGCCGAAGACCTTGTTGAAGCCGATCTTGAGGCTGTCGATCCCGGTGCGCTCCCGCTCCCGGGCCTGCATGGCGGCGATGGCGTCCACCGCCCCCTCCTTCAGCCCGCGCGCCTCGTCCAGCGCCTCCGAGTAGCCGGCCCGGATCACCCCGCCGTCGGACAGCGAGGGCGGGGCGTCCGGGGCGATCGCCTCCCGGATCTCGGCCGTGATGTCCTCGAGCGGGTCCAGCGTGCGGGCGAGCTCGCCGAGCCGCTCCGAGGACGGCTCCCCCAGCGCCTCGACCAGGCCCGGGAGCACGGCGAGCGAATCGCCGAGCGCGAGGAGCTCGCGAGGCGCGATCCGGCCGGCCGACGCCTTGGCGGCCAGCCGCTCCAGGTCCCGCACCCGGCCGAGCGCCTCCCGGAGCCGCCCGCGCCGGGCGCCGTCCTCCACCAGCTCGTCCACCGCGTCCAACCGGGCCTCGATCTCCCGGCGCGCCGTGAGCGGACGAAGCAGCCGACGGCGGAGCAGCCGCCCACCCATGGCCGTGCGGGTGCGGTCGAGGACGGAGAGGAGGCTCCGCCCTTCGCCCGGGCGGAGGGGTTCGACCAGCTCCAGGTTCCGCCGGGTCATCGCGTCCAGGTGCAGGGTCCGCCCGCCCCGCTCCACCCGCGGCGGGCGGAGGTGCGAGAGACCGGCCGGACGGACCTCCTCCAGGTAGGCGACGAGCGCGCCGGCGGCCGCGATGAGCGGGGCATCCTCGGCGTCGGCGCGGAGCCCGTAGCCGCGCAGGTCGCGGACCCCGAAGCGCTCGCGCAGCCGCTCGGCCGCCAGCGCGGGGTCGAAGCGCCAGGGCTCGCGCCGGGTGACCGTCCACGCCCCGGGGGGAAGGGCGCCCCGGTCCTGGGGCACCAGCAGCTCGGCCGGCTCCAGGCGCGCCAGCTCGTCGGCCAGCTCGCCGGCGGGGCAGGCGCGGAGCTCGAACTCGCCCGTGGAGAGGTCCACCGCCGCCAGTCCGAGCGCGGGGCCGGTCCCGCCGCCCGCGGGCTGGCGCCCGACGCCCGTATCGGGCGACGCCGCCGGCGCCGCGGCATCGCCGGGCCCCTCTCCGCCGATCGCCACCACGTAGTTGTTGCGGTCGGCGGCGAGGAGGGAGTCCTCGAGGACCGTCCCCGGCGTGATGACCTCCACCACCTCGCGCCGGACGAGGCCGTCCGCCTCGGCCGCGTCCTCCACCTGCTCGCAGATCGCGACCCGCCGCCCCGCCGCGAGCAGCTTCTGCACGTACTCGGAGGCCGCCCGCACCGGGACGCCCGCCAGCGGCACCTCGCGCTCGCCGCCGTTGTTGCGCGAGGTCAGGGTGAGGCCGAGGAGGCCGCTCCCCTCCTCGGCGTCGTCGAAGAACATCTCGTAGAAGTCCCCGACACGGAAGAAGAGGAGGGAGTCCGCGTGGCGGGACTTCACGTCCAGGTACTGCTGGATGAGCGGGGTCCAGGGCCCCTCGGTCGGCGGGGTCACGGGCGCGTCCGGACTCGACCGGCCGTCGGCGCGCTCCCGAGCGCCCTCGCTCCCTCGGCCGCCGTGGCGGCCGCATCCGGGGCCGGCCCTGAACTCACGGCCGCCCTCGTCCTCACGTGTCCTCGGACAAGACGACGGCGGTGAAGCCCGACCGCCGCAGCCGCTCGGCCGCCTCGCGCGCCGGCTCCGCGCCCCCGAAGCGCCCGACCCGAACCTTGTGCAGCCCGTCCGCCCGCTCAAGCCGGGCGTCGTAGCCCGCTTCGGCCGCCCGCTCCCGAAGCGCCTCGGCCGCCGCCCGTTCCCGGAAGGCGCCGAGCTGCACGGTGAGGCGAAGGTGGCCCGACGCGCAGCGCCCCGCCGCCTGGCGGGCCCGCGCTGCCGTCCGCGGGTCGTCCCGCCGGTCCGCCTCGCGCGCCGCGCGCTGCCAGGCGCGGCACGCCTCCTCCAGCCGGCCGGCCGCCTCATGGGCCAGCCCGGCCCACCACCACGACGCCGGGACGAGCGGGCTGCCCGGGTACTCGTCCCGGAGCCTCGCCAGGTCCTGCAGGGCGCGGTCGGGATCGCCCGCCGTCAGGTCGAGCTGCCCCAGGCGGAGCCACGCCTCGGCGCCGCCGTCCCCGCTCCCCTCGATCGCCACCCACAGGTACTCGGCGCGGGCCGAGTCCGCATCCGCGGTGAGCCGGGCCCGGAGCAGCCGGGCGCGCTGGAGCGCCCGGCGGTCGGCGCCGTCCCCGTGATCGGCCCGCCAGCGCGCGAGCGCCTCGCGCGCCTCCTCGATCCGCCCCTCGTCGGCGGCGGCCTGGATCCGGTCGAGCTCCGCGGCCGGCGACTGGGCGAGGAGCGCCCCCGTCGTCGGAACCGCGATCCCGCCGAGCGCCAGAAGGAGCGCCAGCGCGATCGAGAGGGGGCCGGACGGTCTCACGCCGCCGCCTTCCGCAGCCCCCGGAGCGCCAGGAGGAGCTCCTGGAGGACCGCGCGCTCGTCCCCGCCCGTCTTGAGCCGCCGGTCCGCCCGCAGGAGCAGCCGGAGCGCGCGGTCCAGCTCGCCGGGCGTCCAGGGCCGCGCCTGGCGGGCGTAGGTGGCCGCCTTCCACTGGAGGTAGCCCTTTCCGGCCGCGGAGAGCGCCTCGCGCACGGAGCCCACGCCGCCCTCCAGCGCCGCGCCGACGAGCAGGTGCTGGTCCACCATGCCCATGACCAGCCCGACGCCGCCATCTCCGGCCAGGACCCCGTCCATCTCCGCCAACGCCCGGTCGTAGTCGCGCGCGGCGACCAGGTCCAGCCAGCTCCAGCGGTCCAGCCGCCGGGTGCGCGACACGAGCGCCTCCACCCGCTCGCGATCGATCCGGTCGCCGCCCGCCGCCGCCAGCTTCTCGAGCTCCGCATCGAGCAGCGACAGGTCGGGCCCGACCGCGCCGGCCAGCGCCTGCGCCGCATCCCGCGTCAGGCGCGCCCCGTGGCGGGCCTTCGCCCGCTCGATGAGCCAACCGGGCACCTCCTCCTCGCGCGGCAGCGCCCACTCCAGCGTCCGACAGCGCGTCTCGAGCTCCCGATAGAACGCCGCCTTGGAGCCGCGCGGGATGGTGGCCGTGAGGATGAGGGCGAGGCTCGGCGGAGGCTCCGCGGCGGCCTCCAGGACCACCTTCCGTCCGGTCGGGGACAGGCCCTGCGCCTCGCGCACCCGCACGACGCGACGCTCGGCCATCATCGGAGGCATGGCGAGCGCGGCGGCCAGCGCTTCGGGCTGCGCGTCCTCTCCGTGGAAGACGTCCAGGTTGAAGTCGCGGGTGGCGGGATCCAACGCGGCGTCCGCGAGGCGGCCGGCGGCCTCCTCCCGCAGCGCCACGGCGTCGCCGTGCAGGAAGAAGGCGCCCGACAGCGCCCCCTGCTCGAGGATGCGGTGGAGGCGGGACTCGGCGGCGAGACTCACCGCCGGCGTTATCGGCGGCGGGCGGCCGTGACCGGAGCGGCGGCCGCCCCGCTCCAGGCGGCGTCGAAGAAGAACTCCAGCCCGTCCCCCGTGCTCGGCGGCCAGGTCTCGTACCGTACGCCCGCCGCCGGGACGACGAAGGGACCGGAGCCGAAGAGCGCCGGCGCGTCCGCCCCCGCCGCGACCGGTGTCGCCGCCGGGGAGGCGGTCACCGGGCCCGGCGTCTCCACGGCGACCGGCGGCAGCTCGATCTCGACCGAGGCCCGCGTCGCGAAGGGGAGCCAGGCGAGCGCGAGCAGGCCGACGGACGCCACCGCGACCAGCGCGGCGCTTCCGAGGTGACGGTGCTGGGCGGCGCGGGACTCCTCGTCCACGTGGTAGAGGCGGTGCCGCAGGCGGGGGACGAAATCGGGGGAGGGATCGACCTCGGGAAGGGAGCGCCAGATGCCGAGGCCGCGCTGTACGACGTGATCGTACCGGCCGCAGGCGCGACAGGCGTCACGGTGAGCCTCGAAGGCCGCCTGTCGCCGCTCGTCCAGGCGTCCATCGAGGAACTCCGAATACCCCTCCAGAAATTCCTCGCACCGCATGGTCAGGACGTCCCGTCTCTCCTGCCGGAGCGGAAGTCGAACCCCGAGGAAGCGGCGCCGCGTCCGCGCGCGGCCGCCGCACCCGTCGATCGGCAGGATCATACTCGGGCGCAAAGGGTGGGTTCCGCGCAAAAAAGGGCGGCCGATCGGCCGCCCCAGTCGCCCGCGCGTCGGTCCGGATCGCGACCGGCGACACGCCGCGAGCTATTCCAGCATCGGCGCGACGATCTGGGCGAACTTGTTGCGCGCGCGGTTCAGACGCGACTTGACGGTCCCGAGGGTCACCCCGGTGATCTCCGAGATCTCCTCGTACGTCTTGCCCTCCATCTCCCGCAGCACGAAGACGACCCGGTGGTGCTCCGGGAGCTCCTCCACCGCCTTCTCCACCTGCTCGCGCAGGTGACGCTTCCGGAACAGGTCGTCCGGCGAGTAGGAAGAATCCTCCCACTGCAGCGGTCGGTGGTCCGCGTCCCAGTTCTTCTTGATGGCCTGGAACAGCACCATCGGGTTCCGGGAGCGGTTCCGGAGCTCGTTCTTGGCCAGGTTGCTGGCGATCGTGTAGATCCAGGTGGAGAACTTCTTCGTCGGGTCGAACCGGTGCAGGTGCCGGTACACCCGGACGAAGGTCTCCTGCACGAGGTCCTCCGACCGGTCCCGATCCCCGATCGTCCGGTAGATGAAGTTCAGCAGCCGGTCCTGGTAGCGACGGACGAGCTCCTGGAACGCGAAGCGCTCGCCCTCCAGATACCGGCGGACGAGATCCGCGTCCTCCAGCTCCCGCAGCGGGGTCCGCTGCGGGGTCGCCGACCGCTGGTTCGCCTTCGTCGGCTTGGCCATGATCCTCTCCTCGGATCGCCGGGGCCCCGCCCGGCGGCGGGCGCGGGCGGAGGGATCCGACCTCCGCCTCTCCCTCGCTTCTATAGACGCGCCAACGTGTTCGATCGTCACGATCCGCCCCCCGCCTCGCGGCGGAGGTCTGGATCGAAAGAGGCGGCGAACAGCAAGCTGCACAACGTCTTCGAGTCCGTGATCCGCCCCGTCCGGGCCAGATCGAGCGCCTCCGACCAGGCGATTTCCCGCCGCTCGATGAACTCCGAGCGCTCGTGCGACGCGACCCCCGGCTCCAGGTCCCAGGCGACGAAGAGATGGATCCGCTCGTCGATGAACCCGGGCGTCGTGTAGATCCGGGTGAGCGACCGGAGGTCTCCGGCCCGGAGCCCCGCCTCCTCCTCCAACTCCCGGCGCGCGCACGCCTCGGGCGACTCGCCCTCGTCCAGCGTGCCGGCCGGGACCTCCCACACGTGCCCGTCGGCGGCGTACCGGTACTGTCTCAACAACACGATCCCGTGGCCGGTTCCCGCCCACTCGCCCGGCCGCAGGACGGGGAGAACCGCCGCCGCGCCAGGATGGCGCACGATCTCCAGGGTGCCCTCGGAACCGTCCGGGAATCGGACCCGATCCAGGTGGACGTCGAAGACCCGCCCCCGATACACCGTCCGGCCGTCGATCCGGCCGCCCTGCCGCCCCTCCGCGCTCAGCCGCGGGCCTCCTCCCTGATCCATAGCACGCCTGGCGCCACGATCGGGACCCCGTGGGAAGGCTTCAAGATACCGAAAACCACCCGAAAGTCAACCCCCGGGACGGGTGCGGACCGGGCCCAGCGCCTCCAGCGCCTCGGCGACGGTCGCCGCGTCGGTGACGGCCACCAGCGCCATCCCGTCCGCGTGGAGGCGTCGCTCCCCCACCGCGAGCACGTCCTCCCGGGTCACCGCCTCGACCCGGTCCCGGAAGCGCTCCCAGTAGTCCTCCGGCAGCCCGTAGGCGATGCGACGGGACACCCGGCGGGCCACCTGCGCGTTCGTCTCGAACTGCAGCGGCAGCGACAGGGTGAGAGCGTTCTTGGCCAGACGGAGCTCCTCATCCGACGGCGGGCGCTCCGTGAGCCCGCGGATCTCGGCCAGGATCTCCCCGAAAGTCGGCGCGGTGACGGGCGTCTCCACCGCCGTCCGGGCCACGAACGGGCCGGCGCCCCGCCGGAAGCGGAAGGCGGTGCGCGCGCCGTACGTCCAACCCTTCTCCTCGCGCAGGTTCATGTTCAGGCGGGAGTTGAACAGACCCCCCAGCACGGCGTTGGCCACCATGATCGGGAACTGGTCCGGCGCGCCGTAGGGCGCCCCGACCGTGCCCACCCGCACCTCCGCCTGCGGGCTGCCCGGCCGGTCCACCAGGACGCTCCCCGCGGCGGCCGGACGCTCCGGTACGGGCGGCGGCGGCGGACGTCCCTCCCCGGCCCGCCAGTCCCCGAGCCGCCGCTCCAGGCCGGCGCGGAACGCCTCGGGCGCGATGTCGCCGCAGGCGACCAGGAACGCGTCCGCCGCGCCGTACCGGTGTCGGTGGAAGTCCGCAATCTCCTCGCTCGCCAGCCGCTCGATCGCCTCCCGCGTGCCCGCGGCCGGCCGGCCGTAGGGATGCGACCCGTAGATCGCCTCGATCAGCTCGTGGTCGGCCACCGTGGCGGGCTCGTCTCGCTCCCGCTCGATCTCGTCCAACCGCTCGGCCCGAACCCGCTCCACCTCCTCCTCCTCGAAGCGAGGCTGGCGGGCCACGGTGGCGAGGAAGTCGAGCGCTTCCTCGGTGACCTCGCTCAGGAAGTGCATCGAGAGGGTCGCGAAGTCGTAGGAGACCGAAGCGTGGAAGGCCGCGCCCAGCCGATCCAGCCACACCGCCACCCCGCGGGCGTCCCGCTCGCCGGCGCCCTCGGTGAGGAGGCGGGCGGTGAGCTCCGCCACCCCGGCCCGGCCGTCGGGCTCCGCGGCCGCGCCCGCCTGGAGGACCAGACGCAGCGAGACTTCCGGCACCTCGTGGTTCTCCGCCACGTGCAGCGCCAACCCGTTGGAGAGGCGGTCGTGCCGGAAGGTCGGCAGCCGGAGCGGCCGACGCGGACCGGGCGGCGGTCTCCGGGAGCGGTCCGGAGCGCGGCCGGTCTCGCCCGCCGGAGTCACGGCCGGGCGCGAGCCCGCCATCACGACTCGTCCGGCACCACGTGGAGCACCGCGCGGCGCTCGGGGCGGAGCACCCGGCCAACCAGCGCCTCCACATCGGCCGTGGCGACCGCCGCGTAGCGGCCGAACGCCTCGTTCACGTAGGCCGGATCCCCCCGCAGGGTCGCCGCGTGCGCGAAGGCGTCGGCGCGGTCGGCCACCCCGTTCAGCTGCCCGACCAGCGAGCGCCGCGCCCGGTTGAGCGCGCCCCGGAGCTCCTCTTCCTCCACGCCCTCGCGGCGCAGGCGCTCGAGCGTCTCCTCGATCGCCTCCTCCAGCCCCTCCGCGCTCACCCCCGGCCGGGCGGTCGCCACCACGAAGAGCATGCCGACCTTCTCGGTGGGCCAGG
>CAZTGV010000057.1:0-15303 GCA_964613475.1 uncultured Gemmatimonadota bacterium
CGCTCGGGGTCGGCGTCCGGCCGGTCCACCTTGTTGATGACGACCACCGGCTGGAGGTCCAGCTCCAGCGCCTTCCGGGTCACGAAGCGGGTCTGCGGCATCGGCCCCTCGAAGGCGTCCACCAGGAGCAGCACCCCGTCTACCATGCGGAGGATGCGCTCCACCTCGCCACCGAAGTCCGCGTGCCCCGGCGTGTCCACCAGGTTGATCTTGACCGCCCGACCCTCGGGGCTCCGCCAGCGGACCGAGGCGTTCTTGGAGAAGATCGTGATCCCGCGCTCGCGCTCGAGGGGATCGGAGTCCATCACCCGCTCCTCCACCTGCTGCCCCACCCGGAAGGTGCCGGTCTGCTGGAGCATCCGGTCGACCAGCGTCGTCTTCCCGTGGTCGACGTGGGCGATGATCGCGATGTTGCGGAGCTCCGGGCCGGCGGGCGCGTCGGCCTCGCGGGCCGGGCCGCCGGCTTCCGCCCCGGCTGAGGGCGCACCCCGCTCCGCGGCCGTGGGACGGTCGTCGGAAGACGCGGGGGCTGCGGGCGCGCCGGAAGCGCGCGGGGCGGCGTCGTTCATGGGGCGCTCTCTACACCGGCCGTCTGGGCGGGGTTCACGGGCCCGCCGGTCGCTCCACGGCCCGGGCCGTCCACGCGGGACGGATCCACCGGCGGAGCCGAAAACGCCGCCCCGGGGCGGCCCGACCGCGTTGCCGGTCTCCCGCCCGCCCCCTAGCTTGCGGCACGATGCCCGCGCAGCCCGGTTCCCTTCCCCGGCAGGCCGTCCCGCTCGCCGCCGCCGTCGCCCTCGGGGCGACCGCGGCCGGCTGTGGCCAGCCCCAGGCCTGGGGTGAGGCGAACAGCCTCATCGTGGTCGCGCCGGAGGACCTGTGGGCCCAGGTCGAGGATACAACCTACGCGGCCCTCGAGCCCACCATCTTCACCACCCGCGAGGAGAAGCGCTTCGTCGTCACCCACGTGGACCCGGGGGCCGACGAGTGGTCGGAGCTGCGCCGCTTCCGAAACATCGTCCTCTTCGGCCCGCCGGACGACCCGTTGGTGAGGCAGGCGGCCGACGAGGCGGACCGGGCGGTGCCCTCCCCACCCGCCGTCCTCCAGGCGCGGGACGTGTTCGCCCGCGGCCAGACGGTCACGGCCGTGGTGCTGGACCCGGAACGGCCGGCCGAGTCGTGGCGCGAGCAGCTCGGCGAGGCCTACGCGCAGGTGGACAGCGCCTTCCGCGACTACGCGCGGGAGCGGATGTTCGTGACCGGCCGGGACACGGCGCTGGCGCGGCAGCTCCAAGAGGAGGCGGGCTTCGAGCTCGTCGTGCCGCAGGTCTACCGGCACCTTGTCCCCAGCGACTCGACGCACGTCTTCCGCAACGACAACCCCGACCCGAGCCAGCTCATCCGCTCCGTGCTGGTGAGCTGGACGGAGGCGCTGGACACTTTGACCGCCGAGGCCGCCTACGAGTGGCGACGCGCGGTGGGGCAGGAGCACTACGTGGTGCCGCAGCGGATCGACACGGCGCAGGGGCGGGTGGAGCGCTTCGAGCGGAACGGCCGGCCGGCGCTGGAGGCCAGCGGGATCTGGGAAGACGAGGAATCGGGCGCCGTCCCGGCGGCCGGCCCCTTCATCGCCTGGCTGGTGCAGTGCGGGGAGCGCACCTACTTCCTGGACGCGTGGCTCTACGCGCCCGGCGCGCCGAAGTACGAGTACATGCTGCAGTTGCGGGAGATCCTGAACTCCTTCCGCTGCTGACATGACGCGCGCCGGCGGGGACACGGGCTTCGTCCATCTCCACACCCACTCCGAGTACTCCCTCCTGGACGGTGCCAACCGGATCGACGACCTGGTCGGCCGGGCGGTCCGCTTCGGCATGCCGGCCCTGGCGCTCACCGACCACGGCAACCTGCACGGCGCGTGGGAGTTCCAGGAGAAGGCCCGGAAGGCGGGGATCCGCCCGATCCTCGGGTGCGAGGCCTACATCGCCTATGGCGACCGCCGCTCCCGGGAGAAGCCGGAGCGCGCCCCGGCCGAGTACGCGCACCTGGTGCTGCTCGCCGCGGACCGGGAGGGATGGCGGAACCTCGTCCGCCTCTCCTCGATCGGCTACCTGGAGGGCTTCTACCGGCGGCCCAGGATCGACCGAGAGACGCTGGCCGAGCACGCGGAGGGGCTGATCGTCCTCTCCGCCTGCCTGTCGGGCGAGGTGGCCGCCTACCTGAGGGCCGACCGCTGGGAGGACGCGAAGGCCACGGCCGAGTGGTACGCGCGCCGGTTCGGGGAAGACCGCTACTTTCTGGAGGTCCAGGATCACGGGATCGGCGCCCAGGGGAAGGTGAACGAGGGGGTGTTCCGGCTCGCCGAGGAGCTGGGGCTGCCCGTGGTGGCGACCAACGACGCCCACTACCTGCGGCGCGAGGACGCCGACGCGCACGACACGCTGCTCTGCATCGGCACGGGGAAGGACAAGGACGACCCGAACCGGCTCCGCTTCGACACGGTGGAGACGTACTTCAAGTCGGCCGACGAAATGGCCGCGCTCTTCCCCGACCGGCCGGACGTGCTGGAGAACACGGTGGCGATCGCCGAGCGCTGCGACGTGCGCTTCGAGTCGAGCTACCACCTGCCCGCCTTCCCGCGGCCGGACCGGTTCGAGGACGACGCCGCCATGCTACGCCACCTGACGGTTGAGGGGGCTCGGGAGCGCTACGGCGACCCGCTCCCGGAGGTGGCCCGCGAGCGGCTCGAGTACGAGCTCGGGGTGATCGCCGAGACCGGCTACGCCGGCTACTTCCTCATCGTCCAGGACTTCATCCGCGCGGCGAAGGAGCGGGACATCCCGGTCGGTCCCGGGCGCGGCTCGGCGGCCGGATCCATCGTGGCCTACTGCCTCGGGATCACCGACGTGGATCCGCTCCGCTTCGGCCTCCTGTTCGAGCGCTTCCTGAACCCCGACCGGGTGTCGATGCCCGACATCGACATCGACTTCTGCTACGAGCGGCGGGGCGAGGTGATCGACTACGTGCGCGAGAAGTACGGGCACGAGTCGGTCGGGCAGATCATCACCTTCGGGACGATGAAGGCGCGCGCGGTGGTGCGGGACGTGGGGCGGGTGCTCGGCTTCACGCCCCAGGAGACGGACCGGCTCGCCAAGCTGATCCCGAGCGGCCCCGGCTACGCGCTCACCGTGCGGGAGGCGACCGAGAAGGTCCGCGAGCTCCAGCAGCTCTACAGGGAGGACCCCCGGTACCGGAAGCTCCTCGACTACGCGATGAAGATCGAGGGACTCTCCCGCCACAGCTCGGTGCACGCCGCCGGCGTGGTCATCGCGCCGGGGCCGCTGCACGACTACGTGCCGGTGGCGATCGACACGAAGGCGAGCGCCCGCAATGGGAGCCGGAACGGCGGAGGCGCCGCCGAGGAGGAGGGGGCCGAGCAGGCCGTGATCACCCAGTTCGACATGACCGCCCTCGAGAAGGCGGGCATGCTGAAGATGGACTTTCTCGGCCTGCGCACGCTCACCGTGATCCACGACGCGGCCCGCGCCATCCGGGAGCGGCACGGCGTGGCGGTCGACTGGGACGAGATCGGCCTCGAGGATCCCGAAACGTACCGGATGCTGGCCGGCGGCCGGACGAGCGGCGTCTTCCAGTTCGAGTCGTCGCTGGCCACCGAGAAGCTCCGGGCCATGCGCTGCGACCGCTTCGAGGACCTGGTGGCGGTGAACGCGCTCATCCGCCCGGGGCCGCTCGACTCCGGGATGACGGACGTGTTCATTCAGCGGAAGCGCGGCTTCCAGCCGGTGGATTACCCCCATCCGGACCTGGAGGAGGTGCTGGCGCCCACCTACGGGGTCATCACCTACCAGGAGCAGGTGATGCGGGTGGCGAACCTGCTGGCCGGCTTCACCCTGGCCGAGGCGGACGTGCTCCGGAAGGCGGTCGGGAAGAAGGACGCCGAGCTCACCGAGAAGGTGCTGGACGACTTCCGTGGGCGTGCGGTCGAGCGCGGGGTGGCGCCGGGGCGCGCCCGGGAGATCGCCGACCTGATCCGGACCTTCGGCCGTTACGGCTTCAACCGGGCCCACAGCGTCGCCTACGCGATCCTCTCCTTCCGGACGGCGTGGCTGAAGGCGCACTACCCGGCCGAGTTCATGGCCGCGCTCCTCTCCTCGGAGATCGGCAACACGGACAAGGTGGTCGCCTACATCGCCGAGGCGCGGAGCCTGGGGATGGAGGTGCTGCCGCCGAGCGTGACCGAGTCCGGCTACCGCTTCACGGTGGTCGACGACGAGCGGATCCGCTTCGGGCTGGGGGCGATCAAGGGCGTGGGGCACTCGGCCATCCGCTCGATCATCGAGGCGCGCGAGGAGAAGCCGTTCGAGGGCTTCCTCGACTTCCTGTGCCGGATCGACCTGCGGCTCAACAACAAGCGGGTGGTGGAGGCGCTGATCGGGGCGGGCGCCCTGGACCACCTCGGCTCGCGGGCCGCCCTGGCCGAGGGGCTGGACGTCTTCCTCAACGAGGCGCAGCTCCGCAAGCGGGAGCGGGAGAGCGGGCAGGCCTCGCTGTTCGGCCGCGGGCCGGAGCGCCCGGCCCCGGAGCTTCCGGAGGTGGAGCCCTGGACCGAGCAGCGGCGGCTCAAGGAGGAGAAGGAGCGGATCGGCTTCTACACCTCCGGTCACCCGCTGGACCGCTACCGCGAGCTGGTGGAGCTCTACGCCCTCCAGGCGAGCACGGCGGACCTGGCCGAGCACCGGGACCGGTCGGTCGAGGTGGCCTGCGTGGTCACCGAGGCTTCGGTCCGGACCTCGCGGCGGGACGGCCGAGAGTGGGCGAGGCTCACGATCGAGGACTTCCGCGGCACCGCGACCGCCCTCTGCTTCGGCGACACCTGGCAGGAGCACCGGGAGCTCCTGACCGCCGAGGCGCCCGTCCTCATCGCCGGAACCGTGTCCGGGAACTCGCGCGACGAAGAGGACCCGCCCATCTTCGTGGACTCCGTCCGGCCGCTCTCCGAGGTGCGGCGGAGCGGGCGGGTGGGGGTGTGCATCGAGCTGTGGCCGGGGGACGAGCTGGACCCCGAGGCCTTCCGGCGCGTGCGGGAGCTGGCGGAGGGCTCGCCCGGCGACGGGCCGCTCCTCCTCCGGTGGCGCGGCGCCGAGGGCGGCAACGGCGCGGAGCCGCCGCGGCTCATCTCGCGGTCGCTGCGCGTGACGCCGAACGCGGCGCTCCTGGCGGACCTGCGGGCGCTGTTCGGCGGCGACCGGGTGCGCCTGGTGCGGGAGTAAGGAGGAGCCTTGGCGCTCGAGCAGGACGGCTGGTCGGAGATGCGCGGACGCATCGAGGAGCTACGGGAGATGGCCCGTACCGAGGGCCTCGATGTGGCCGAGGAGATCGAGGAGCTCGAGGACCGGCTGGACCGCGAGCAGCGCGCCGCCTTCGAGCGTCTCTCCCGCTTCGACCGGGTGAAGCTGGCGCGGCACCAGGAGCGGCCCTTCACGCTCGACTACATCGAGTACCTGTGCGACGACTGGATCGAGCTGCACGGCGACCGGCGCTACCGGGACGACGCGGCGATCGTCGGCGGGTGGGCCACCTTCGACGGCCGCACCGTGATGGTGCTCGGCCACCAGAAGGGCCGCGACATGAAGGAGAACCTGCACCGGAACTTCGGCTCGCCGCATCCCGAGGGGTATCGAAAGGCCGCGAGGCTGATGCGGCTGGCCGAGAAGTTCCGCCGCCCGGTACTCACCTTCGTGGACACGCAGGGCGCCTACCCGGGGATCGGGGCCGAGAAGCGGGGCCAGGCCCAGGCGATCGCCGAGAACCTGTTCCTCATGGCCGGGCTCCGCACCCCGATCCTGGCCAGCGTGATCGGCGAGGGCGGGAGCGGCGGGGCGCTGGGGATCGCGGTCGCCGACCGGGTGCTGATGATGGAGAACGCGATCTACTCGGTGATCTCGCCCGAGGGCTGCGCGGCGATCCTGTGGCGGAGCCGGGAGGAGGCACCGCGGGCGGCCGAGGCGCTGAAGCTCACCGCGGCCGACCTGAAGGAGCTGCAGGTGGTGGACGAGGTCGTGCCGGAGCCCTCCGGCGGCGCCCACCTGCAGCCCGAGGAGGCGGCGCGGGAGCTCGGCCAGGCGCTCCGGCGGCACGTCGGCGAGCTGGTCGCGCTCGATCCGGAGGAGCTGGTGGCGCGCCGGCGGGAGAAGTACTACGGGATGGGCCAATGGCGGGAGGCGTGAGCGGGGACGGCCGGCCACCCCCGGCGCGGCCCGGGCCGGCGCCGCCGCGCCCGATCGGCGAGCGCGCGAACGGGCCCGAGCCCGCCCGCGTGGCGGCCCGCCTACAGATCGTCGAGGTGGAGTTCAAGGGCCTCCGCCGCGACTTCTTCCGCTTCCGGCATGCCGTCCCGCTCCGCGAGCGCGAGTACGTGGTGGTGGAGGCGGACCGCGGTCAGGACCTCGGCACCGTCCACCGGATCGCCGACGCGGCGTCCACGACCTGCGCGGGGGGCTGCGACGCGGTCGGCGAGCGGCCGGTCCCACCCCCCTCCCGCCGCGTCCTGCGCCGGGCCGCCCCGGCGGACATCCAGCGCCTGCACCAGCTCCGCGGGCAGGAGATGGAGGTCCGTCGCCGCACGCGCGAGCTCGTCCAGGAGCACGGGCTGCGCATGAAGGTGAGCGAGGCCGAGTGGCAGTGGGACCGGAACAAGCTCACCGTCTACTTCACGGCCGACAAGCGGGTCGACTTCCGCGCCCTGGTCCGGGACATGGCGCGCGCCTTCCGCACGCGGATCGAGCTCAGGCAGATCGGGGTGCGGGACGAGGCGAAGCGCCTCGGCGGGATCGGCCGCTGCCGTCGCGAGCTCTGCTGCCGCTCCTGGCTGCCGCGGATCGAGCCGGTCACCCTGCAGCTCGCCAAGGACCAGAACCTCTCCCTCAACCCGGGGCAGATCTCGGGCGCCTGCGGGCGCCTCATGAACTGCCTCCGCTACGAGCACGAGTTCTACCAGCAGTCGCGGAAACGCTTCCCGCCCGAGGGCCAGCGCCTGCGCACCGGCCGCGGCGAGGAGGTGGTCACCGGCTGGAACATCTTCGCCGAGACCGTCACCCTGAAGGACGAGGGCGGCGAGACGCGCACGGTCGCGCTGGAGGCGCTGAAGCGGGAGACGGCCGAGGCGCGGCGGGGCGGACGGGGCGCCTGAGACCCGCCCTATGGCCCGCTTCTACCTGACCACCGCGATCGACTACTCGAACGGCGAGCCGCACCTCGGGCACGCCTTCGAGAAGATCGGCTCCGACGTGATCGCCCGGTACCGGCGCGCGGCCGGCGACGACGTCCGGTTCCTGATCGGAATGGACGAGCACGGCCAGAAGGTGGCGCGCGAGGCGGAGGCCCGGGGGCTGGAGCCGCAGGCGTGGGTGGACCGGGTCGCCGACTCCTTCCGCGAGGCGTGGAAGGCGCTCGACATCTCGAACGACGACTTCATCCGCACCACCGAGCCCCGCCACCACCGGGGCGTCCGCGCGCTGCTCGAGCGCATCCGGGAGGCGGGCGACTTCTACCGGGCCACCTACCAGGGCTATTACTGCTCCGGCTGCGAGGCGTTCAAGAAGGAGGAGGAGCTGGTCGACGGCCGCTGCCCCGTCCACCCGGGTCGGGAGATCGAGTGGACGGAGGAGGAGAACTGGTTCTTCCGCCTCTCCGACTACCGGGACCGGCTGCTGGCGCACATCGAGGAGCACCCGGACTTCGTGCGGCCGGAGAGCCGCCGGAACGAGATCCTGCGCCTGCTGGAGGGCGGGCTGGAGGACATCTCGGCCTCGCGCTCGCGGCTCGCCTGGGGCGTGCCCTTCCCCGGCGCCGAGGACCACACCGCCTACGTGTGGTTCGACGCGCTGCCGAACTACGTCACCGGCATCGGCTTTCCTGACGGCGACTGGGAGACCTGGTGGCCGGCCGCGCTGCACGTGATCGGCAAGGACATCACCCGCTTCCACTGCGTGATCTGGCCGGCCATGCTGCTGTCCGCCGGGCTGGAGCCGCCGCGGAGCGTGTGGGCGCACGGCTTCGTGAACATCGGGGGCGGCAAGCTCTCCAAGTCCGCGGGGCGGCAGCTCGAGCTGCCCGAGCTGGTGGAGCGCCACGGGCCCGACGCGCTCCGGTACTTCCTCCTGCGGGAGATCCCGTGGGACGGGGACCGCGACTTCCCCTCCGGCGAGGCCTTCCTGGAGCAATACGATCGGCGCTACGAGTCCGAGCTGGCGAACGACCTCGGCAACCTCCTGAGCCGGGTCGTCTCCATGGTCGACAAGTACCGCGTGGGCTCTGTGCCGGCCGGCGGCGTCACGCCGCTGGACGAGCGCCGCGAGGAGGCCCTCGCGGAGTACCGCGCGCGAATGGACGCGCACCGGCTGCACGAGGGGCTGGCGGCGGTCTTCGCGCTCGTGCGGGCGGCGAACGGGTACGTGGACGAGGCGCGGCCCTGGGAGCGGGCGAAGGCCGAGCGGACCGAGGGCGCGGAGCCCGCGGCGCTCGACGCGATCCTGGGCTCGCTGGTACGCGCGCTCGGCGCCTGCGCGGCGATGCTGGCGCCCTTCTTGCCCGGGAAAGCCCGCGATTTGTGGCGGGGCGTGGGCGGGACGGGCGAGCCGCCTGGGCCGCGCGGCCTGGAAGGCGCGCTCGGCGACCTCCGCGAGGTCCGCCTGGGCCCCGTCCTCTTCCCCCGCCCCGAAGCCGGCGCGTCGAGCCACGCTTGACAGCGCCGGCGGGGCGTCGGTAGTCTGACCCGAATTTTTTGCGGTCTCGGACACATTATTGCCACGTTAGCGGAGCGCATCGAATCGCCTTTCGGACCCTTGCGGTCCCGGAACGTCGCGAGGATCCGGGCGGTTACGACGACATCCGGCCCGCCGGGGACCCGCGGGAACGGACCCTGCCGCCGCCCTCCCGGGACCGACGACCGGCACCGGGAGGGTCATGACGCGCGTGAGGAGCACCCGACGATCCGAGTTCTGGACGGTCCAGTTCGTCCCCGAGGGGGGAGGCCGGGTGCGTAGCGTCCGCCTCCGCCCCCGCTACGCGTACACGGCGGTGGCGCTCGCCTCCGCCCTCTGCACGTTGGGCCTGGCCTGGCTGCTCGGCTTCCTCGGCGACCGGCAGCGCGAGGACGACCTGGCGCGGCTCCAGGCGGAGAACCGCCACCTGGTGGCCAGCCTCTCCGCAATGGACCGGCGGACGGAGCGCCTCTCCCAGGCCCTGGACGAGCTCGCCGCGCGCGACCAGCGCTTCCGGGTGCTGGCGGGTCTCCCGCTGCTGGACGGTGACGTCTATGCTGCCGGCGTCGGCGGCCCGGCGCCCACCGACCTCCGCCAGCACGCCTTCTACGCCGTCAGCCCGGGGCTGGCCGAGACCTCGCAGGCGGTGAGCCTGGACATGGACCAGCTCCTCCGGCGGGCCACCCTTCTGGCCAGCAGCCTGTCCGAGGCGGGCGACTCGGTGGCGGCGCAGCGCGAAGTCCTCCGCACCCGGCCGTCCATCTTCCCGGTGTCGAGCGAGGAGGGGTGGATCAGCTCGGGCTTCAGCTACAGCCGCCTGCATCCCCTGCTCGGCTACCGCCGGCCCCACCCCGGGATCGACATCTCGGCGCCCGCCGGCAGCCCGGTCGTCGCCTCGGCGGCCGGCCGGGTCACGCGGGCGCGGCACGAGGCGGGCTACGGTCGGGTGGTCGAGATCGACCACGGCTACGGCTACGTGACGCGCTACGCGCACCTGGCCGGCATCTCGGTGCGGCCCGGACAGCGGGTGGAGCGCGGGGCGGTCCTGGGCACGGTGGGCCGCTCGGGGCTCACCACGGGGCCGAACCTCCACTACGAGGTGGAGGTGGAGGGCCGCGCCGTGAACCCGCTGCGCTACCTGCTGGACGGCTCGGTCCGCCGCTGAGCCTGGACCCGCCCGCGTCGATCTCGGCGCTCCCCGGCGGCTGGATCGGACCGCCTCCTCCTCCCCGGCCGCTCGACCGATGGACGCCGCGCGCCCGGAGCGCCTTTCTCGCCCGATTGAAAAAGCTCCGGGGCGGGTCTAGATTCCCGCACGCCAAAATGGCGGCACGACCGCCGCGACGCGCCGTTTCCGTCTTCTCGCAGCCGGAGCGACACCCGATGCGTCACAGCTTCCTCCTGCACGCCGCGATCGTCTGCGCCGTCCCGTTCCTGGCCGCCTGCCCCGGCGGCGACGCCAGGGTGCAGGTGTTCACGGAGGGCGCCGACGAGGACGAGTTCGCCCCCGTCCGCGACGCCGTGGTCGAGTTCCTCCCCTTCGACCGGGACTCGGTGTTCGAGGCCCTGGCGGCGACCGCCGAGGAGCCGGAGCCGGAGGTCCCGCCGGAGCTGCAGGCCTCCTTCGACAGCGTGGCCGATCTGCAGGATCGGTGGCGGGACGTCGAGACGCGGTGGAGCGAGGTGCGGGACACGCTGCGGCAGCTCTCCAACCGGCTGCAGGGGATGGACCCGCGCGGCTCGGACTACCGGCGGCTGTACGAGCGCTTCGACCAGCTCGAGGCCCGCGAGCGCCAGCTCAACCAGCAGCGGACGCAGGCGTTCGAGCGCTTCGACCGGCTCCAGCGGACAAGCCTGGCGCGGGCGGACTCCATCCGGGCCATCCGCGAGTCGTGGGAGGACGTGGCGTTCAGCGACTATGCGCAGGTGGTGGACAGCATCCAGGAGGCGCGGGGCCGCGAGATCCGAGTGGACACGACGAACGCGGACGGCGTGGCCTCGGCGCGCCTGAGTGGCTCGCCCTGGTGGGTCCACACGCGCGTGTCGGTGCCGTTCGGGGAGCTCTACTGGAACGTGCCCCTCGACGCGGAGGCGGACACCATGCGCCTCACGCCGGAGAACGCGGAGCGCCGCCTCCGGCTCTGACGCGGCGGCCGCCCGCGGTCGCCGCCCGGCGGCCCGCGCTCGGCCGGCCGCCTGGTCCAGTCCCTGCCGGCTCCATCCGTCCGGCCCCGCGCGACGCGGGGTCGGGCCTTCGCCGCTCGGACGGACCGCCCCACGGAACGGGACCTCTATGACGCACGAACAGGACGCCTGGTCCCTCCGACTCGACCGGGACAACGTGGGCTGGCTCACCTTCGACCTGCCCGGCTCCAGCGTGAACCTGCTCACCGAGCCGGTGATGCGAGAGCTCGACCGCCGGCTGGGGGAGTTGGAGTCGCGCATCGCGACCGGGAAGCTGGTGGCGGTCGTCGTGCGGAGCGGCAAGGAAGGGCGCTTCGTCGCGGGCGCGGACGTGCGCGCGATCGCGCACCTCCGGACCCCCGAGGAAGCGTACCGGAAGAGCCGCGAGGGCCAGCGCGTCTTCCGCCGCCTCGAGCGGCTCACCGTCCCGACGATCGCCGCGGTGGACGGCGGCTGCCTCGGCGGCGGCACCGAGCTCGTCCTGGCCTGCGGCTACCGGGTCGCCTCGGACCGGCCCGGCACCGAGATCGGGCTCCCCGAGGTGCGGCTGGGGATCCTCCCCGGCTTCGGCGGCTCCGTCCGCCTGCCGCGGCTGATCGGCATCCAGCCCGCCCTCGACATGATCCTGACCGGGCGCGCCGCCTCCGCCGAGCGGGCGCGCCGCCTCGGCCTGGTGGACGCGGTCCTCGACCACACCCGGTTCGACGCCGAGGTCGCCGCCTTCGTGGAGGACGTGCTCCGGGGACGCCGCCGGCCGGCCACCCGGGAGCGCTCCCTGCGCGATCGGCTGCTGGAGGAGACGGTACCGGGCCGGAAGCTGCTGTTCGCGGTGGCCCGCCGGCGGGCGGCGGAGCGCGCCGGCGGCCGCTACCCGGCGCCCCTGAAGGCGCTGGAGGTCGTCCGCGAGGCGTACGGCACCTCGGTCGAGCAGGGGCTGGAGGTGGAAGCGCGCGGGCTCGCGGAGCTGGCCGTGAGCGACGTGTCGCGGAACCTGGTGCGCCTCTTCCTCCTCCGGCAGCAGGCCCGCCACGCCCTCCCCGAGGAGACGAGGGCCCGGGCGCGCGAGGTCCGGAAGGCGGCGGTCCTCGGGGCCGGCGTGATGGGCGGCGCCATCGCCGAGCTCGTCGCCGCCCGGGACGTGCCGGTCGTGCTGAAGGACGTGGACCAGGAGGCGCTCGACGCGGGGCTGCGGCACGCGCACGACCTGCTGAAGAAGGCGGGGCGGAAAGGCGTGTTCGGGCCCGAGCAGGTCGGGCTCAAGTTCGCGCTCATCCAGGGCACGCTCGACTACGAGCCGTTCGACGACGTGGGCCTGGTGATCGAGGCGGTGGTGGAGCGGATGCCGGTCAAGCAGACCGTCCTGCGCGAGTCGGAGGAGCGGATCGATGGGGAGGCGGTGTTCGCCACCAACACCTCCTCGCTCTCCGTCTCCGAGCTGGCCGAGGCCGCCGCGCGGCCGGAGCGGGTGATCGGCCTCCACTTCTTCAACCCGGTGCACAAGATGCCGCTGGTGGAGGTGGTCCGGCCGGAGCGCGCCTCGCCCGCCGCGCTGGCCACCGGCTTCGAGCTGGTGGTCCGGCTGGGGAAGACGCCGGTGGTGGTGGAGGACGCGCCCGGCTTCCTGGTCAACCGCCTGCTCGCGCCCTACCTGAACGAGGCCGGCTTCCTGCTCGAAGAGGGGACGCCGGTGGAGGCGATCGACCGGGCGCTCCGCGCCTTCGGCATGCCGATGGGACCGTGCCGGCTGCTGGACGAGGTCGGCTTCGACGTGGCCGAGCACGTCGCCTCGGAGATGGAGGAGGCGTTCGGCGGCCGCATGCGGCCCTCGCCGGTCATCGGGCTGCTCCGTCAGGAGGGGCGCCTGGGCCGGAAGAACGGCCGCGGCTTCTACATCTACGAGAAGGGCCGCGAGAAGGAGGTGGATCGCGAGGTCCGGCGCTCGCTCGCCCACCGGTTCGGGACGCGGACGCCCGAGGACGAGGAGATCCGGCGCCGCTGTCTGTACCTGCTGGTGAACGAGGCCGTCCACGCCCTGGAGGAGGAGATCGTCGGCTCGGCCGACGAGGTGGACCTGGCGATGGTGACCGGCACGGGCTTTCCGCCCTTCCGGGGCGGACCGCTCCGGTGGGCGGACGTGGAGGGGCTGGCCGGGATCGTCGAGACGCTGACGGCCTTCCGACGTGAGCACGGGGAGCGGTTCCGGCCCGCGCCGCGGCTGGAGGCGATGGCCGAGAGCGGCCGCACCTTCACGCGGCCCGCCTGACGGGCTCGCGGGCGGACGCGGAGGCGCCCCTGGCCCCGGACTGGCTGGCGCTCCGCGACCGGCTCGGCCTGCAGCGCGCCGCCGGCCCCTACGTCCCGCTCCCGGGCGAGGGGCCCGAGGTGGCGGTGACCTTCCGTCGCCCCCCCGACCGCGTCCGGGTCTACCGGCAGGAGCTCCTGCTGGACGAGGCGAACCGGAAGGTCACCCTCCTGCTCCGGGCGCCGGACGCGGAGGCGCGGACGATCGAGGGAGGCGCCACGCTGGCGCCGGGCGCCGCGCTCCTCTGGTTCACTTTCCCGGGGCGGTGGCACGAGGTGGCCGCGTTCCACGACCCACGCGGCCGCCTGCTCGGCCACTACACGAACATCGTATGCCCGCCACGCCTGACCGGCGACCGGTGGGAGATCGTGGACCTCTTCCTCGATCTCTGGCAGCCCGCACGCGGCCCGCCCCGCCTGCTGGACGAGGACGAGTTCCGGGGGGCGCGGAGCCGCGGCTGGCTGGAGGAAGGAGAGGCGGCGCGGGCCCGCGAGGAGGCGGACCGGCTGCTGGCCCGGGCGCGCGCCGGACGGTGGCCGCCGCCCGAGGTGACCGAGTGGCCGCTCGAGTCCGTCCCCTACCTGCGGCTCCGGCGGGACGCGCCCGGGCGCTACCGCGCCCGCCTGCTCTCCGGCCGGCTGATCGGCTACGGGCTCTATCTGCTGGCTGGCGTATCGGTCACCTCGCTCGGCTTCGCGGCCTTCACCGGCGCCTTCGAGCGATCGGGCCCGAGCCAGAGCGCCTGGCTGGGCGC
The DNA here is from genome assembly GCA_964613475.1 of uncultured Gemmatimonadota bacterium. Taxonomy (GTDB): domain Bacteria; phylum Gemmatimonadota; class Gemmatimonadetes; order Palauibacterales; family Palauibacteraceae; genus CAZTGV01. The sequence continues at coordinate 14,021 of CAZTGV010000057.1, forward strand.
GCTCGCGCTGCAGGCGGTGGTGCTCCTGCCGCTGTCGCTCCTCGGTCGCCTTCCGGCCACCCGCTGGCCGCGGCCGGCGCCGGCGGACGAGCGCACCCTGTTCGTGGCCGCGCTGGCCGCCGGGCTCGCCGTCCTCCTGCTGGACGGCGGGGAGGCGCTCCGCGCGCCGCTGGCGGCCGTGTACGCGGCCCTCCTCGTCTTCCTGGCCATCTTCGCGGCGTGCCGCGCCTGGTACGACCGGGCCTTTCCGGCCGTGGCGGCGGGAGGGCTGGCCGTGTGCGTCGTCGCCCTGTGGGTGCTGCTGCGGTGACCGTCGGCGCATGAAGCCCCGCAGGCGGCGGAAGCTCTACGTCCTGCTGGCCTTCGGCGCCTACTTCGTGGCGCTCTGGCTGCTGTGGGAGACGCCGGTCGTGCGGCCGCTCCGCCTGTTCGTCGTCCTCCTGCACGAGGCGGGTCACGCGCTGGCCGCGGTCGCGACCGGCGGGCGCGTGGAGGCCATCGTGCTCACCGCCGACGAGGGAGGTCTCTGCCACTGTCCCGGGGGGAACGCGTTCCTCACCCTGTCGGCTGGCTACCTGGGTAGCCTCGGCTGGGGGGCGCTGCTCTTCTGGGCGGCCGTGCGTCGCCCCGGGTGGTCCCGCGCGCTGCTCGGGGTCATCGGGGCGGCGGTGATCGCGCTGGCGCTCCTCTACACCGGCAACGCCTTCGGCATCGCGTTCGGGGTCGCCTTCGGCGGCGGCCTCCTGGCGGCCGCCCGCTGGCTCAGCCCCCCCGCCACCACGGCCCTGCTCGGGGTGCTCGGGCTCACCAGCTGCCTGTACGCGATCCTCGACATCAAGAGCGACGTCCTGGACCGGCCGGAGCTTCCGTCCGACGCCGTCCTGCTGGCCGACCTCACCGGCGTGCCCTCCGCGGTCTGGGGACTCCTGTGGATCGGGATCGCGGTGGGCGCCACCTGGGCGCTCCTGCGGTGGGCGTGGAGGCGGGTCTGAGCCGCCGTCACAGGGCGCCTTGCGCGGGACGCCCCCCCAGGCGCAGGCCGACGCGCCGCCCGGGGCGCGGGCGTTCGCTCACGCGCTCAGAGGTAGAGCCCCGCCAGCAGGAGCACGAACGCGAGCACCGCCGCCGCGCCGTGCGCCAGCGCGAGGCCGAGCGGGAAGGTGCCCCGCCGAAGGTGCGAGGCGAAGAGCACGAATCCGCCCAGGGCGGCCGCCACGAAGACGACGAGGGCCACCGTCGCCAGGCCCGGGGTGCCGCCCCCGAGCACGGCCAGCAGAAGGAGC